>DJFE01000035.1:0-15700 GCA_002432025.1 Candidatus Avelusimicrobium stercoris | reverse complement strand
CCCTTTATGAACAAGTCCTGCGGCCGGCTTACCTTTTTCCCCCCCTTTGACTAATGGAGCCACAGTCTTTTTGTAATGTCGCAATCAAACAAAAAGGCAACAATAAAAAAATAAGGCCGTCGTCCTGAACTCGTTTCAGGACCTACCGGTTGGATAGTTGGTTGTTTATAAAAATAAAAGTCATACTGGAAGGTTTGCCGGCGCGGAGCGTTCCAGTATATGTCGTTTTCCTCTGTTTTAATAACAACAGATCCTGGACTACGACTTTCCAGGATGACAACAACTACAATACAAAAGCCCAACAACATAATCGGTAGATTCTGAAACAAGTTCAGAATGACCCCTTTTTTTCACAAAGTCGTCATCCCCGAAGGTTTCTGTCGGGGATCTGTCGTTTTGGAAGAGAACAAACGCGACAAAAACAGATTCCCGACTACTACACTCGGGAATGACAGAACTACAACTCAATAAGTCCGCCGCTTCTATACATAGAAAAACCCCCAGTCCAAAAGGAACGGGGGTTTTGTAAAACATTTCCTGCAAGTTTCCAGCCAACGATTAACGTTTGGAGAACTGGAAGCGTTTGCGGGCACCGGGCTGACCGGGTTTCTTTCTTTCCACCATACGCGGATCGCGCGTAAGGTAACCGGCCTTCTTAACGGTCTTTTTGAGATCTTCGCTGATCGCGGCAATAGAGCGCGCAATCGCGTGGCGCAAAGCGCCCGCCTGGGAGGACACGCCGCCACCCACTACTTTGGCAGTAACGTCGTATTCTTTTTCCAGGTTGGTAACCACGAGCGGAGCCTTAACGGCGGCTTTGCAGCGGGCGTGGTTGCCGAAGTATTCATCCAAAGATTTGGCGTTTACGGTAATAACCCCTTTACCCTTCAAAAGTTCAACTTGGGCGACGGAGGTTTTTCTTCTTCCGGTTTTGAGTTCTTTCGTATTGTTCATAAATTTCTATCCCTCTTATTTACCAAAGCGTTCGGTGAAAGCGTGTTCTTCGCCAGCAAACAAGCGCAAGCGTTTCATTCTGGGCGCACGAAGTTTGTTTTCGTCCAACATTCTTTTAACGGCCAGTTCCAATACTCTGGTGGGGTTGTTTTCCAACACTCTTTTGACCGGGGTTTCTTTACCACCCTTGGCGTAGCCAGAGTGAGAGAAGTAAACCTTTTGTTCCAGTTTTTTACCGGTCAATTTGATTTTGCCGGCATTGGTAACGACGACGAAGTCGCCGCAGTCCATATTGGGCGTATAGGTCTTTTTGTGTTTGCCCATAAGCAAGACGGCAATTTGGGTAGCCAATCTGCCCAGGGTTTGGCCCGTGGCGTCAATGTGATGCCATTTGCGGGTGGTTTCCACTTCCTTTACGGAAGGCAAAAAAGTTTTTGTCATAATTTTGTTTCTACCTTTTGTAATTAATGCGCAGCGGAGTGGTTGGCCGCTGTTTTAATGACTCGTGGTTTCCTATATATTATATCAAAATGTACAAGATTTTACGGGATTTTTTTACGCGTGCAAACGCGCCAAGGTTTCCGCGAATAATTTTTCAATCTCCGCCAAGGTGTCCAGCCGCACAAAAAGGCCGCGCATTTCCGAGGCGTTAGGGAAATCCTTTATCCAATATCCGGCGGTTTTGCGGCTGCGGTTTACGCCAATGCGCTCGCCGTAATAAGACACATTTTCGCGGATGAGATCCAAATAAATTTCCAGCCGCTTTTCAGGCGACTTGCTAACAGGCTCTTTGCCTTCAAAAGCGTTAATAATATCCTTAAAAATAAACGGGTTGCCAATGGCGCCGCGCCCAATCATTACGCCCGCGCACCCGGCTTCCAAAAACTTCCGCGCCGTGTCGGCTTCCAGCACGCCGCCGTTGCCGATAACCGGGATTTTAACCGCCGCGCACGCTTCGGCCAATGCTTCTATATTAGGCGCCCCGCTGTGTACGTCCACCGCGGCCCGGGCGTGCAAGGTTACCGCCGCACAGCCACAATCTTCGGCCAGTTTAGCGAGCCGCGCCCCTAACAGTTCCTTATGCGTTAGCGCAATGCGCGTTTTAAGCGTTACCGGGATTTTTACGCTTTTTACAGCGGCTTCCAGCAAGCGGCCCAGTTTGGCTTCGTCCTTCATCAGCACGCACCCCGCACCTGCCTTATTAATTTTTTTGACGGGGCAGCCCGCGTTCAAATCCACAATATCGGCCCCACGGGCTTCGGCATTTTTGGCGGCCTCTGCAATGGTGGCTTCGTCCGAGCCGAAAATTTGCATAGAAACCGGGTGCTCCTTGGGGTTGACCTGCAACATCCGGCCGCTCTTTTCGTTGCCGTAGTGCAAGGCGTGGGCGGATACCATTTCCGCGCACACAAGCCCCGCTCCGCCCTTTAAGCACAACACGCGGAAGGGCGAGTCCGTAATGCCCGCCATAGGGGCCAAAACCAAGTTATTTGGGGCGGTAAAGGAGCCGATTTTTAAGGGATGAATTAAATTCATTTTACTTTCTTCCAGCGGCCTAACTTGGGCAATTCCACCGTTTTCTGGCGGGCTAAGCAGGTGCGCATAATTTGGCGCGCTTCCACAAAGGTATTTTTAAATTCCAGCGAATCAATAAATCCGTCGTGCCCGAAGCCGCCCGCCAACACGTGGTCCGTAACGGCAAAGCGGTAAGTCTCGCGAGGGGTAATGGCACGCCCGTTTTTTTCAAGCACTACCTGGCGAATTTTTTTGCCTTCCGGCGTAACCGCGTAAGACACGGTAAACCCCGCTACTTGCGGAAAATTATCCTTGGCGTTTAACGAGGCTTCCAACGCCTTTAAAAAGGCCGCGCCCTTAATGGTAATAAAAGTAATGTTATCCCCATACGGGTATGTTTTATACAAATCGTATTCCGACAGGCGGCCCTCAGGCAGCGCGCTACGGATAGAGTCCGAATTGATAATCGCGCCGTCCAGTTTGGACCATTTGTATAAGCATTGCGTGAGCAAATCGCCCAGCGGAGATTCTGCCGTTAAGGAGGTAGCCACCGCCTGCGGCAAATCGGCTACGCGGGCGTTCATTTTTTTGCGGGTTTCCGCGCGCAAGGCGGCCGCACGGGCAGCGATTTCTGCATCCTCGCC
The DNA here is from genome assembly GCA_002432025.1 of Candidatus Avelusimicrobium stercoris. GTDB lineage: Bacteria > Elusimicrobiota > Elusimicrobia > Elusimicrobiales > Elusimicrobiaceae > Avelusimicrobium > Avelusimicrobium stercoris. The sequence continues at coordinate 12,587 of DJFE01000035.1, read as the reverse complement.
AAACTCGTCTTTAAATAAGGGAATATCCTCAAACTCCACATCGCGCAGTTGCTTATTTTTATCAAACAACAAGCGGATGTGCCCGATACTATCCAATTTGGAGCCGGGATAAACGATAAAGGTATTATTAACGGTATCGGTTTCGGCGTTTTCGCGGTCTTTATTGGCGCTTAAAATCAGGTCCAAATGTTCCACTTCTCCGGCCAAGGAAGCATCACTGATACCGTCCTTTTGCTCCTCGCCAAGCGCGCTTAACACAATAATAAAATCTACGCCCTTTTCCCTAAGCAAGGAAGTCATATCCTTGGCTACTTGCACCGGGTCCTGCGCAGATAAGCCCAGCAGGCGGCCTTTATTTTTATTAATAGCCTGCGGGTCAATCAAACCAAAAATACCGATTTTAATGCCGTCCACCGTGCGGATTTGGTAATCGTGCAGCGGCCACGGAATTTTTCCTTCCAACTGTAAGTTGGAAACAATAAAGGGATAAGGCAACTCGCGCACGGTATTGCGCAAGGACGGCCAGCCGTAAACCAAATCTTTATCGCTAATGGAACCCGCCGTATAAGGAAGCGTTTTGGTCAGTTCGACCACATAGGCGCCCTTGGTCAAGTTGCCCTCCGGCGCGGAGCCGAACCAGTTTCCGCCGTCAAACAACAGATATGGGGTTGGGCGGGTTTGCAAGAAATTTTTAAGTACCGCATATCCGCCCGCTTCTTTATTTTCAAAGCGCGGCTCCATACGGGACCAATAAAACCCCTGCACATCGGCGGTATAATAAATATCCACCGGGTGCAGTTCTTCGTGCAGGCAGCCGCCTAATAAGGCGGCCGCCAATAAAATAAACAGAATAGACTTTACGCGCATATCAGCGTTTGATAATTCTCCCGGTTTCGGGTGCGGTTACCGGGCCCTTTTTAAGGGCTTCTTCCATTAAGTCGCGGATGGTTTTATCCCCGGCCAATTTTTTGTTTTCCGCCGGGATTTGCTTAAACATCCAGCCTTCGCTTCCGCCGCCCGCAATATAGGAATTGGTAACCAGCGTATATTTTTTATGGTTTTCCACGGGTTTGCCGTTTACAAACAGTTTAAGGTCTTTTACTTTTCCTTTTTTGGTTTGCTTATAGGTAATCGTCAAGCCGGAATACGTATATAAACTGCGCGGGGCAAAACCCTTCTTTACAAATTTCTTTAAGAATTTTCCGTCCACCGTTACCAAAGTAACCGTGTTGTCAAACGGGTGAATTTCAATCAAATCGCGTTTGGTTACTTTGCCTTTTTTCAGGTCCACGCGCGTACCGCCGTTGTTATGCACGGCAATTTCCGCGCCGGCATAATTGCGAAGCAAATCGGCAATCCAGTCGTTAAGCGGGGAGTCCTGGCGGTCCTTTGCTACCGGGAGTTTAGATAAGGTTTCCTTGGCCTCGCCGACGACTTCGTCCACGCCGGGTTCGCGCAAGGAATCCACATATTCCTTCATCGCTTTGTCTTCGCCGGTTTGGGCTACGATAAGCGGGATAAGTTCGGATTTAGCAGACACAACCTTGCCCGTTTTGTCATCCGTTTCCACAGTAATGCGGCTTACGTTGCTTAAATAGCAGCCGCTTTCCACAAACAAGGTGCCGTTTACGTATTTGTTTTGCAAAATGTTGTGTGCGTGTCCGCCCAACACAACTTGCACGCGGCCTTCAAAGCGTTTGGCAATTTCACCCACATAAGAGCCTACGCCGTGCTTTTCGTCCTTAAATGAATCGTGCACGATAACCACCACAAAATTGGGGTGCTTGGCTTCCACCTCGTTTAACGCTTTTTCCAACGCGTCAAACGGTTTGCCATACGAATAAGACTTAGCCGGATTCGTAGGCGTGCGGTTGGCAAGCCCGATGACGGCTACTTTAACGCCGTTTACATCAAAAATTTTATAGGGCTGTACGGAAGCCGGATATTTGCCCGTGGCTTTATCAAAAAAGTTAGCGGCCAAAATGGCAAATTGGGCGTTTGCCAAAATGGGGGCGACGGCGGCGTCTTTAAAGTCAAACTCGTGGTTGCCGATGGTGGCGGCGTCGTAACCCATACGGTTCATAATCTGCACGGCCTTTAAGCCCTTGGAATTGCGGGTTTCCACGGTACCGTTGGAAAAGTCCCCGCTGTCCAACAATAAATAATTTTGCGGACCTTTTTTAAGTACGGCTTCCAGCGCGGCAAAACCGCCCTGCCCGTTACGCGGGAAGAAAAAACCGTGTACGTCGCTGGTGTGGTAAATCGTCGTCGTTTTAGCCATTAAGGCCAGCGGCAATAAAAGCGCCGCAAACAGCAAAAGCCAAGTCTTTTTCATTGAAATTCTCCTTAAAAGCAGATAATTTATCCTAACAAAAACGCCGGGGAGTGTTCAAGTTGCCTATTATTTTGGCTGATAGGTAATCCGCCCGGCTTCGGGCACGAATAACTCGCCGGACGACAACGCCTGCTCAATTAATTGGCTGACCTTGTGCGTGCCCACTTGTTTTTTGGGCAGTCCGTCAAACGCTTTCTGCCGGGCAATATAAGAATTCGTGCCCACACGGTAGATTTTGCGGTTTTCCAGTGGCTGGCCGTTCACTTTAATCTGCAAATTTTTTACGCGGTTGTGGCCGATTTTATCAAAGGACACCGTTACGCCGGAATAAGTATATTTATTCCACGGCAAAAGCCCGGCCTTAATAAACTTTTTAAGTTTATAGCCCGGTACTTCCATAGATACCATTACGTCGTTAAAAGGGAATAAATCAATCAGTTTGCGGTGCGTCAGCGAACCCGGCATTAAATCTACCCGCGTACCGCCCGTGTTGTGGATAAAAATTTCCGTCTGGGCAAATTTCCGCCCCTCGTCCGCCAGCCAATCGTCCAGTTCGCCGTCCAAGGTGTTCGGAATACGGGGCTTTTTGGAAAGGTGCTTGGTAATCACCGCTACCTCTTTATCAATACCCGGTTCCCGCAAACTTTCGGCTAATTTGGCAATATCTTTATCTTGCCCGACTTCGTCCACCTTTAACGGGATTAATTCCGCCTGGGCGGATAAAAATTCGCCGGTTTCGTCATCCACATCTATTGTTATTTTGGAAACCGCCTCCAAATGCGAGCCGCTTTCTACATATAAAGTGCTTCCCAGCCGTTCGTTTACAATTTTATGCGCGTGCCCGCCAAGCACCAACTGCACGCGCCCTTCAAAGCGCTCAGCAATTTGCCCCATATACGGCAATACTCCGTGCTGGTAATCTACAAACGAATCGTGCGTAATTACCACCACTACGGAAGGATTTTCAGCCTCCACCTTTTGCAAGGCTGTTTCCAAAGCCGCCAGCGGTTTAATAAAAGTATATTGTTGCGTAGGCTGGGTAGGGTGGTTGTTGGCAAGGCCGATAACGGCAACTTTTACGCCGCCTACCTTAAACACCTGGGCGTCCTTCACGCCCGCGGGCAAACGGCCCGTGTCTTTTTCGCGCAGGTTAGCGGCCAAAAGAGGGAATTTAACCTCTTTGATTAACTCCGCGAGTCCCACGTCTTTAAAGTCAAACTCGTGGTTGCCTATGGTGGACGCATTATACCCCACCGCGTTCATCAGTTCCACGGCCTTAGCCCCGCGGGAAAATTTGGTTTCCGCCGTACCGTTGGCAAAGTCCCCGCTGTCTAACAGCAGATATGGGTTTTCCTCGTGGTTTAAAACGCTTTTTAAGGCGGCAAAACCGCCTACTTTATTTTGCGGATAAAAAAATCCGTGGGTATCGCTTGTATGAAACTCCCCGAGCTCACGCTCGGGGTTTCTTTTGCTCCAAAATTTCAGCGTTGCTTAATTTTGCCCTCTACTAAACACAATGAGAAAACAAAGTTTTCTAGTAGCGGGTTCGCACACTCCATCCCTCGGGCTTACGCCCGGGGTTTATTGTGAGCAGTAGTTATAAAAGAACTGCGCCCGGAATGGGCGCAGTTTAATTAAGCGGCAAAGCGCGAAAACGGCGAAATTTTACGCAACCGTTCAATAATCGGCGGCAACTCTTTGAGCACCAGGTTAATATCGTCCTCGGTCGTTTGGTCAGAAAGCGAAAAACGGATAGACCCGTGCGCAAACTGGAACGGCACGCCCATCGCGCGCAACACGTGCGACGGCTCCAACGAGCCCGACGTACAGGCCGAACCCGACGAGGCGCAAACGCCAAAATCATTGAGGTACATCAAAATAGATTCTCCTTCAATGTAGCCAAAACTGACGTTCGTAGTATTCGGCACGCGATGTTCCGGGTCGCCGTTTACCTTTACATCCGGGATAGTGGCTAAAATGCCTTTTTCCAATTTGTCGCGCAAGGCGGCAATTTTGACAGGCACACCGTCCGCAAAGCGCTTTTGCGCCAACTCAGCGGCCTTAGCAATGCCCACAATATACGGCACGTTTTCCGTACCGGCGCGGCGTTGTTTTTCCTGATGCCCGCCCATTAAATAGGGCAGAAAACGGGTGCCGCGGCGCACATACAATACGCCAATGCCCTTGGGCCCGTGGAATTTGTGCCCGGACAAGGACAGCATATCTACGCCCAATTCCTCTACATTGACCGGGATTTTGCCCACCGCCTGTACAGCGTCCGTGTGCATAAGAGCCCCGTGCGCGTGCGCGATTTGGGCGATTTCCTTAATCGGGAAAATGGTTCCCGTTTCGCTGTTGGCGAACATTACGGAAACGATAGCGGTATCCGCATCAATGGCCTTTTTAAATTGGTCCATATTAAAGCGACCAAATTCATCTACGCCGATGTAATCCACGCGGTAGCCTTGGGCTTCCAAATAGCGGCACGGCTCCATAATGGCCGGGTGTTCCACCGCAGAGGTGATAATGTGCTTCTTTTCCGGCTGGGTGCGCACCGCGGAAAAAATAGCGGTGTTGTCGCTTTCCGTAGCGCAGGACGTAAAAATAATTTCGTCCGCATACGCGGCGCCCAAAAAGTCGGCCATTTGCTTGCGGGCCGCATCAATCACGTGGCGGTTGTTGCCGCCAAAGGTGTGCATACTGGACGCATTGCCGTACTTTTCGCTGAAATACGGAAGCATTGCTTCCACCACTTCGGGCGCGCATTGGGTGGTGGCGTTGTTATCCAAATAAATCACTTTCATATTAGGCCTGCTCCACCGTCAAGGACGGGTCCACTTTTTCTTGGAGGGCTTTTTCAATCACGTGTTTAAGCGTGCCCGCCGCTCCGGCGCAGCCGCTGCACATACCCACCAAGCGGACCTTTACCACAGTACCGTTTAAATCCACCAGTTCCGCGGAACCGCCGTCCATATTCAGCATCGGGCGGACGTCGCTTTCCAACACTTGTTCAATTTTTCTGATTTTTTCCACAAGCGTCATTTGCGCAAAGGTCTTGGGTGCATTAGCCGCGGCTTCGGCCCCGTTTACTTTATCCAAAATCTTTTGGATTTCGCCCTTGCAGCGCCCACAGCCGCCGCCCGCTTTGGTAAAGTGGGTTACGTCTTCCACCGTTTTTAAGTGGTTGGCGCGGATAGCCTTGATAATCGTTTCTTCCGATACGTTAAAACAATGGCAGACAATCTTTTCCGCCTGTTGTTCAAACACCACGGCTTTGCCGCCTTCGCGGTAACTCTTTACCGCGGCTTCCAAGGCTTCCATACCCATTACCGAGCAGTGCATTTTTTCGGCCGGCAAGGTGCCCAAGGCGTCAGCAATATCCTGGTTGGTGATTTTGGACGCTTCGGCAATTGTTTTGCCCTTGACCATTTCCGTCAAAATAGAAGAGGACGCAATCGCACTGGCACAGCCGAAGGTTTCAAACTTGGCGTCTTCAATTACATCCGTATCTTTATTGACTTTAATCGTCAATTTGAGGGCGTCCCCGCACACCAGGCTGCCGACTTGGCCCGTGCCGTCGGCGTTGGGAATGGCTCCCACGTTGCGCGGATTTTTAAAATGATCCATTACTTTTTCCGTATAGTCCCACATAGTAGGCCCCCTTTCTTTTACCTTATATGTATATTATATCATTTTGGTCTAGTGGGGCCTGTGCGCGGCGGGCCTAAAAAGGGTTATTTGTTTTTTGCTAAAATAAGAGTAATGAAATTCCACTGCGCAGCCGTTTTTTACAATACCCGCAAAACCGCCGTCGCGCCACTAGCGCAGGTGGTGCGGGATTATTTGGCTAAAAACGGCCTCACCGTGCGCGTGATTACGTCGCTTGATGAACTGGCAAATGCGCCCACAGATTTACTGGTCAGTATGGGGGGCGACGGCACAATGCTTTGCTGTGCCCGCGCCGCCGCACCGCTGAATATCCCGATTTTTGGCATTAACTGCGGGACCTTGGGCTTTTTGGCCTCGTGCGAAAAAAACGATTTTAAAACTTCGCTGCAACAAGTATTGGACGGTAACTGCGCCTTAAACGAACGCTTTATGCTGCAAGTCCGCCTGCTAACTGCGGACGGAAAAACGCAGGATTTTTTGGCGTTTAACGACTGCGTTTTGCGCGCCGCCGAACCGCGCTCCTTTCTGACCGAAGCCGCCTTTAATGGGACTGCAATTCCCTCTTATTTTGGCGACGGGGTTATTGTTTCCACGCCTACGGGCTCTACGGCGTATTCATTGGCGGCGGGCGGCCCCATTATTGAGCCCGAGGTAGATGTACTTTTGGTTACGCCCATTTGCCCGCATACCCTTAACCAGCGGCCGCTTATTCTGCCCGGCAACGCCACGCTCACGCTTACGCCCACCTTTAAACAGGAAACGGGCCGCGCCTTGGCTAGCATTGACGGCCAAATCAATTTATCCTTGCCGCCCGGCGCCAAGTTGGAAATTACCCGCGGGCCCGTGCGGGCTAAACTGCTGTGTCCAAAGGAACGTGGATTTTTTTCTATTTTAAACCGTAAACTCAACTGGGGGAACCGCTAATGCTCTCGCGCCTGCGCGTACAAAATTTTGCTATCATTTCCGATTTAACGCTGGACTTTGCACCCGGCTTAAACGTCTTTTCCGGCGAAACCGGGGCGGGTAAGTCTATCGTTATAGAAGCCTTGGGTTTTACATTAGGGGCGCGCGGGGACGTGTCCGTCATCAAAGACGGGGCTGACAAAATGTGCGTTACCACCACCTTTTCAAGCGATATGCTTCCAGACGATTTACGCAAGGAATTTCAAATCGCGGGAGATGTGTTTACCTTAAAGCGCGAACTGGACAAAAAGGGCAAAAACAAGGCCTGGGCAGACGGCCGTGCGGTAACGGTTTCCGCACTTGCCAAACTGGGGCGCGCACTTGTGGACTTCCACGGTCAGCACGAGCACCAAAGTTTGCTTCATCCGTCCGTACATTTACTGCTGTTAGATAAATTTGCCAAGCACGATACGCTCGTCAAACAAGTGGAAGAAGCCTACCGCCAAGTACAGGCCGTACAGGCCAAGTTGGACTCCGCCCGTCTAAGCGCGCAGGAAAAGGAACAACTCTTGGATATGAGCCGCTACCAATTAAAGGAAATTGAGGACGTAAACCCCTCGGCGGAAGAAGATTACCAATTAGAGCAAACGCTGCCAAAAATGAAGCACGCCGGGCGCCTTTTAGAAATGGCAAGCGAAGCCTACAACGAACTTTACGCGGCGGAGGATTCCGCCACCGCCCGCGCGGGTAAGGCCGCGCGCGAACTGGAAAGTATGGCGGAGTTGGACGAAAATTTAGCCGCCTTGGCCAAGGATTTAAACAACGCGCTCGTAACGCTGGAAGACGTGGCCGACACCTTAGGTTCCTATAAAGATGACATCAATTTGGAGCCTGACGCCTTAGACAAAATGCTGGACCGCCACGAAAAAATCAAACGCTTAAAGGCCAAATACGGCCCGGAAATCGGCGACGTATTAAAGACCGCGGACGAACTGCGTGAGCGCATTAACAATTTGCAAAACTCCGCCGAACACGAGCAGGAACTGTTGGCGGAACTGGAAAAGGGCAAAAAGGCCTTACTCAAATTAGCCTCCGCCTTGCACGAAAAACGCTTTGCGGCGGCACAAAAATTATCCGCCCTGCTGACCGAGCAAATCCGGCCGCTTGGGTTTAACGCGGTGCGCTTTTCCGCCGCCGTGGAAATGGATGAGGAAAACGTCGGGCCGACGGGTGCGGATAAGGTGGAATTTTTATTTTCACCCAACCCCGGCCAAGCCTTGCGCCCGCTAAAAAATATTGCTTCCGGCGGGGAAATTTCCCGCGTGATGTTGGGGCTTAAAACCGTTTTGGCTCCTACCGTGCCCGTAATGGTGTTTGACGAAGTGGATGCGGGTATCGGCGGGGAGACGGGCTGGCTGGTGGGTGAAAAATTGCACCAAGCCGCCCAAGGCCGCCAAGTGCTCTGCGTAACACACCTGGCGCAAGTGGCCGCGCAGGCGGACCACAATTTCCACGTTACCAAAAAAGCGGACAAAAATTCCACCGAGGTAACCATTTCCCCCTTGCAAGGCGAAACGCTTACCACGGAAATCGCTCGTATGCTGGGCGGAAACGCGGATAAAAATTCTGCCGCTTTCTCACACGCGGAGGAGTTACTGAAAAATGCAAAACGCCTTTAAAAAAATTACCCCGTATCTGCCGCACAACTGGCTGGAATTAAACGGCCTGCGGCGGTTTTTTACATTTCTTTTCTATTTGACCTTGGCTATCGGCGTATATGCGGCTGTATTTTGGGCAGGCACCTTTTTTATGTCCGCCAATGATTTGGCCGCCGCGTCCGCGCCGGTGCGCCGCCTGTATGGGCTGGCCGCGCTGCAAGCCGTGCTCGCGTGTGCGGGTATGCGCTTTTTTATCTTGGGCTTACAGGTGCTGGACGCTTGCCAAAAGGCTCTTATCAAATAGTCTCATTTTCCCCCTTGCGCCACGCCGCCCAAAAAGATAAATTAACGGGTAGAAGGAATATCGCCGGGAGCGTATTCTTTTGATACAATATATGTGTTGGGGGTAAATGTTCCCCGCATAAAAGGAGATACATTATGTCTAATTGCTGCAAATGTGCCAAATGGTTTCCGCACAACTGGCTGTGCTTAAAAGGCTTGTCCGTGTTGTTCCTGGTACTCTTTTATTTGGCGCTTGTTTATGCTGTTTTCCAAGCGTATGCTATCTTTACGCATCCGCAACTTTCCGGCAGCGAAATGTGGCTGGCCGCCGCGTTCTACGTCGCCAGCGATTTAGCCGCCGCCGTAGGCTTTTTGACCGTAGCCAAGGTGTTAAAAGTGCTGCGCAAAATCAAAAACGCCGTGGCTCCCTGCTGCTGCGCTCACGAAGAGCCGGCCGCCGAGGAAGAACACGCCGTAGAAGCCGTGGAAGAAGAATCCAAATAACTTATCCGGCGGTGCGCCCAGGCGTACCGCCTTTTTTATTTTGAGCGAGGTTGTATGAAGAAAAGCGTATTTGCCGTTTTATGTTTATTTTGTCTGGCCTGCTTGGGGCAAGCCGAAACGATTAAAATGAAATCCGGGGAATTTATCAGCGGGTCCATTTTATCCCAAACCGAATATACGCTCAATTTGGCTACCTCGTTCGGCACCATTACCTTAAACCAGCGCGAAATTGAACAAATCCTGCCCGACAAGCACCGCATTATTTTAAAGGGCGGTACGCAGTTAGTGGGCGTAATTTTGGATTTGGACGAATTTAACTTAAGATTACAAACCGACGACGGTGCCACCGTAAACGTGGATATGCCGCAAATCGTATCTATTGAAGCCTACGATTACGACCGCGGGCAAAACGCACAAAAAGAATTTGTAGAAAAAACGCAGGAAGCCCAGCAGGCCCAAGAAGAAGCCAAGCAAGCGGCCGCCGCCAAAGGCGCCGCCCCCGTGGTGGAAGCCGCCGGAGGCCTGACGTTTGACTCCGATATTGACCAAGTGTTTGCCGCGCAAAAGGCCACCGTGGTAAACGGTTCCGTCGTTACGCCCTCCGCCACCGTGGTGGAAACCGCACCCAAGCCGATGACGGACGAGGAAGCCTTTGTAAAAGGCGTAAAAACGGGAACCGTCAGCCAGCAGGATTACGCCAAAGCGGCCAAAGATGAATTAAACAAAAAGAAAACGGTTCAGCCGGTAAAAAAACCGACGGACAAACCTCGCGAAAAAGATTTCTCTAAATATTTTGCTATCCAAGCGGGCGCAATGCCGCTTGATTTAAATATAAGTGGAACCTTATCATTAGGAGATATTGGTTCTATTATTTTTGAAGAGCAAAATCTTGATGTAGGTGGAACTAGTGCCATTATATCTAGCAAGTTTTTATGGCGTATTAAAGAAACCAATCTGTGGGTCGGACCAACATTATCTGCTGCTAATATCAGCAACAGTAGTTATGCATATCAATATCAGGTCGGCAGTGAGCCAGTAAAAATATCAGCAACGAGCAGTGGTAACATCTTATCATTCGGGGTAGGAACAAATTACTATCTAAATCCAATCAATCGTATTATGTTTTATCTCACTGCTAGCGCTTCTTATGAAATGCTTACGTTTAATTATCGCGGAAGTATAAATACAGCATCCGACGAAATTCCTTTTAGAAACTCCATTAAATCCAACGGTTTTGCGGGCGGTGTAGGGTTAGGCGTGGAAACGTGGGTGGACGATATTATGCTTGGCCTGGAAGCGCGCCAAGTGTTTGCCCAGCGCAGCGGCGAACTCAAAAATTCCGCCTCGTCCAACACGGTGATTCAAGCACAATTTAGTTGGAAATTTTAATGAAGATTCTCGTTTTGCCTAATGCGTTTAAAGGCTCTTTAAGCGCAGTAAAGGCGGCGCAAGTATTGGCGCGCACCTTGCAAAAAAAACACGAGGTGCGTGCGCTCCCGGTATCGGACGGCGGGGACGGGTTTATAGATTTTTTTAAAACCTTGGACCCGCACGCCAAAGCCATTTCACTAACCGCCAAAAACGCTTTCCTAAAAAATAAAAAAACATCTTTTTTGTTGCTTTCAGACGGCAAAACCGCCGTGGTGGAAACCGCGCGCGTATGCGGTCTGGGAAGCACCAAAAAAGAGGAACTGGACCCGCTAAATGCGTCCTCCTTCGGCGTGGGGCAAGCATTAGTAAAGGCCGCCCGACTGGGGGCCAAAACCATTTATGTAGGGCTTGGCGGCGTGGCCTGCAACGACGGCGGCGCCGGGATGGCGGTGGCCTGCGGGGCCAAACTATATGATAAAAACGGAGCGGAACTCCCGTTAGGGGCTGAACCGCTTTTGCGTATAAAGAGTGTAGATTTATCAGCACTGCTGAAAAAATTTTCAGGCGTAAAAATATACGGCGTAGCGGACGTAACCAACCCGTTGTTGGGCCCCAAAAGTTCGGCCAAGGTTTTCGGCCCGCAAAAAGGCGCCTCGCCCGAACAAGTCAAACTACTGGACAAAGCAATGTCCGCCTGGGCCAAGGCGCTTACCTTGGCGGGTGAAAAAAATCCCGCCCGCACCACCAGTACCGCGGCGGCCGGAGCCATTGCGGCAGGGCTGTATAGTTGCTTTGGCGCGCAACTGATTTTGGGCTCGGATTTCCTTTTTAAAAAAGCGGGGCTAGAAAAATATTTTCCGTGGGCGGACCTGGTAATTACGGCCGAAGGGAAATTGGATAAACAAACCTTTTACGGCAAAGCCCCCTTGGCAGTACTCCAACTGGCACGCAAATATAAAAAGCCCGTTTTGTTTATCTGCGGGAAACTGGACGAAAAAGCGCTCGTCCGCCAACAATTTGCCCCCCAACAAGTAGCGGTGCTGACCGACTTCGCCCCGGACGAAACCAGCGCGCAACAGCACGCGGGAAAATATCTAAAACAAATTGCCAACACCTTATAAATTAAGGCTCTTGCATAAGGCAATGCCTTCATCCGTTTTCCCCGTACACTCAATTTGGTTTGGCTTGGAAGAGTGTTCAAAATAAACATCTATCTTAACAATTTTATCGGGGGAATAATCAAAAGAAACTCTATGTCCTATCGGATTGCCGACAGGACCCACAATGTTATCAAAAATGGTATTTTTGCAATTCATTATACTGGTGGCAGGGGATGCAATAATGCAACCGCTTTTGGAATAATCAATATCTAATGAATACAAATCCCCAATATAGTTTCCATTGGCTAAATAATAAACTTCCTGCGCCTTGCGGATATTAAATGCAACTTGCAAAGCATTTGTCAGGCGCGCTTTGTGCACGGCCCGCTGGTATTGCGGCAGCGCCGCCCCCGCCAAAATACCAATAATGAGGACAACGACTAAAAGTTCTATGAGGGTAAAGCCACGGCTAACAACCCAAGATGTAGATCCTGAAAACCCTGCGGGCCGCCCGTTTAGGATGACCTTCTTTTTTCATATAGTCGTCATCCCATAGTGTTGTTATACGGGATCTGTCGTTGCCGTTGTAGTTGTCATCCCGGACGTGGATCCGGGATCCAGTCTGTTTATTAGAAAAAATCCTCATTTTATTTCTGGATTCCAGGTTCCCGCTCGTATGCGGGCCCTGGAATGACAAAATAGAGGTGTTTGCCGTACGGCCACCCCACCCAGACGTCATTCCGGGTATAAAGGCCAAAAAGTGGT
>DJFE01000014.1:219-12546 GCA_002432025.1 Candidatus Avelusimicrobium stercoris | reverse complement strand
TTGATAAATTGCGGTGGTCGTACCCGGATGTATCCGCTGTATAAAAACGCGTATAAAAGTCCGTTTTGCTCAAATATAAAGGCCTTAAAAAGGAGAAAAAATGAAGAAATTATTAATAGGGTTGTGTGCCTTATTGGCCTCTACCGCCGTTATGGGGGGCGGTGCCAACAAAATGACAATGGTAACATATTTCCCTGTCAAATATGTGGCATATAGCCAAGTGGATGTAACGAAGCAAATGGACGTTGGCTTAACATCTGCCTGCCAAATGAATTTAGGTTGCACAACAGACGAGGGTTTTAATACGGGCAAATCCCTGCGCGTAAATAACCTTTTAAAAATAGCGGGGGGAAAACTGGAACTTAACGATGCCCCCGCTATTGTAGGCACGACGGCTATTATGGGTAGCGGCAACGGCACGGCGGACTTTGACTTTGAAACCAATTTGCGCGCAGCCAATTACAAGCAAGGTTACACACTGCAAGCGGACAATATGTATTTGAGTGAACTTAATTTGTTTGGCTATAAATTCCCGGCGTGCAGTGGGGAAACGATGAGTTGGCAGAAATTAAAACTCAAAAATAAGGACGAAGTATATTTGGTTTGCGGGGAAGCGGAAAAAGGCTGCACGCCTACTCGTGAAAATTCTTATACGGAGAATTGCCCTTCCGGGCAAATAGGGTCTATTACTTATACTTGGAATGAAAACTCTTGTTCTTATGATAAATTGTCTACTTGTGTTTCCGATTGTACTTGGCAAAGAGGTTCTTGGACCACACGAGGTTTAATGGCAAGTGATTCCGATACTTGTACCGCAGGAGATTCCCGTCCATATTCTTATAGGTATTTTGATGAAGCCAATGAAGAGGCACAAATAAAGAATCGTGTGAAGTGTACGGATTGGACGATGAAAAGAGGTTATGATGGGCAAGTCGTGGCAGATAGAGTTAATGCGCTTAATATGAAAGCCCAAGTTTCTTGTCCAAGTAGGGGATTAGGAACAGATAATCGGGGAACAATTTTTACCGTTTATTGGGATAAGTTTATCGCGGAAGATACTATGAAATATTTGGTGTCCCCTAGTAATTTTTCAAAGTTTGATTGTAGTATGGGCGGAATCAGAACATCCCCGAATACAATATTTGCTTGTAATCTGACAAATGGCAATGTCGCATATGCTTGCTATGAAGCGAAATTTAGTCAGTTTAGTTGTGTTAGAAATTAATAAGGGATTTCTTCTGCTGGTATTCCAGTGTGTTGCTAGTCGTTGCCATCATCCTGGAAAGTCGTAGTCCAGGATCTGTTGTTATTAAAAAAAGGAATAGATACTGGACAGAAAAATTCCAGTATGACCTTTATTTTTATAAACAACCACTGCCCAAGTAGTAGATCCTGAACCCTATTAATGGACCCCGTACAGAAACATTACGGGGTGCCGCCTAGTGGTCAGGGCGGCAATTCAGGATGACTTTGCTTTTTATCAACGGCAACCTACCCAAATGGTAGGTTCTGAAAAACTTGCGGGTCGCCCGTTCAGGACGACATAATAACCAAAGAGCCCGTATAAAAAACATTACGGGATGACAGTGGAAAAAGGTTTTATTCGTTATATAAAACCGCCCTAGGATATGTACCCCCGGGGCGGTTTTACGTTCTTCAAATTCCTGTTTTACGGCTTTTGCGGGTCAAAGGGTTTTTTATTAATAAACCGTTCCGATTGGTCTGTCGCCCAGTTGAGTTGCCTTTCCAGTTCGGCCGCTGCGGCCTCCATTTCCTCGTCAGAGCGTACATAAACCGCTTTGCCATAGGTAAGCGCCGTTTTGCCAAAGGGCAGCGGTACGCGCATTTTATCCCACGATCCCACCTTTATTTTGTGGCTAAGCGCCGTGCCCACCGGGATAATCGGCAGACCCGTTTTGAGCGCCAAGAACAAAATGCCGTGTTGGACCTTGTAAATCGGCCCGCGCGGGCCGTCCGGCGTGAGCATCGGGTGATACCCGGCCTCGGCAATGTTTTTTAGTTTAATAAGGGCTCTGGCACCGCCGCGCGTGGTGCTACCGCGGACGGCCTTCATCCCAAAATGGGGCAGACAGCGGGCGATGTATTCGCCGTCGTCGCTTAAACTAATCAAGGCGCAAATTTTTTGCCCGCGGTAGGGATAAAGCAAAAACAACTGTTGGTTGTGCCAAACGCCAAAGATATAGTTTTGGCCTTCCTTTTCAAAGTTCAGGGCTTCCTCGCTCTTGAACCAATAGATTTTTGTCGTCCAGCCTAAAAACAGGGTGTACCAGTACGCCAAGGTAGAGCCGATGACGTGCTTCCAAGAGATTTTTTTCTTTTCTAATGACGTAGGTTGAAACATTATTTTTTACCTTTTTTGCGGGATTTTTGCCACGGGACCAAAAATACGGCGGACATAAAGGGGGACAAGGCTCCCTCCCGGGCGGCAAGGTCAATTTTCTCCGCGCTTAATTTTTCTAAAATAACGGGCAAGGCCTTTTGCGCAAGCGGCGCTTCCAAGCGGGCGGCTTCGCGCAGTAGTTTGGGCGCCATAGCCAGGCCAAAGGGGGGCAAATAGACAAATTGAACCTCTTGCGTTTCGCACTCCTCTTTTTCGGCTTGCTCTTTAACCAGGTCCGCCACAAAGGATACCGCACTCTTTAAAAATTCCAAGAGAACAATCATTGCGGCCGTTTTGCGGTCCTCGTTCGTAATGGCGGCTAAAAAGGGTTCCGCCTTGGCACCTAAGGTTACGGCGCAGGCGCTGAACATTTCCTTGTGAATTGCGCTTTCGTCGTCCAGTTCCCAGTGGGCGTCTTGGTTAAATTCATACACTACGCCCGGGTCCAACAGTTTAAAAATGGATAAAATAAACGCCGAAACTTCCGCCTCGCTTGTAAATCCGGCGCGGCGCAACAGCGGCAGTTCGCGCAGTAAACGGCGCAAAATTTCGCGTTGGCGGGGGGCAATTTTAAAGCGTTTTATTTTTCTCATATAATTCCTTACCGTTTGGCACCGTAACCCGGAAGCCCGGATGACCGTGTAAAACGAGGGAGTCCCCCAAGCGGGGAACTCCCTAAAAGACTTATTTTTTGCTTCTGCGGGTGCGTTTGATTTTGGTAATGGTTTTGGCAGGTTTCTGCTCTTTTACAAACGCTTCCGCTTCGGCCTTTACGGCGGGCTTGGCGGCGGATTTCTTCAAATCGCTGCCGTCGTTGTTTTCGCCGTTGTTCCAAGCGTACACCAAGGGGGTCGTAAGGGCGATGGTGCTATATACACCCGCAATACAACCCACCAACATAGCAAACGCAAAGGAGTTAATCACCTCACCGCCGAAGAAATACAACACCACGAGCGCAAACAGCACCGTTAAGGTGGTGATAATCGTGCGGGAGAGCGTTTCGTTAATGGACAGGTTGATAACTTGGCCGAAGTCCATTTTGGGGTGCAGGCGGAAGTTTTCGCGCATACGGTCAAAAATAACAATCGTGTCGTTAATAGAGAACCCGGCCACCGTTAAGAAGGCCGCCACGACCACGAGGTCAATTTCCCGCTGGGTGAGCGAAAACGCCACCGCCATTACAAACAAGTCGTGGAACAAGGCTACTACGCCCGATACGCCCCACAAAATGTTGCTGAAACGGAACGCTACATAAATGATGATAAACACCAAGGACAAAAGCACGGACCACAAGGCTCTTTCCGTCATATTTTCGCCCACGGCGGGGCCGACGGAGTTGGTCTGCAAGACGGAGTAGGGCACTTTTAAGGTATCAAGCGCTTTTTCAATGCGGGCTTGAACCACGCCTACTTCGTCGGAGGTGCTTTTTTCGCTGATGGCGAAGGTATGGTCGCTGAACGATTGGAGTTCGGAATTGGCACCCGTCTGCGTAAGCGCGGCGCGGATGTCGGCCATTTCCACGGGGGCGTTGAATTTTACCTGCACCATCGTGCCGCCGGTAAAATCAATACCCATATTGAATCCTTTGGTGAAGAAGCAAATCACGCCGCCCAAGAGCAAAAGCCCAAAGAGCGTGAAATATACTTTTCTGAATTTAAGGAAATCAATGTTTGTTTTAGGAAGTAAGTGCATCATAAACTGATCTCCTTGGTGTTGGTGGTAAGCACCAGTTCATAAATGGCGCGCGTAACAAACACGGCCGTGAACAAACTGACTACCAAGCCGATAATAAGCGTAACGGCGAAGCCCTTTACCGGGCCGGTGCCAAATTGCAGCAAGCAAGCACCCACGATAATGGTGGTGATGTTGGAGTCAAAAATGGCGGACCAGGCTTTGTCGTAACCCAGGTTGATGATTTCGTACACGGGTTTGCCGAGGAGTTTTTCCTCGCGCATACGTTCAATAATCAGTACGTTGGCGTCAATAGCCATAGCCAAGGACAAAATCATACCCGCAATGCCGGGCAGCGTAAGCGTGGCGGAGAAGTAACTCATAATCGCCACGGTGAACACGAAGTTGAGCAAGAGGGCAATGTCGGAAATGACACCGGCCGCCTTGTAGTACACCGCCATAAACAGCAAGATGATGACAAACGCATAGAAGGAAGCCGACAGACCCGATTTAATAGAGTCTTCGCCCAAGGTCGGGCCGATGGTCTTCTTTTCAATTACCTTTACCGGGGCCGGGAGCGCGCCTGCCTTTAACACAATAGACAAGGAGCGGGCCTCTTCGGGCGTGAACGTGCCGGAAATGCGGCCGTCTTTGGTAATGCGGGATTGCACCACGGGGGCGGATTGAACGGTGTTATCCAACACAATGGCTAATTGTTTGCCGATATTGGAGCCAGTCAACTGGCCGAACTTTTTGCTGCCTTCCGCGTTAAACGTAAAGGAAACTTCGGGGTAGCCGTTTTCGCCCATCATTACTACGCGGGCGTTTTCCAAGTCCGCGCCGGTAACGGTGGCGTTGGCGGTAACCACGCTGTACCCACCGTCTTTATTGCGCATAATTTGGTAGCCTTCCGGCACCAATTTGGCAATTTCGGGCAGGACAAGGCCGTTATCGTCAAACGGCTTATCGGTGGCTTCCAGTTTTTCAATGGCTTTTTGGGCGGCCGAGGTGTCGTTCTTTACGATGCGGAATTCCAACATAGCGGTTTTGCCGATAAGTTCTTCCGCGCGCTGCGGGTTAGAAACGCCGGGCAGTTGCACCATAATCCACTTATCGCCCTGGCGGGTGATTTGGGTTTCGGCCAAGCCGTACTGGTCAATGCGGTTGCGGATAATTTCCACCGCGCGGGCCATCGCTTCATTTAAAGGTTCTTTGGCGCTCAACTTGGATACGTCCAGTTCCAACAGCAAACTGGAACCGCCTCTTAAATCCAGGCCCAAGTTCAGCATCCGTTTGGGGCGCTCGCCAAGCGTATCCAGTTTTTCGCGCTCGGCCAGCGGTTTAGAGTACCACTTGTAGTTGGGGTAAATTAAATACAAGGACCCCAGTAAAATGGCGATGATAAGTCCCCATTTTACGGCTAATTTGTTAGACATTACTTTGCGCCTCCTTCTTTGGCTGCGGGTTGTACGTCATTTACAAGTCCGACGACGGCGGTTTTCAGCACGGTGAGTTTTACGTTTTCCGCCACTTTTACTTCAAGCGCGTTGTCTTTAAAACCCGCCACGGTGCCGATAATCCCGCCGGGGATGATAATCTGGTCGCCTTTTTGCAGCGCGTTAATTTTGCTCATTAATTCTTGTTCACGCTTCTTCTGCGAACGGGCCGGCAGAAAAATAACGATAAACGCAAAAGCGAGCAGAATAAACCAGAAGAACATTCCACCACCCTGGGCTGTCGTTTCCATAGGTTAAATCCTCCAATTAAAGATATAAATACACATTGTTATTTTAGCATATTTCCCGTCGTTTAGGACGATAGGCCAAAAGGCCTTGCCTCTTGCGCCAAAATTGCTATACTAGGGAAGTAGGATTTTTTAATTTAAAGGAGATACTATGAAACAGGGCTTTACGTTAATTGAACTGCTGGTAGTGGTGCTCATTATCGGCATTTTGTCGGCGGTGGCATTGCCGCAATATACCGCGGCGGTGGAAAAAGCGCGCGCCACGGAAGTGGTTACGCTGATGTCCCAAGCGGAAAAAGCGACTGATATGTATGTACTGGAAAAAGGGTATCCGACAGGTGGAGAGTTTGTGGAGTTAGTGGGCGATAACGGAAGTAAAACGGGTAAACTGAATATTGATATTGAAGCCGCTTTGAAATGCACCAAGGGCGAAGATATGTGCGAGTCCAAAGATTTTTCTTATGACGTATATTGTGGAACTAATGGTTGCCATTGGTTTGCAGAACGCAACAACGGAAGTTACGAGTTAGGTGGCGATAGAAGCCGTGGCGGAAAATGGAAACGCTATTGTACATATTATGAAAAGGAAGGAAAACCTGTTTGTATGGGTTTGAAGGGCCAAGGTTGGGATGTTACGGATTCTATGTAATTGTACATTTGCTAATGTATGCAGCCCCCAGTGGAAATATCCACCGGGGGCTGTTGATTTTTAAGAGGGTGGTTTCTCATTAGTGTGTGTGCCGTGGCTGTTAGTTTTTTGTCGTTACCTTTATTTGCAGTCGTCATCCTGGAAAGTCGTAGTCCAGGATCTGCCGTTAGCCGTTGGTGTAAAAAAAGACGGTTACTTTACCAAAAAGGTCGTCATCAGGTGGATTAACGCCTTATCCTTTTCGTCCGGCGAGTTTAAGGGGAAAACGCGGTTTTCCTTTTCAGTGGTTACAACGGCGTAATCCTCTTTGATGTCAAAAATACTGCGCCGGGCCGAGGTGTCAAACAAACTGTGGCCAAAGAACCCGCTCGGCGGTTCCGCTTGCAATAAGTCCAGCACCGTGGGCGCAATATCCAGTTGGGAAATCAGTTTATTGTCCGCCAGCGGGGCCTTAATCGGCGTTTTGGTAATAATGATAAACGGCAGATTATCAAAATCCGCTTGGTACGGTTTAAACAGTTTATTTGTCGGCGTGTTGGAGTAGGACGGGTGGTCGGCCGTTACCAAAATAAGCGTATTTTCGTCAAAGAGTCCGCGCTTGTTTAAATCAGCCAAAAAGCGTTCCACATCCTGCCCAAACCGCGCAAACGCGCGCGGCAAGGTGGGAATATTATAAAATTCCGCGTCAATTTCCTCGTATTCCTGCCCCAAATAATCCAGTCGGCCCAGCGGAACGTGCGAATCCACGGTAAGGAGCGTCATAAAAAGCGGCTCCTTTTGGTGCTCTTGCAGATATTCGCCCGCATACTTAAAAAGTTGGCGGTCCGTTAAGCCCCACCAGTCAATGTATTCCTTATATTCGGGGCGCGTTTCAAAATAAGTCGCGCCTATTACCTCGTCAAAACCGGCTTGTTTGAACAAAATATTTTCGTCCATATACGTTTCGTTGGCTCCGCGCAAAAAGGCGGTATGAAACCCCTGCTTTTTAAGTTCCTTTACAAACGAAACGGGATAGCCGTTTTCGTACGCCAGTTGGGCGTATGGGTGCGAGGTAAAAATGACCGTAAGCCCGTAGAGCGTGGAGAGCGTAACGTGCTGTAAGGACGCGGACGGATAGGCCGTCATTAAGTTGTCCAAGGGGGCGCTGGCCTGCGGGGGGATTTTACCGTTTACGCGGTGCAAATATTTATTGGAAAGGGATTCCGAGGCTATCAAAATCACGCGCGTATATTTTTTGCCCGCGGGCGTATTTTTAGCCGAAAAGACATTGTACTCTTGGGCCAGTTCTTTTAACGGGGCGGATAAAGATTCTTCCTGGTGTGCCTGCGGGCGCTTGGCCAGCACGGCATTAACCGTATAGACGATAGAGGGCGGCACCAGATAAGAGGTATAAAAATTGTCGGGCCGCGGCAGTAGTTTTAGCGGGTTTGCCGTATATAATAAGGCAAGCCCCAGCAGACATACCGCCAGGCGACTAATGGCGGTTTTGCGCGTGGACTTTTGGAAATATCTTTTTGCCGCAAAAATGCAAAAGGCCGCCAATACTAAAAAGTAGGAGATTACGCGCCAATCCTTTAAGAAGTCATAATCGCCGCCTTCCATTGTGTTTAAATACTTGGCGCCGAAGCGTTCTTTAAAGTACCACAATAAAATAAGGTCCGCGGTCATCGTCAAATAATACACAAACGCCACAGCCGCCAGCACCCACTTGTTTTTTACGCCCAACAGGTGCAAAAGGGATAATAAGGCGCCCAAAAATAAAAATTCGCACGCCAGTTTAACGCCTTCCAACGCCAGTAAATTGGCGGTTGTCAGCCGGCCCAGTTGGTTTAAGCCGAACGCGCCCAACAAAAGCGCGGGTATTGATAAGCAAAGCAGTAGTTTCCAATCGTTTTTAAAGGGGGATAAAAGGTATTTTTTTATTACATCCATATCCGTTCGTGTTCCTCTCAATTTGATATAATTATTATATCTTAATTGAGGACCTTTGGCTTCTGGCCCGGTCGTTGTGGCCGGCAGAGCCATAGCGCAAACCAGTATGAAAAATAACGACTTACAGATTAAGCGCCACTCCTGCGCGCACGTAATGGCGCAAGCGGTGCAGCAGTTATTCCCCGGTACAAAATTAGGTATCGGCCCGGCTATTGAAAACGGCTTTTATTACGATTTTGATTGCCCCCACCAGTTCGTGCCCGAGGATTTAAAGGCTATTGAAGCCAAGATGAAGGAAATCATCAAGGCCCGCCAACCCTTTGAACGCAAGGAAATGAGCAAGGCCGAAGCGAAAGCCTTCTTTGAAAAACGCGGCGAAACATACAAATTGGAACTTTTGGAAGAACTCCCGGACGGAGAAATTACTGTCTATGTAAACGGCGACTATGCCGACCTGTGCCGTGGCCCGCACGTGGAACATACGGGCAAAATTAACAGTTTTAAACTTACCACTATCGCAGGTGCGTATTGGCGCGGGGACGAAAAACGCCCGATGCTCCAACGCATCTACGGCCTGTGCTTTAACACCAAGGACGAACTGAACGCCTATGTAAAGCAACAGGAAGAAGCCGCCAAACGCGACCACCGCAAATTGGGGCCGGAATTGGACCTTTTCAGCATTAACGACCACGTCGGCCCGGGGCTTATTTTAATGCACCCCAAGGGCGGTATGCTGCGCAAAATTTTGGAAGACTGGATTAAAGAGCAGAACTTGAAACGCGGTTACGACTTGGTCGTCAGCCCGCATATTGCGCGTCTGCATTTGTTTGAAATCAGCGGACACGCCGGGTTCTATTCCGACAGTATGTTCCACCCGATGGAAGTGGACGGCGAAAAATACCAGATTAAACCGATGAACTGCCCCTTCCACGTGGAAATTTATAACACTCATTTGAGAAGTTACCGCGACTTGCCGTTGCGCTTTTCCGAATTGGGCACGGTATATCGTTACGAACGCTCCGGCGCCTTGCACGGCTTGTTGCGCGTGCGCGGGTTTACGCAGGACGATGCGCACATCTTCTGCACGCCCGAACAGGTGGAAGACGAAGTCAAACAATGCTTTGAATTTGCAATGCACATTTTTAAGACCTTTGGCTTTGAAAAATACGCTGTGGAACTTTCCACCCGCGACCCCGAACACCCGGAACATTTCACGGGCGATGTGGCCGACTGGGAACGCGCCGAAAATGCCTTGAAGCACGTGTTGGAAACGAACCATATTCCTTACACCACCCACGCGGGCGAAGCCGCCTTCTATGGCCCCAAGATTGATATTAAGGTTATGGACGCCATTGGCCGCCTGTGGCAGTTGTCCACGATTCAGTTTGACTTCAACCTGCCCCAGCGCTTTAATTTGGAATATGTGGCCCCCGAAGGCCGCAAACGCCCGATTATGGTCCACCGCGCGATGTTCGGCTCCATTGAACGCTTTACGGGCGTGATTATTGAGCACTACGCCGGGTGGTTCCCGCTCTGGCTGGCCCCGGTGCAGATTAAACTCTTAACGCTCACCGACGACCAAATTCCGTTCGCCAAAGAAGTGGCCGCCAAAATGCGCGAAGCCGGCTTGCGCCCCGAACTGGATATCAGACCCGAAAAACTGGGCTTGAAAATCCGCGAAGCGCATATGCAGCGTATTCCGTACACCGCCATTATCGGCGCGAAGGAAGCGGCCGAGGGCAAGTTGACTATCCGCTTGAAGGGCGGCGAAAACACGCAGCCCTTGACGGTGGACGAAGTAATCGCCAAAATGAAAGAGGAAGTAAAATCTTACAGTTTGACGAACTTGCTTAAATAAGCCTGTATTTGATATAGAAAAGACCCCGGGTTTTACCGCCCGGGGTTTTTATATTTTTCCGCGGTAGTTTTTGTGTATAATACAAGTATGAAAAAATATCTCTTTTTGTGTTTTGCGTTTTTGTTTACGGCCCCGGTGTGGGGCGACACGGTACTGACGGCGGAGTGTGCTAATTCGGGCCGTTGTAGCGCCGGGGTGGAAAACCCCGTGCCGACGGTGGACGATTTAACCTTGCGCGAGCAAGTGGGTCAAACCATTATGCCCCGCGTGTTAATCGGCGAGCAAAAAGCCTTCAAAAAAGCCGTGCTAAATGGCGAGGTTACGGGCTTTTTTATCAAAGCCAAAGAGGGCGCCGTTACGCAGCCCAAAATTACCGCTAAAAACCAAGCGCGCTTTATCGCCCGCCAGCGCAAACGCTTGGAAAAAACAATACGAGACCTAAACAAATGGGCGGCCAAAAGCCCGCACAAAATTCCGCTTTTGTTAGCCGTGGATTACGAGGGGGGCACGGTTACTTCGCCGATGTTTATGGGCCTAAAACAAATGCCGTCCAATATGCTCTTGGCGGCTTCGGGCGATGAAAAAGTGGTGGCGGATATGTACGCCGCTCAGGCCAAGGAAATTTTACTCTCCGGCGCGAATACGGCGTTGGGTCCGGTTACGGACGTTAATTCCAACCCGCTGAACCCCATTATCCAAACGCGTTCGTTTGGGGATAATTCCGCCGACGTCGGACGTTTTTCAAGGGTGGCTTCACAGGCGCTTGAAAATAACGGGGTGCCGTCTTTTACCAAGCATTTCCCGGGGCACGGGGATACCTCGTCCGATTCTCATTACGAACAGCCCGTAACGGCCCTGCCCGCGGAAGAACTGTGGCAAACTCATATTTCCGCCTTTCAACCCGCTATTACGGCGGGCGGTACGGGCGTATTGAGTGCGCACGTCGTCTATCCGGCCTTGGATAACGAAAATACCGCTTCCTTTTCTGCCAAGATTTTAAAGGGCCTTTTGCGCGAAAAAATGGGCTTTAAGGGCATTATCGCTACGGACGGGCTGGATATGGGTGCCGTAAAGGGCGTGGGCGTGGAGGAAATTGTCCGCCGGGCGTATGGCGCGGGGAACAATTTGCTTCTATTAAGCGGGGATATCCGCGATGTAAAAACCGCCCGCACTTATCCGTGCCGCGCCGCAGATTATGTGGAATATACGCAACTGGCGGCGGAACCGGCGGTGTCTGCCGAGTTTGTGCGCGAATCGGCTGAGAAAATTTTGCAATTAAAGGAACGCCTGGGGCTGTTTCAAAGCCGCGCAGTTACGACGGATACAGGTTTTTTAGCGGCCGCCAAACAAGCCGCCGAAGCAGGGGTAACCTTGGTGCGAGACGGGCAAAATTTGCTTCCACTTAAAGATAAAAAGGTTTGCGCGGTGCTGTTTGCTGACGGTATTTTCAGTTTGCAACTGCGCGCGTTTACAGATACTTTATCCACCTATTTGCCGCAAGTAGCGGCGGTATATGCACCCCGCACGCCCGGGGAGGCTGACGAACAGGCGGCCCGTGCGTGTATGGATGGGGCGGATGTCGTTTTGCTGGGCACTAGCCGCACAAGCGTAATGGACCAAAAACAATATGTTTTGGTGCAGGAACTTTTTAAACAGGCGGAGCAACATAATCAGCCCGCGGCGCTAGTGTCGCTCTTGAACCCGTACGAAATTGCGCTTTACCCGCAGGCTAAAACGGTGTTAGCCTTATATGGTCCTACGGCGGACACGGCGCGGGTGGCGGCGGAAATTTTGCTCGGCTTGCGCCCGGCCAAAGGCCACTTGCCCATTAAATTAAAATAACGGTATTTTTTGATAACCCCGGGGTGGTTATTGGTGCTGTCAATCCGGGGAGTTTTTATCTGGAATATAAAAGAAGCGGTCATCCTGAACTGGCGGCCCGCAGGGTTTTCAGGATCTACCTTATGGGTAGTGGGTGTTATCTAAAAGGTCATACTGGAAGGTTTCTGTCCAGTATCTGTTGTTTTCCACTTTATTAATAACGACAGATCCTGGACTACGACTTTCCAGGA
>DJFE01000014.1:0-127 GCA_002432025.1 Candidatus Avelusimicrobium stercoris | reverse complement strand
TCAGAATGACCCCCAATTTTTATAATGGCTTTGTTGTATCTCTTTTTGCCGTTATCCTAGAACGTCGGCTGGCGCGGAGCGTTCCTGTATCTGTCGTTTCCCTTTGTTTTAATAACAACAGATCCTG
>DJFE01000030.1 GCA_002432025.1 Candidatus Avelusimicrobium stercoris | reverse complement strand
GTAAAACCGTCTTTTTTAGTATGTTTACTGGAACAACTAGGACAAGATTTATGCATAAGAGTTAAACCGTTTTAACTCTTATGGTAGTATTTTAAAGAAGTTCACGACGAGAAAATGCTATTTAAGATCTTAAAATAACACCACGTTTTGGCCTTTATACCCATCCTGAACGGGCGGCCCGCAGGGTTTCAGGATCTACCTCTTGGGTTGTTAGCCGTGCGGCCACTTGTGCTAGTGGGGTCATTCCCGAGTGTTTTAGTCGGGAATCTGTTGTTGCGAAACGACGAGATTCCGTACAGAAACCTTACGGAATGACGTCTGCTTGGGGTGGCCGCACGGCAAGCGCGGGATTTACCTTGATTGAACTTTTAGTCGTCGTTCTCATTATTGGCATTTTAGCGGCGGTGGCCTTGCCGCAATACCAAAAAGCCGTTACCAAGGCGCGGTTTGCTACAATTCGTACCGTAGTGGAAAATTTGTACCAGGCGGAAGAAATATTTTATTTAGCAAACGGCTATTACCAAGCCAATACGGATTTATTGGATTTTGACTACAAGGGCCGTTGCACTGGAACTGATGTGCTGACTTGTGATAAATGGTTTGTTGTGGATATTCTGGGTGGCGCTGGTGTGGTTACCAACCCAGATTCTTTGTATATTAATGCGTACTATTGCCCCAACGTGCAAGCGGGGGCAAGTTGCAGGAATAATGCGGAATTTGTGTACACGCATTATTTGGCACACTCTTCTAAACCCGGGCAAACGACTTGCGTAGGTTATACTACAGAAGGAAAAGCCTTTTGTAAAAGTTTCCAATAAAAAGCCCCCGCCATTAAAGCGGGGGTTTTGCAAAAAATGTTTTGCTTACTCAATAATGCCGCCGCCGAGGACAATGTCCCCGTCGTACATTACGGCGGATTGGCCCGCGGTAATGGACATTTGCGGCTCCGCAAATTCGGCTTCTATGCGCCCGTTTTCCAATACGCGCACATTGGCCTTGGCCGGGGTGTGCAGGTTGCGGATTTTAATTTCGCAGGAAAATTCCTGCGCCGGGGCTTCTCCGGCTACCCAACTCACGCGCTGTGCCGTCAGTTTTTGGGAGTATAACGCTTCCTTGGGGCCGATAACCACTTGGTTTTTGTCCGCATCCAAGCGGACGACATACATCGGCGTTTTAAAGCCGCTAATGCCTAGGCCCTTGCGTTTGCCAATGGTGTAGTGCCATAAGCCTTCGTGGCGGGCGACTACTTGGCCGTCCAGCGTAACGATATCGCCCGGCTTGCTGGGAAAGTTTAATAAGTCGTTGTAATCCCCGCAGTAAAAGTCTTGGCTGTCCTCTTTGTCGGCCACTTCCAGCCCGGCCTTGCGCGCGATTTCGCGGATGGCGGGTTTGGTCATTTCGCCCAACGGAAACAGCACGCGGGAAAGTTGCCGCTGGGTTAAGCGGTGTAAAAAGTAACTTTGGTCGCGCGATAAATCCTTGGCCTTTTTGAGCAAATATTTGCCCGTTTTTTCGTCAAACTCCACACGGGCATAGTGTCCGGTGGCAAATTTATCAAATTTAATGCCTTGCTTTTCGGCGGCGCTGGGCAGGACGCCGAATTTAATCAAACTGTTGCACAGCACGCACGGGTTCGGCGTGCGCCCGCAGGAGTATTCCAGGCGGAAGTTATCCAGCACGGCGCGGCGGTACGGGTCCCGGCAGTCCACTTTTACAAAATCAATGCCCAAGTGCTTGGCGATTTTCTCCACCTCTTCCAGGTCTTCTTTTTCCGGCGCCAAGCAGGCGTTTTTGTGATACGGCCCCTCGGGGACCGGGAGCGACGGGTCCCATACAATCATCGTAGCGCCAATGACGTGGTAACCCTTGTCTTTTAAAATAACGGCCGAAGCGGCGGAATCTACCCCGCCGGAGAGGCCGATTAGGATTGTCTCTTTTTCCATCAATTCCCTCTTTGTGTTAAATTGTACTTTAGGTTGAAAGCCAAAAGGACACTATATTATAGTATTTCCCCTTGTGCAAACGCTACCTTCAATAAAAAATACCCGGCGGGTGGCCGGGTATTAAATCAGTTGTTTTGGTTTTGCTCCGCCGTGGGGACGGGGGCTGAAACCTCGTGATTGGCGGGATTATTGTTATACAATTTACGCACGGAGGGGTAAATCTTCTTAAACGCCGCCACAATGTGCGGGTCAAACGATTTGCCGGATTCCTCCAAAATATACGCGTAGGCGTCGTCAGTTTTCCACGCTTTTTTATACACGCGGAACATACACAGCGCGTCAAATACGTCGGCCACTGTTACAATGCGGGCCTCTATCGGTATTTCCTCGCCCTTTAAGCCCTTGGGGTAGCCCGAGCCGTTCCACTTTTCGTGGTGGTAAAGACTCATCTTGTGTGCGATTTTAAGCACCTGAGAGTGTGCCCCTTCCAAAATGCGCCCGCCGTAAATGGTGTGCGATTTCATAATTTCAAACTCTTCGGGGGTCAGTTTGCCGGGTTTTAGCAAAATGTTGTCCGCCAAGGCTACTTTGCCGATATCGTGCAAGGGGCTGGCGTTTTTGATAAGTTCGGCATCGTGCTTGTTAAGCCCCAGCGCCAAGGCCAGCAAGTAAGAAATAATGCTGATGTTTTTTAAGTGGGCGCGGGTGTCCTGCTGGTCGCGGTATTCGGCGGTAACGGCCAGGCGGTAAATGGTTTCCAACTGGGCCACGTGGACGTCTTGGTACAGTTTGGCAATTTCAATCGCGCTGCCCGCCAAGGTGGCAAGCAGAAGCAAAATGCCCTCGTCTTTTTTATCAAAGGGGGTTCCGTCGGATTTATTGGCTACCTGAAAAACGCCCAACACCTTGCCGGAGTTGTTTTTAAGCGGGATAGCCAGCATAGAGTGCGTGCGGAAATCGGTTACCATATCCACATCCATAGAGAAGCGCGGGTCCTCGTAGGCGTTGGGCAGGTTGACGGTTTCACCCGTGCGGGCCACCAAAGAAATGACCCCGTTACCGTTAAGCGGCACGCGGATTTCGGTATGTTCCAAGCCGCGCCCTTGGGCGATTTTGGACCAAAGTTCGTTTTTTTCTACGTCTTTTATGTAAATGGTGCACCGCCCGACATCCAACATTTTGGTAATTTGTTGTGCGATGATGTCCAGCAGTTTATCAAGGCGGAGTTCGCAGGAGATGCGCGCGCCAAATTCCACCAGTAAGTTTAACTTTTCCTCGGCGGAAAGTTTGCCGTTTTCCGGCCTAAATGATTCCATATGCTTCTCACCCGTTCAAACGTACGAAGTGGTCTGCCTTGGCTGATGGATAAAATTTCTTCAAATAAAAATTTAATTCCAAGGCGGACAGCCCTGACAATGTAAACACAGTCCCTGTCTGTGTCCGGGCGGCGCTTTGCACGGCGCGGAGCCAAACTTCGGGAGCGCGGTTAAACCGTACAAAACTGTAACCGAACGCGGGAGCATCCGCATCCTTATACAAACACTCTACAAAATTTTTTTTAAAAAGTGTCTTTAAAATTGTTTGCGCCTTGTCAAAAACTTTGCCCTCGCGCAGAAAGAGGGTCCCTTTATCTAACCGAACGGGGGCGTTTTTAAAGGCTTCCGCGTTTGCCGGATTACGGGGCAGGATATCCGTAACAAATTTAAGTTGCTTGGCAAACTCCTGTGCTTGGCGGCGGTGCTTGGGCCACGCAGCAAAGAGTTGCGGGGCACGCAACAGGAATAAATATACGTCTATGCTGTCCGTTAAAAGGGGGAGTTGTCCGGCCTTTTGCCAGCGGGCAATTAAGCGTTTTACTGCGCGGCGGCTTTGGCGAACGTCCCCATATACATAATCAAATAGTCCGCTGGGCGTATTTGTCCACAGCGTAGTACGGTACTTTTGGTTGGCGGCTTTTAAAACGCTTGCGGCCAAATCAGGCGTGCAAAATTCCACTTCCAAGGACGGCAAATAAATAAGCGTGGGCTTTTCGGGCGCAATAGAAAGCCCTTGTTCTTTAAGCACCTTTTGTAAGGCCAGGGGGCGGCGCGGGAGCAGTTGGGTAACATAATTTACCCAGCCAAACCCAAATAAGCGGGAGATACCCGTCTTGCGCGCCAAAAAGATAAGTCCGCAAGAGCGCAAGAATGCCCCCAACCGTACCGCACGGCTAAACAAGAGCGGGTGTGTGGTGCGCCAAGAAAGAAGCGTAAACAGCGTTTTGGGCAGCGTGTTTAGTTGCAGAGTGCGGCGCATTTCCAACATATGCTCGGCGGTTGGAATTTTGCCCGCACAAGCCTGTGTGCAACGCCCGCAAAGCAAACAGGAGTTGACGGCCTTTGCAAGCAATTCCCGGTTCTTTTTTACGTCCAGTTTCTTTTCGGCAATCAGGCGCGCCAGTTGGTTGCGCCCGCGGGGGGAAAAGGTTTCCTCTCCCGTCAGCCAATAGGTCGGGCAGGTCTGCTGGCAACTGCCGCAACGGTTGCAAAAGCAAAGGGAATCGTACACGCTCCGTTCGCCAAACGGCGTATCTAACAGCGTTAAGTGGCGTTTGGGGTGCAAGGGGTCTAACTGCGGAGGAATAAAATCAAACATTTGTTTCTCCTGCTAAAACGGGGAAGAGATCCCCGGGGTCTAACTGCTTTTTAATAGCCGCCCAAGGTAAATTGCCACTAGCGCGCACGAACGGCTTTTCCGGCGCGGTGGGTACGGGCCTGGCGTAAATTTTAAAGGTCAGTTGGGTTACTATTCCTAGGGTGCCTTGTGAGCCCGCAAACAGGCGGGTTAGGTGGTAGCCGGCGGCGTTTTTCATTAATTTGCCGCCATAGCGGACATACGACCCGTCCGGCAACAGGGCGTCTACCCCCAAAACTTGCGCATAAAAGGACGGCAGACAACCCGAGCAAAACGCCCCACCCAGCGTACCTTTGCTGTCCGGCAGTACGCTGTAAACGCCCGCTTGCTTTAAGGCGCGCGCCAAGGTTTTTAGGGCCACGCCCGCTTCGGCAGTTACGGTGTAATTGGTTTTATCAATTTCCAAAATGCGGTTAAGCATTTGGGTGGATAATACGTTGGTGGCCTTGGTCTTTAAGCGGGAATTTTCCCCGGTAATCAGGCAAGGAGCGTGCGCGTTTTTGCGCATTAAAATTTTGTCCGCCAGTTGCTTGATAACGGGGGATAAAGCCGCTTGCGCACGGGCTTTTTCATCGTAATTTACCGGGATTAATTTAAGCGGGTTGGCTAAATCTTCCGGGTCTAAGGCTTTTTTAATTTGCGTGAAAAGGTCCAAGGTTGGCTTATCGTATTGGTAGGCCATTACAGCGCGTTTTTCCACGCCTACGCCGTGCTCGCCCGATACGGTGCCGCCGCAATCCACGCACGCCTGCAAAATTTCTTTTAGCGCGCGGGTTACGCGGACGGTGTCCGGGCGGTTGCGTTCGTCAAAAATAATCTGCGGGTGAAAATTGCCGTCCCCCGCGTGAAAAAGCAGGCTTGCGTAAATGTGCTGTTCGTCCAAAATGCGCCGCACCTTGGCAAGCGCGCGGGGCAGTTCGCTCCTTGGCACAGTGCCGTCGCCCACCATTACGTTGGGGGCCAGCCGCGCCATTGCCGCATAAGCCGCCCGTCTGCCGAACCATAAGCGTTGGCGTTCGGCTTCCGTCTTGGCGGGCAAAAATTTAAGCGAGTGGTTTTTCAGGCAAATTTCTTCTAACTGTTTTTCCTGCTCATCAATTTCGGCGGGTGTGCCGTCCAATTCCAAAATAAGCAGGGCCTTGGCGTCCAGCGGGTAGCCCGCGTGGGCAAATTCTTCCACGGCGCGGGTGGTGATGTCGTCCATTGCTTCCACGCACCGCGGAATAATACCTTCGGCCGCCAAATCGCTGACGGTTTGCACGCTGTCCGCCAGCGACGGGAAAGTTACTAAAAAGGTTTTAATGTGCTTGGCTGCGGGCAGGATTTTTACCTTTAATTGTTTAATTACGCCGAGCGTCCCCTCACTCCCCGCAATAAGCCCGATAAAATCGGGGCCGCTGTCTTGGCGGGACAAGTGAATTTCCGTACCGTTTGGCATTACAAAATCTACTTCCAAAACGTGGTCAATCGTGCCGCCGTATTTCATACAGCGCGCACCGCTTGCGTTTTGGGCCAGGTTGCCGCTCAATGAGCAAACCCGCTCGCTGGCCGGATCCGGCGCATAAAAAAAGCCGAGCGGCGCGAGGGCATCTTGTAAGTCTCCCCCGGTTACGCCGGGCTCTACTAGCGCAAAACCCGCCTGGGTGTTTATTTGCAAAATTTTGTTTAACGGGGCTACATTTAAAATAATGCCCCCGTTTAAGGCGGCGCAACTGCCCGCGTGGTTGGTAGCGCTTGCGCGCGGCACAAAAGGAATATGATAGCGGTATAACACCTTTAACACCGGGGCGATGACGTCCGCCCGGCGCAAATGGATAAGCGCGTCCGGCCGCGTGCGGGATAAGGAACAATCGTATGCGTAAACGGAAAGGGAAACCTCATCGGACAGCAGGTTTTCTTTACCCACTATTTTTATAAGTTCTGTAAAAGCGGCAGACGGTATTTTCATAAAGTAATGCAAATTTTACACGGACAAGCGTGAACTTTTTGTATATTATTATTATATTATTTGTGTAAGGGACAAAACCAATGCAAACCCAAAAGAACCCCAAGCGCGTAGTGGTAGTGGGCGATGTACACGGCCAGTTTGACCCGTTTGTCAAAATTTTGCGCCACGCAAAACTGATAGACGGACAAAACAACTGGTGCGGCGGGCACGACCGTTTGGTGCAAATGGGGGATATCTTTGACAGAGGGCCCTTTTCCCGCAAGGTAGATGACTTGTTGGATACGATCCAGCAGCAGGCCAAGGCGGCGGGCGGAGAAGTGGTACGACTGGTGGGCAACCACGAGTTGGAGCCACTGTTGTCCAACTTTGTTATTTCCGGGTTTAGCAAAGAGGAAGCCCAATTTATGCGCGAGAAAATGACCCGCCAAGTGCTCTGCGGCGATTTGCGCGCGGCGTATGCCTATAAGGGGTATCTGTTCACGCACGCGGGCGTAACGCGCAAACTGTACCGCATTTTTCAAATGCAGTTGGATGAGCCCAGTTCCAACAATTTGGCGGTACTGATTAACCTGATTTTTAAGGAATCCATTAAGCACGAATTTTTTAAGCACCCTATTTTTAACATCAGCATCCACCGCAAAGGGGTGGACCGCTTTGGCGGGATTTTTTGGGAGGATTTGGATGATTTGGTGTCCTCTTATCCCGTCAGCCCGGTATGGCAAATTGTGGGACACACACAGGTGGTGCATATCGTGGTGGATAAGACGGCGCGGATTATCCCGGTGGATGTGGGGCTGCACCGCAAACTGCAATATTTAACGCTGGATGAAAAGGGCGTACCCCAAATAGTGGACGTACCCGATGACCGCCCGGCAGAAGATTAAAAAACAGCGGACCTTTTAAAGAGTCCGCTGTTTTTTGTGTACTAAAAGTTTATTTGGTGAGAACGGCAGAAATAATTTTTTCGGCTTGGCGGTCCATTTCCGCGCGGTCCTCGGGCGCGTGGTCGTCCATACCCGACAGGTGTAGGGCCCCGTGCGTAACGTACATCATCATTTCCTGCAAATAGGTGTGCCCAAAGGTTTTGGCGTTTTTGCGCGCGACTTGGTAGCACACAAAAATATCGCCAAACTCCCACGGCTCGCCTGTATCAAACGGAGGCCGCTCGTTGTTAAATGAAATCACGTCCGTTACATAGTGGTGGTCTAAAAATTCCTTGTTTACGCGCAGAATTTCCTTCTCGTCCACAAAAATCACGTTTACCTCAATGTTTTGTTTGGCAAAGTGTTTGAGCCCGTGCTCCAAACAGGCTTTAAAAAGCCCTGTTTTGCGCAGGTATTTGGGAATATCGGTATTGTAAAAAATATGTGAAATCATTTCATTTTTCCTGTATGTTTTTTGTCCCACTTGTCGTAAGCGGAAACAATGTCTTTTACCAGCGGGTGGCGCACGACGTCCTCGCCCGTGAACTCCACAAACGCAACGCCCTTTACCTTGGCTAATACTTCGGCCGCCTGCAAAAGGCCGCTTTCCTTTTTGTTGGGCAGGTCAATTTGCGAAAGGTCGCCGTTTACAATCATTTTAGAACCAATGCCCATACGAGTTAAAAACATCTTCATTTGGGCGGGCAACGTATTTTGGGCCTCGTCCAAGATGATAAACGCACGCTCCAAGGTGCGCCCGCGCATATAGGCCAGCGGGACGATTTCCAAAATGTTGTTGTATTTAAGCGAGTTAAATTTTTCCATACCCAGCATAGAATAAAACGAATCGTAAATAGGCCGCAAATACGGGGCCACCTTTTCTTCTATGTCGCCCGGCAAAAAGCCCAGTTTTTCGCCCGCTTCCACAATCGGGCGCGTAACCACAATGCGCTCCGTCATCCCCAGTTCCAGCGCGCGCAAGGCACACGCACAGGCCAGAAAGGTTTTGCCCGTGCCGGCAGGACCGGAGGAAATGACGAGGTCGTTAGCAAAGACGGCTTCAATGTATTTCTTTTGGTTTTCGCTGCGGGCTTCCACGGGTTTGGCGTGTTCGGGGCGGAAGACGATGTTATCCACGAACGGGCGGTTGTCTTTCACCAAATCAAGCGGTTTCTTTTCGGCGTTTAGCGCAAGGTCCTTTTGCAGTTTGGCTAGGGCCTTATCCACGCGGGAGTTGGTGCCCTTTACGGACAGTTCGGCCCCCGCGCCGTCCTCATCATACTTTACAAAAACGGTTACTTTGAAGTTTTTTTCAAGCGCGCGGAGTTTGCGGTCCTGGATGCCGAGCGCAATTAAAATTTCTTCTTGATTTTTTAGTTTTAGGGTTTTAATCATATACAAAAAAGCGCGGCCTGTAAGCCGCGCTTTCGGTTAGAATTTGCTCTTGCCGCGCGGGATAACCACAATGCCCGAGGGGTCAATGTAGTATTTTTGCGAATCGGCTTCCGTATCGTGCCCAATGGTTTGCTTGGGGGCGATAGTGTTAAAGCGGTCCATAATTACCTTTTTGAGTTTTGCGCCCGCCTTAATTTCGCAATTATCCATAATCACGCAGCCTTCCAATTCGGCTCCTTCGCCAATGGTTACGCTGTCGCTGATTACGCAGTTTTTAATTTTGGCCTTGGGGTGAATAATGCACCCGTCCCCAATCATAGAATTGACCACAGTCCCACCCAAGTATTTGGTGGCCGGCACGCGGTTTAGCGTGGTGCTGATAGGCCATTGGGGGTTGTTTAAGTCCAGTTTGGGTTTGGGGCCCAAAAGGTCCATATTGGTCTGCCAAAACGATTCAATCGTGCCCACATCGCGCCAATAGCCTTGCTCTTCGTACGGTTTTGCGCCGGGGAGCGTTTGGCTTTGAAAGTTGTAGGCAAAGGTACGGTGGTCCGCCAAGATTTTGGGCAAAATGTGTTTGCCAAAGTCCAAGGCGGGCACGTCGCAGAAGCGTTTTTGCAAGACCTGCAACAATACGTCCGTGTTAAAAATATAGTTGCCCATAGAGGCGTAGGCCGCTTTGGGGTTACCCGGAATACACTTGGGGTGGGCGGGCTTTTCGTCAAACTGCACGATGCGGCCCGTTTCGTCCGTACCCAACACGCCGAAGGCCGAAGCCTGTTCCAGCGGCACGGTGTTGGCGGCCACGGTAACGTCCGCCTTGTTCTTTAAGTGGTAATCCACCATTTGCCGTACGTCCATACGGTAAATATGGTCCGCGCCAAAGATGGCTACCAAGTCGGGCGCGAAGTCCTTCACCAAGTTGATGTTTTGGCGCACGGAGTCCGCCGTACCGCGGTACCAAATTTCGCCCAAGCGCATTTGTGGCGGCACGCAGGTTAAAAAATGG
This sequence comes from Candidatus Avelusimicrobium stercoris, assembly GCA_002432025.1. Taxonomy (GTDB): domain Bacteria; phylum Elusimicrobiota; class Elusimicrobia; order Elusimicrobiales; family Elusimicrobiaceae; genus Avelusimicrobium; species Avelusimicrobium stercoris. The sequence goes on along the minus strand of DJFE01000030.1, from coordinate 6,878 downwards.
TCCGGGATGATACCTTCGCTTCGCCAAGTGGTGCGCAGGTATTCAATTAAACTTTGCGATAAATACTGCACCAGCACATAGGAGGAAAAAATCCCCGAATTGACGAAGTTGGACAATACAAAATCCACGATTCTGTATTTGCCCCCGAACGGGACGGAAGGTTTGGAGCGGTCCTTTGTCAGCGGATAAAGGCGCTCGCCCTTGCCCCCGGCCATAATCATACCGAGTATTCTCATAAAAGTTTCCCTTTTTAGTTAGACTTAATTATTCGGAGCCTAACGGCAGTTGTTTGTTTAACGATTCAAACGCTTCCCACGACCACGGCATTTTTTCCGCCACGATTTTGGCGATTTCATCCGCATACACTCGGATTTCCTTCTGGGCGTGTTTGTCGGTGCGCAAGCATAAAAAGTTAAACAAACTGCGGGCGTTTACGCTCCAATAAAATTGGGTATATTGGCACACGGGCAATACGCCGCGGGCCATTTCGCGCGCGACGCCGGCTTCCAAGAGTTTGTGGTAAGCGGCGTAAGAGGCTTCTACGCTGGCCTCGTAAATTTTGCGCAGGGCTTCGTTGTCTAATTGGGAATCGGCCACGGAGCCTTGTTTGTTTTTGGTGTCCTGGCCGCGGAATTTAGACGGAATATAAAATTCATCCTTTACTTCGGTATAGCGGGCGCTGACTTCGTTGTAAGAGCCCCAGCGGTGGCGCATCCATTGGCGCGCGACATAAATCGGGCAGCAAATATGAAATTGGAAATAGCAATGTTCAAACGGCGTGTGGTGGGCGTGCTCCATTAAATATTTAATGAGGCGTTTGTCCTGCTCCGGGCCTTTGGATACAGCCCCGAACGATACGCGGGCCGCCTGTACGGCGCGGTCGTCGCCTCCCATAAAATCTACCAAGCGCACAAAGCCCTTGTCTAACACGTTGATTTTTTCACTAGATTGTGGCACGAGTATTTCTCCTGATTATTTAAAAATTTCCACGACGGAACTGTTTCCGTCCGGCAGCACTTCGGCGGCCAAAACGGCGCTGTCCGTGCAGGCGGTGTCATATACCACGCCGTCCAATTCTACCGTGTTGGTAACGGACAGGCGGCCCTTTTCAAAGGTCAAAAAATGTATTTTGCTGTTTTGGTATTGGCCAAAAGTGTCAGACAAAATGCCTAATTTGGATACGTTTTCCACCGCTGCAAAGGCGGCGTTCCCCTCCGGCCCAAAGACTTGGACGGACGGATAGAATTTCAAAATCTCTTGCTTATATTTTACACGATTTGGAGCCCCGGCGAACAAATCTTTGCTTTCGGCCCGTTTTCCGTTAGAAAGAACCAAGCGCAAACGCCCATTGGACGAGGTGTAAACCGTGTTTTGGGCGGAGCCCGATTCCACCGCGTAACGGTTGACGCCCGTCAGCCAGTTGCGATAGGTGCTTATTGTTTCTTTGGTGGGAGCAAATTTGCCGTCCGTATAGGCGAGCAAGCGGGCGTTGCCCGGATAGATGCCCGACACAAACGGCTTTTGGAGCCAAATTTGCTTGCTTTGTCCGCATCCCAGTTCCTTGGCAAAATAGGCTAACGTAGCGATTTCCTTTAAGGCGCCGTCTTGGTTTTCCAGTACGGCGGTGGAAATGGTTTTACGGTTTTCGTCAAAATACGAAACGAAGATTTGGGCTTTATTATCCTTTACTGGGGCGGCCGATATGGCTAGGGCGCGTTTGGCGGCGGGTAAGGCAAAGGACAGTTCTTCTTTTAAGGCACCTTTTTCCCCGCGGGTCCATACGGTTACTTGGCCTTTGTTGGAAAGGGTAATAAAATTATTTTTGCCCGTTACGTTGGCTTCGGTTACACCGATAACTTCCTGCTCCACGGGGTCATATACGGTTTTGCGGTGTGTGGAGATTTTGTCGGCTTCTTGCGTGGAGGCGGGAAGTACCTGCTGGGTGGGCGCTGTGGCGGTTAAAACAACTTCCTGCCCTACGGCAATGCGTTTGTCCTCTTCCGTTTCGCCAACGGCGTAGAGCGGCTGGACTTCCACGATTTTACCCTCTTGGGAATAGTTATAAACAAGACCTAAATCCTTCCCAGTTTTGGGGTTGGTTAATTTTTCGGAAGAGAGGATAACCTTAAACAAATCGCCTTTTTGCACATTGCGGTTTAAAGAGGATGTGTCCAAATACACTTTGTTACCGTCCACGCGGACGACCATTACTTGCGCCTGTAAAAAGGCGGGGAACAAAAGAAAAGCGGTAAGCATAAATAAAAATTTATTTTTCATATAATAATGGTATAGCATTTTTGCCCGGAGTGAACAATGAAAAAAAATAACTTTGCCGATTTAGTAGAAACCTTTGCCATTTTGCGCGGCCCCAACGGTTGCCCGTGGGATAAAAAGCAAACCCACGAAAGTTTGATTAAATGTTTGCAAAACGAATCGCAGGAACTGATTGACGCCATTAACAATAAAGACGACGAAAATATGAAGGAAGAGTTGGGCGATGTTCTGTTGCAGGTATTAATGCACAGCCAGATTGCGGCGGAAGAGGGTAAATTTACCATTGACGACGTTATCCAAGGCTTATATGATAAACTCCACCGCCGCCACCCGCACGTGTTTGGCGACCACGCCCACGCCGCAAGTGCCGAGGAAGCCCTTGCCCTGTGGAAGGAAGCCAAACGCAAAGAACGCGAAGGGAAATAAAGGCAACGGCTGGTGTTTTGCCGTTTTTTCAAGTGTTTGACACGGTGTAGGGTTGCGTGGACGGTTTCAGAATTTACTTGATGGGTTACTTACCAAAAAAGGAGTTTCCGTGTCATCCCCGAGTGTTTTAGTCGGGGATCTGTCGTTTTACAAGAGAACGATAACAGCAAACAACAGATTCCCGACTACGACCTTCGGGAATGACTAGGGGGAGAAGGATCCTTATTAATAGAACTAGCAGTGGTGTCAGGTTGAGCCTGCTTTTTATTTGAGACTTTGCAGAAAGAGTGTGGCTCAACTAATCAGTAGAGCGTGCATAGAATTCCCCGGCCGGGAAGGCCTTTTACTAACTAAATTGTATGCAGGACTAGACGCGAGGGTGGGAGGAATACTGGCGGAAACGCGCGGGAAACAAAACTGCGCGACTTTGCAGAAAGAGTGTGGCCCAACTAATCAGTAGAGAGCACATAGAGTTCCCCGGCCTGGAAGGCCTAAAAAAACCCCCGCATATTATTTCGGGGGTTTAGCTCATTAGTGTCATTACTATGTTCCTCTTTCCTAGGGAGTCTCCGTCTCCGGGTCTTATGCAATAGGAAAACACACCGTGTTCTCACAACTGCAACCAAGGATATCGGGCTGTTCCCAAGTACTTTGTACTATTACTATAAGCCTATTTTCCCATTTTTCAAGGCCTATTTTTATATGGGCCCTTTTTATTAAAAAACCGGAGCCTTTTTAAAGCCCCGGTTTAAATTATTTCTCCCACGCTTCGGCGTGCCCGATAGACGGGATTTCCGCCGGGTGGAAGCGCGGGTCCAGTCCTTTTTCTTTTTGTTTGCGGTAGTCGGCAAGTGCGTCAATTACTTGCTTGCGTAAGCGCAAAATAGCGTAAATGTTCATTAGCGCCATAGCCGCCATAAACAAATCCGCTAAGTTCCATACCAGTTTTAATTGCAATACCGCGCCCGAAAGCACCATCAGCGTTACGCCCGTGCGGAAGATGAGCATTACGCTTTTTTTGCGGGAGATAAACTCCACATTTGCCTGCCCGTAGTAATAGTTGCCGATAATAGACGTAAAGGCAAACAGCAGAACGCTGGCCGACAAAAAGTAATTGCCAAAGCCACCCAGTTGCGAGGATAACGCCTTTTGCGTCAGCGCAATACCTTCCAGCCCTGGGAATTGTTGGTAATCGGAAAGCAACACGATAAAGGCCGTACAACTGCAAATAACCAGCGTATCAATAAATACGCTAAACGCCTGTACATAACCCTGTTTGACGGGGTGCGAGGTGTGCGCGGTGGCGGCGGCGTTAGGTGCGCTGCCCATACCGGCCTCGTTTGAAAATAGCCCGCGTCGGGCACCCGTCATAATGGTAGCGCCCAAGGTACCGCCCGCTACATTGTGCCAACTAAACGCATCGGAAAAGATAAGGCCTAAAATGTGGGGCAGTTTGTCCAAGTTTAGTACCATTACCACGAGCGTTAAGATAATGTACGCCCCGGCAAAGATAGGCACAATCACCGCCGAAAAGCGCGCAATGCGTTTCAGCCCGCCAAAGATAATAACGGCGGTCAGCGCGGCCAGCACAATGCCGCAAACGGATGTATCCAAATGGAAGGTGGTGTTTAGCGATTGGGCAATGGTGTTGGACTGCACAGAGTTAAACACAAAGGCAAACGTCAGCGTGATAATGACGGAAAACGCTAAACCCAGTTTAGGGCTGTGCAGGGCATTCTTCATATAATAGGCAGGTCCGCCTCGGAAATGGGTGCCCGTTTTTACTTTGTGGATTTGGGCGAGGGTACTTTCGGCAAACGCGGAAGCGGAGCCGATGACGGCAATGAGCCACATCCAAAAGATAGCGCCCGGTCCGCCTACGGTAATGGCAATGGCTACGCCGGCGATATTGCCGGTGCCTACGCGTGCGGCGGTACTGATGGCAAAGGCCTGGAAGGGGGAAATGTGCCCCGTGCCGCGGGTTTCTTCGCCGCCGCTTATCATCAGTTTAAGCATTTCTTTGGGGCGGACGAACTGTACGAAGCGGGTGGCAATCGTAAAGTAGAGGCCGGAAAAAATAAGTGCGGCCATAAGCACATATCCCAAAAAACAATCGTTTATAAGGGAGATGGCGTGCGTCAATAATTCAGTCATTAAAACTCCTTATTTATGGGTATTGCGGGTACAATAACAAAACGGGAGTCCTTCAAAAACACATTTTATAGTATAGCGCATTTTGACGGAAAGAGAAACAATTTTTTAATTGAATTTGCGCAACTTGGCGGTAAGCCACTTGTTAAAGAGCCCGTTGCTAACCAGTATCGGCGGGGTGAGGAGAATTGTGGAATAGATAACCGAGCGCGGGATTTTCACACGCTTTTGCGGGTTTAATAAGTCGGGCGTTTGCCACACTTTTAGCAACGTGTCAGCCGTCCATAATACGGGCCACGCTACGGCGGCGCGTCCGCCCGGCTGTGTTTTGGACAGTTGGGCAAAGTAGCGCACGGCGCTTTTTAGGTTGTTTACGCCCCATAAAATCCATTTGCGTTTGATAGGTTCAAAGCGGGTGGAATTGGCGGTGTCTAATAAATCGGCGGCTGTAAGGCCTGCTTCGGTTAAGTTCTGTTGCGGGAAATAGCACCGCCCGATGCGTAAATCCTTGGGCAGGTCGCGCAGAATATTGACGATTTGCAACGCGTCCCCGATGTGCTGGCCCAGTTCATAGAACTCCGTTTCCGGCATTTTGATTTTAGAAGTAGCGCAGATGAGGCGGCTCCAGAACAGCCCCGGCTTTCCTCCCATTAAGCGGCAATAGTGCTGCAAGTCCGCGGGCGTTTGAAAAGCGCGCAGTTGGGCTGAGTGTTCCTCAGGAAAAGTGCTTAAATCAATCTTCATCCCGTCGCAAACCGCTTGTACGACATCCATAATAATAGGCAGTTGCTTGGCGGGTACTTGGTTCAAAACGTGTAAACAGGGCGGCAAGTTTTTGATGAGTTCCTTTTCGTAAGGGTTTTCGCTCCCGCCGCAAATTTCGCCCGCCAGTTGCGCGGCCTCTTGCAAATTCTGCTCTTGCAACAGGTGCGGAAAGCGCTCTATCCAATACAGGCGCCGCTGGGCGGGAAGGATAGACGTATCAGCAATGGTGTCGGCGTAGCGGCAAAGCAAATAGGCAATGCCAAACGCCGGGCGCATACTGCCGGGGAGCGCCTGGACGCTTAAATACAAACTGCGGGAAGTGTTTTTTAAAAGCGTCTCAATATCCATATATATAAGGATAGCAAATTTAAGGGGGCGAAAAATAATTGACACCCCTCAGCAAAAAAAGCATAATATATTTATGCAAATGTTAAACGTAAATTACTGCATTAACCACTATTCCTTTAACCCGATTAATTGGCTAAAGGAAGAAGTTGTTTATGCGGGCGTTTAATGTAATTTGATTTTTTATTTTTAATAGAACCCCGCTTATTAATGAAATAGGCGGGGTTTTTATTTTAACGGTTTCCGGCTTCGGCCGGGAAAAAAATAAAACGGGTACAACAAAATAAAGAAGGCTTGCGTTTATAAGCGCGGCCTTCTTTTTTGTGGGTTGCGGCGGTGGGGGCTTTTTGGTATCCTATATATAAGGATAGCGAATCCGGCGCAAAGAAAAGACTGCTTGACAAGGCGCTCTGGATTAGTTATACTTAATACATAAGGAAACAAAAACGGATTTGTTTCCAGAGAAGTTTTCAAGAACCCTTTTTCAAGTTTTTGAAAAATTAGAAAAATGGGTCTTGACTTTTCTGTCTTTTTTTGTTAGACTATATGAGTAGTCAGAATTGATCTTTTAAATTAGCAAACTTCTTTAAAGTTTTTACCAATCAATTATAAACAGAAAACTTTTTGACAGCGAAACACCTCCTTATATTAGAAAAGGCGACCGGTGGACTGAGCCGAGTCAATCAAGTTAGTTTTATAATAAATAAAGTAAAAACATTGTAGTTAGGTCTTATCCCTTCGGTCCTTAGCGGCCACGACTTCCTTGAATATTCCAAGAAGTACAAAAAAGACTTGACAATTTGATTTAAATATGTTTTAATATAAATGTAGTCAGTAAGCATACTACCAGTTTTCAAGAGTTTTTAAAAAGCACTTGACAAACCGAATAAAAAATGCTTAAATAAAAGAGTAGTAAG
>DJFE01000009.1:836-14182 GCA_002432025.1 Candidatus Avelusimicrobium stercoris | reverse complement strand
ACCACGTTTTGGCCTTTATACCCGGAATGGCTCAAATATAACAGCCGTTTTTGTTGTATTTTCTCCAAAAACAAAAAGGAGAAAATATGAAGCAAGGTTTTACCCTTATTGAACTGCTGGTGGTCGTTCTTATTATCGGTATTTTGGCGGCGGTGGCTCTGCCGCAGTACGAAAAAGCCGTAGAAAAAAGCCGCTGGACGGAAGCCCTGACGGTGGGAAAGTCTATTTATCAGGCGCAAGAGGTTTATAAAATGGCAAGCGGCAATTATACCACTTCCTTTGACGATTTGGATATTACCCTTCCTGGTACGGGAAATGCGGCTGGAACGCAATATACCACTAAAAATTTTACATATCATTTTGGCGTGGGCGGAGTGCCACATATTAGCCGTCGGCAATATAGCGGAAGATGGCTTATTGTTTTACCAGGACAAGGCCTTTATTGCCATACCCCAAAAGGCGATACCGCGGGCAATACTTTCTGCAAGAATTTGACGAACAGCGAAGCCGAAACCTGCGCTACCGAGGGTGGATATAATTGTTATTTGGTGAAGTAATAAAAAGGCCCGGGGCGTTTGCTCCGGGCCAACTTGTTAATTGAAATTTTTTTGCATTACTTTTAGCCATACTTGCTGGTAGAGGAAAGACATCGCCAGCAGTACGAGTGCCACGCCGATAAGCGTGATAATCCGCGCGCCTAATGACAATTTCCATACGTCGCATAAAAACAGTTTGGCTAAGGCAAGCCCGATAAGAACGAGGCCGGATTTGGTCAGCCAAGCCCCCTTTTGTTTAAGCGCAAAGCATAGGCACAGCGCACCGCTTAACGCCCAGCCAGATAAACAGCCCAAGGCAGGCCAACACTAAAATAACACACAAAATTTCCATATCGGCTCCTATAAAATACCCGCCGGAGTGCGGCGGGTGAAGGTTATTTGCTTACTTTCTTTAAATAATCGTGAATTTCTTGGCCCAACTCTGGGGAGAAACCTTCCCACATTTTTACGGCGTTGTGTTTTTTGTCAAACACCACTACGTGGGGCAAGCCGCTTACTTCCATACTTTCGGCAATGTTGCCTGCGTTGTAGAGCGCCTTGGTTTTAAAGTTATGTTCCTTTACCACTTTGGTTACGTCCGCCGGGTCGTCATCCAGGAACGCGGCCACAATTTCCACTTGTCCGCCAAAGTTTTCGTTGGCGGCGTCAATAAACGGCATAGACATTTTGCAATAGGGGCACCAAGAACCCATAAATACGATTAGGACGGGTTTCCCTTCGTAATCGGTGGAGGTCCACTCGGCCTTTTCCCCGGCTACGGGCAAACTGAACTCGCCCAGCGTGGGAATCTGCGGCAGGCGCATACAAGCCGCGGCCAAAACGGCCAAGGCCATTACCAGAAATATCTTTTTCATCTTTTTCTCCTTAAAGCATTGAAATCTGCCCGTGGGGGCTTCGTATATGATAGAATACAAAAGATGGGTAAATTAATCAATCATTTGGTGCGTGCGCTGGGAGAACGGGTGGACATTTTGATAATGCCGCGCCTGGGGGCCTCTAAAAAATTTAAGGTGCGCGTGCTTACGCTTGTGCTGGTGTTTGTGCTGTGGCTGGTGGTTACGCTGTGCGGCTTTGTATTTTTTATCCGCACCTACGACTATAACATTACCAAGGCCGAGAACAATTTAATGCGCGTAAAAATGAAACTCATCGCTGACGAGTTGGAGCGCGGCCGCAAATATTTGGACCTGACCCGCACCACTGATACGCAAATGCGGCAAATGCTGGGTATGCCCGGCGGTAAATTTATCAATTTGCCCAAAGGTTGGGAAGCCGCCAAAGAAAAGGAAGACGCACGCTTTAAAGAAATGCTGGACAAAGATTTGACCGAGTTGGACGCGGACGAATTTGAAGAATATATTGATGTAATTGAAGACTCGGCTAAAACGCGTTTGGCGTCGTTCCAGGAAATCGCTTGGTATTTTGCCAACCGCCGAGAGGGGTTAAACTCTACGCCCTCTATCCGCCCGTCTTCGGCGCGTATCAGTTCCGGCTTTGGCTACCGGCTGGACCCGTTCGGCCGCCGCAGTACCAAGCGCCACAACGGTATAGATTTTGCGGGCAAGCCCGACAGCCCGATTGTGGTTACTGCCGACGGTGTGGTGCGCCACGCAGGCTGGGTGCCCAGTTTCGGTCAGGCTATTTTGGTGGACCACGGCTTGGGTTACTCCACGCTCTACGCCCATACCACGGGCATCCGCGTAAAGGCGGGCGATGTGGTCAAGCGCGGCGATAAAATCGCTACAATGGGTTCCAGCGGGCGCTCCACGGGTACGCATTTGCATTACGAGGTGTGGAAGGACGGGCAGGCCGTCAATCCGCGCAACTATTTTAAATAATTCTAGGAGGAGTTTATGGGGTTTTTGAAGAAGGATTCGGATTTTTCGTCTGGTGAACATTTTTCCGTCGTAAGCGCGGAGTGCTATTTTCAGGGTACGTTAAGCGTGCAGGGTTCCCTGCGCGTGGACGGCACCTTGGAGGGCTCCGTGGATAACGCCCGCCACGTCATTGTAGGGACGGACGGCAAAATCGTGGGCGACGTAACGGCGGAAATTATCGTCTGCGGCGGCGTGATTGAAGGGAACGTCTGCGCCGATATGTTGGAAATCTCTTCTGCTGCGTCTATCAAGGGCGACATCCGCGCCAAAAAGATGATTGTGGAAGAGGGCGGACGCATTGACGGACAATGCACCATCGGCGGCGCCGAGGACGACGAGGCCGAAACGGACGAAGAAAACGAGGAAGAATCTAAATAACAACAGGAGTTTAGCGTATGATTTCGTTTCTGATTAAACACAAAAAAATTATTCTTATTATTACGTTGGCTTTCTTTTTGGGAAGCATCGTGTATTTAGGGGCGGATGCGTACCGCCGTGGTAATTTCAGCAGCACCGCCGCCAAGGTGGGCTCTGAGGACATTACTTACCGCCAACTTTACCGCGTGGCCGAGGACCGCGCCCGCGCCTTGCGCAACCAAGGGATTGACGTGGACGAGGATATGATGAAATACCTGCGCCAGCAAATGTTGGCCGCGCTTATCAGCGAAGAGGTATTAAACCAAGCCGCCGACAAAGCGGGCCTTGCCGTGTCCGACTACGAAGTCGCCTACGACATTAAAACGTCCCCTTTCTTTACTCAGAACGGCTATTTCAGCAAAACCGCTTATGAATACGCCCTCAAACGCACCTTGGGCTTAACCCCGGCCGAGTTTGAAACGCAACTGCGCAAGGGCAAAATGGCGGACCGCTTCCGCGGCGTGCTGTATTCCTTTTATAAATTAACGCCCGAAGAAATTAAATATGCCTACAAAACGCAACACGGCTCTATGAAGAATTTTGACAAGAACCGCGCCGACTTTGCCGCGCAATTAATGGAAACCAAAATGGAAACGGCCCAACGGGCGTTTTTTGACCAGTTCAATAACGAAGTGGAAATTAAGACTTTCTTACAGGATTAGCCCGTGAAAAACGAAGTATTAGTAGTAGGTTCAGTTGCTTTTGATACGATTGAAAACGCCAACGGAAGCGTTAAGCGCGTGTTGGGCGGCGCGGCGAGTTACGCCTCCGTCTGCGCGAGTTATTTTTCCAGCCCGTCCGTAGTGGCTGTGGTGGGCACGGACTTTACCGATGAGGACCGCGAACCGTTTGTAAAACGCGGGGTGGACCTTTCCGGACTGGAAGTGAAGGACGGGAAAACCTTTCATTGGGGCGGTAGTTACGATAAAGATTTCAATACGGCTGTAACCAAGTTTACCGAATTAAATGTTTTCCAAAACTTTAACCCGGTGCTGACCGACGAGCAGAAGAACGCCAAGGCCGTGTTTTTGGCCAATATTGACCCGGAACTTCAACTGTCTGTTTTAAAGCAGGTAAAACACCCCCGTTTGGTGGCGTGCGATACGATGAACTATTGGATTTCGTCCAAAAAGGCGCAGTTGCTGGAAGTGGTAAAAAAGATTGATATCTTCTTTTTAAACGAAACCGAAGCGCGCCAATTAACGGGCGAATACAACCTGATTAAAGCCGGCAAAATTTTGCTCTCGCAAGGGGTAAAATATGTGGTGATTAAACTGGGTTCCAACGGGGCAATGCTGGTAAGCAAAAAGGGCATTGCGCAGTTGCCGCCTTTTATCTTGGAGCACGTTCACGATACCACCGGGGCGGGCGATACCTTTGGCGGCGGTTTTACGGGTTATTTGGCGAGCCTGAAAAACTGGAATTCCTTGCAGGCCATTAAGCGCGCAATGATGATTGGCAACGTGATGGCCTCGTTTACGATAGAATCTTTCAGCGTGGACCGCTTGGCCAATTTAACCAAGCGCGACATTAACAAACGCTTAAAAGACTATGTAAAAATGTTGCAGTTTTAGTGTTTTAAATTACGAAACTTGCGAAACGAAATCAAAAAACCGGCCCGAGGCTTTCCGCCCCGGGCCGGGTGTTTTTAAGAATATTATTTCAGTGTTTGACAAACATTTCTATAGTATGTGTCTATTGTTAAATATAACTTTGGTTCCTCAAAATAAATAGAGTCTTTTATATTTTTAATCGAGTTGCAATAATCTTGTGAATCTGTTGCCGTTTGCCACTGATTAATTAATTTATCATAAACCTCTTGACAAGTATTGTATGATTTTATTGCCTGTTCCTTTTTGTTTTCATATTTTTCGTCTAATTTTTTTTGCGCCTCTATTTGTTTTTCTTTTTGAATTTCTTTTAACATTTTTTGTCTTTCTGCTTTTGAATAAATACGTTTTTTTATCATCTTAAACGAATCAACAGAGTTTTTAAAACCATCTATTGTTGTATAATGATATTTTGTCCTTGTCCAATTTTCCTCGCAAAGTTCATTAGGAATGTCATAACGGGTATATCTTTCTAAATTACTTAATGCATACGGGAACTTAATATGAATTATTTCGTCCCTTGAACATACAAAACTATAACACGGAAAAGCCAATACTTCGCGCTTATTTATTCGTTGGAAGGGAGCAAACCCATCAAATGTTATCATAGGAGTGCATTTACTAATATCATAGTATGGCGCATCATCTAAAGAAACTGGAAGTTTAGCGGCGATCGGTTTGCTTCCCACATCTTTCAATACACATTGCATTTCCGGTTTTCTTATTTGACTTTCAAATTTCGCTCTTTTTTGTCCAGGGGTTAATGTGGTACACGCGCCCACAAGGCTAGCCATTGCTAAAATTATTATTTTTTTCATTTCGTTTCTCCAATTTACAAATCGCACAACCAACTTGGCTCAACTTTTGTGACTAGTGCAAAAGTGAACAATGGATTTTTCAAATCTTTCGGAGCAGGTTCTAGTTGTAAGGTTGCCCAACAACCTGCATTGATACCTAGTTTTGCTAGTTTCTTATAAAATTCTTTGCAATCTTTTTGTTTTTTAGAACATAATCCAAAAACGGTTTCATTTACTGTATATCCGTCCTCTTTCTCTTCTATAATCCCTTGCCCTATGTCTGCAGAAGTGATACGAAAGACAAAATAATCAGTGATAAGTTGTGAAAAAATGGGCGGAACGGCCCTATCTACACCAGCATAAATTTTAAGTTTCTCATTATTTACAATGAACTCGCCGAGTGTATGGGGTGTATATCGGGTCCAGTATTGCCAATCAACTTTATATTTTCCATCTATATCTTTTTTTAACTTGGCCCAATACAAGCGATCTTGGACCTTTATCTTTAAGACAGCATTACTTCCTTTATCCACTTCTTTAATAATTTCATAATCACGCATTCTAATATCTGTTCTGTTTTTATAATGTTCTTCCATGTATGGAAGCATTTTATCTGCGTTTAATATATATTTTGTCTTTTCTTTTATTGTCTTTCCGGCGGCAAATTTTACAAAGACTTTTCCTGCGGGAGTCTTGGCGCCGTGATTATCAATGCACGCTCCTAAAATTAGACAACTAATTAGTAAAAATAATATTTTTTTCATTTGCTTTCTCCTTTTGTGCTGTTATATTTCAAATCAAAGGTTTTTTGGTCCATACAAGCCAAGCGGATAAAATCAACAATAGCCATTATCGCAAGGACAAAAGCAAAAAATGGATAAATACCTATTACCAGTGAAATGCTCCCAATAATTAATATAGCAACGCCTGCGCCAATTTTTCCTAAATAAAATCTATCGCCGCCCATCCACCACAAGAAAAAGACTAATAGCAAGGCTATTGTTTTGCTTTTACGTTCTGCTTTTGGTTTTAATCCTTGTGCCCGTTCTTGTGCCTTGGTGGGGTTATATCCACAATTTGGGCAAGCATCTGCCATATCTGAAAACTCTTTACCACATTCTTTACATTTAATTAATGCCATACATATCTCCTTTTATTTGATTTCTTACATATTAGATAAACTATGCGACAGCATATTGTCACAGCACCGCTTGCGTCTCTGTCGGTTTATATTCTGTGCCAGAAGTCGCTATAGCCTTATTTGTTTTTTTCTTCTTTTTACTTTTCATCAAATCAAACGGATTGTTACGGCCCTGGGGCAACGGTAATACTTTCGCAAAACACGCATAAATATGCGGTGCTAGTTTATTCATTTCTTTTTGTTTTTTATTTTGCTTTTTCTGTATTACCTTACACAATGCCTTAAAGCACTCTTCGCTCCGCAGCCAAACGATTACATTGTCAGGTGAAATCGTATCTTTGGTTTTGGCATATTCGCGGCGGTCTTGAGGGGAAAATTCCGCGTGGAAAATATGAAACTTTTCACAATATTGAGAGGTAATCCTCTTGGGAAAATCTATAAGATCTGCTTCCGCAATTTTTTGTCTGTCTTTTTTTGTTTTGCCTTGGGGATACCAATAAAACTCCCATCTAATGCCATCCGTCAAAATTCCCCATTCACATACATTTGCGCGGCAATATAAATCTAACTGTTTTCTTGCTTTTTCGTTTAACTGACTTTTTTCAGCATTATATTTTTTCCCTTCACACAGTATTTTCTCTTGCGGATGATGTATAGCAATATCCACGTGCTTATTGCTGACGTTCTCTTCCGGCTCTAACCGGTCTCTTTTATAACCAAATGCATTCACCAAAAGATCTTTTATTAAGTCAACACTTACAGCCTCCGGTGGCTTGCTTGCTGCCAAAATTTTCCGTATGCTCTCGGCGTGCTGTCTTATTCCCTTGTGCACCTCGTTTTGATACCATTTTTTCAGTTGAATCATTTAGTTCTCCTTGTGTTATGTTTTTCATTACTACACAATTTTTTCAATAAAAAAGGCGGCTGTTATTTGTGAGAAGCCAATCACACAAATAAACAGCCGCCTACCCTTCCTGATATAAAATCAGAAACAGGATTAGTCGCCGACAAAAACGGGTAATTAGTCCGTTTTCATCGGCGATAGCGACTATTTTTGGTTTGGCTTCTCCTAAGGTTGTCCTTAAGTGATGTCTATATAGACAACCAAAAACAGTATTAATTGTAATCAAGCCACATTTAAGGCTTGGGAAAATGGATAAACTCCTTTTTTATATTTTATAACTTAACTATATCAAATTTTGATGTGGGCGGTTAGGCTATATCAAAATTATTTGCCGGATTTGGCAGATTTCAAAATCACTTTGCGGGTCGGTTTTTTAAACGAATTACGGCGCGAGGGCTTCTTTTTGGCGGGGGTTTTTACACCGTAAAAGTTCAAAATGCCCTCATACAAGGCTTGCACCAAGGGCGCACGCCCGGCAGTAGTTTTAGCCATTTGCTCCTGCTCGGGCAGGATGATATAGGCGCTTTCCACCAAAATACTTGGCAGTTGCGGAATCCGCGGGATAAACAGCACATCATTGGCAATCATCCCGTTGTCCGGCAGGGGCACATTGCGCGTATAGGAATCGTACACGGCTTGGGCCAGTTGGAAACTGTGCGGATAGTTGTAATAAACCGAATAGCCTCGCGCGCGTGAAAGGGGATTAATGGTTTCCGGCAGGGCGTTATAGTGCAGGCTGACAAAGATATGCGCCTGCTCGGCAAGCGCCAGTTCGTAGCGCGCCTGCAAGCCCATACGGTTGTTGCCGTGGCGGGTCATAATCACGGTGGCCCCCGCTTTTTCTAATAGCGGTTTTAATTCATTTGCCAGGGCCAAGTTGGCCTCGTATTCCAAATAGCCCGTCGGACCGACGGCTCCGTCGTACGGCACGGCGCGGCGCGGGCTGTGCCCCGCATCTATCAAAATGCGCGCGCCCTTTAACGGCTGTTCCTGGGTGGGGGTTAAAACGGGCTTGTGGATGAGGTCCAACAATAGGTTGCCGTCCTCAAAATTGTACGAGTGGCCCCACAGCGCGGTGTCCTTTTTGAAATAAATTTTAAAGAGCACCGTATCTTGCGCGGGCTGGGACCAGGTGATGCTGTCCACAATGGGGCTTAATGTGTCAAAACTGAAATTTTCGTCAAATCCGTTTACATAGTAAAAGGTCAGTTCCAAGCGGTCGTTAAACTCGTGTACGCTAATGGGCACTTGCCGGGAACCCACAAAAATCAGGCGTGTTTTTTCGTCCGTAGATACCGTGCGCAAAGAAGTAATCCGCCCGGGCGTGTAGTCGGCGGACGGGAGCAGTTTTAATTTGCCTTCTTCCAGCCACGCGGATTCGCTTTCGTTTAGGGCAATGCGGTATTGCTTGTTTAAACGGCCGTTTATCAGCACCTCGCCATAGGCGCGGTAAAAGGGGTATAGGTTTTCCCGCGGGGTGGGGATTTTGCGCAGTTTTACGCCCGGGGATAAAATTTTGGCGCGGGTGAACGGGTCCTTTTGGTTCAACACTTTAATTTTGGCGGGTGCCGTAATTTTGGCCTCGGTGCCGTCCGGGCCGTTTTTCATTTTGTAGGTTACTTTGGCGGTTTTAGCCTTTTGGGCCTCATCAATTAAATATTTGGCGCGGTACATCCCGGGGGACGAAACATCCTCCTTCATTGGGATATTTTTCGCATCCTTTAAACCGGATAAGGTATAAGTTACTTCCGCGCCCGGCGTGCCGCGCACGGATAAACCCACCACATCGCCCGGCAGTAATTCCACGGGTGTTTGCGGAAAGACCTCTTCCGGGTCAAACTCGGCCTTGGCGGAAAAATCCTTTATGTTGGCGCCGGGTACGATAATGCGGCGCACGGCTTGGACGGTTTCCTTGCCGTTTCCGGCCGTCAGTACAAATTCAAATTCCCCGTTTTGCACGGGCAAATACGCTAGGAAAGCCCCGTTATCGTGCAGGGGGATATCCTCGCCGTTAATATCAAGCGTTAAGGCTCCGGGCAAAGTAACTTGCCCGAAGATAAAAATCTTTTTGGCTCCCCGCGAGACTGTCATTTTTTCGTGCGGGTATTGTACCGTTATCGGGGCATTTTGCGTCTGCGGCCCGGCCTGTGCGGGCAGGTAGGGGGCGGTGGCAATGGGGCTGCCGTGGATAAAGGAGGAAAAAAAGATTAGAAAAAAAGCGAAAAAAACTGTTTTTTTCATCTTATAAAATGATAACATAATTCTATGGTGAATTGTGAAGACATTTTACATTTTGTGGATACTTACTTAAACAGCGCCCAAATCCCCGATATGAGCCATAACGGTTTGCAGGTGGAAGGAACTCCGCACGTCGGCAAAATTGTCTTCGGCGTATCTGCTTCACTCGCCCTGTTCCGCCAAGCCAAAGCGGCGGGGGCGGATATGGTGCTGGTCCACCACGGGCTTTTGTGGGGGCAGGAACAGGCCTTAACCGGACTCTTTAAAGAGCGCGTAGCCTTTTTGCTCAAAAACAATATCAATTTGGCGGCGTATCATTTGCCGCTTGATAAACACCCCGTAGTGGGGCACAACGCCTGCTTAATCCGTGCGTTGGGCGCCCAGCGGGAACAGCCCTTTGGCGTGTACCACGGGCAAACGATAGGTTTTTGCGGTGTGTTGCCGCAGCCCCAAACCTTGGACCAAGTGGCCCAAACCTTGGAAGCGTATTGCAATACCAAGGCGGTGCGCTTGCCGTTTGGCTCTAACCGTATAGAGTCGGTGGGCATTGTCAGCGGCGGGGCGTATAGTATGCTCCCGCAAGCGATTGAAAAACACTTGGACTTATACATTACGGGTGCGCTGGACGAGCCCGCGCAAGAGTGGTGCCGCGAGGGAAATATTAATTGTTTGGCCTTGGGCCATTACAATTCCGAAAAACCCGGCGTATTGGCTTTAATGGAATTAATCGCCAAACGCTTTGACGTACAAACAGAATTTATTGATGTACCCAATCCGCTGTAAGAGTGGACCGGAGGAAAAAATGGAAAAAGAATTATTCAAAAAAATTGATTCCTATAAACAAACTGTCATTGATTTGCAAACGCATATGATTGCCTGCCCGGCGGTATCTCCGCACGCGGGCGGCCCCGGCGAAAATGCCAAAGCCGAGTACCTGTTTTCCGTTTTGAAAGAAATGAACTTTGACGAACTTTATTATATTAACGTCAAGGATCCCAAAGCCAAAGACGGCGTGCGCCCGAACATTGTAGCCAAATACTACGGCGAAAACAAAAAGAAAACCTTGTGGGTAATGGCGCATATGGATATTGTGCCGCCCGGCGATTTGAATTTGTGGAAGACCGACCCGTATAAAGCCGTGGTAAAGGGCGATAAAATTTATGGCCGCGGTTCCGAAGATAACCAGCAGGGCTTGGTGTCTGCTTTGCTCACGGTAAAAGCGATGATGGAAAGCAATGTCCGCCCGCCGTGCACCTATGCCTTGCTCCTCAATGCGGACGAGGAAATCGGCAGCGAATTTGGCATCCGCGCTATTTTAAAGAAATACGGCAAAACTTTTGGCAAGGACGACGCTTTCTTAGTGCCGGACGGAGGCAACCCGGAAGGTACGATGGTGGAAATTGCCGAAAAGAATATGCTGTGGGTAAAATTTACCGTACAGGGCAAACAAACCCACGCTTCTACGCCGCACTCGGGCAATAACGCCGTGCGCGCTTCTGCACATTTGGTGGTAAAACTGGGCGATTTGTATAAGATTTTCAACAAAAAGGACAAGGTGTTCGCGCCCGAAAGCACCAGCACCTTTGAGCCGACCAAACGCTTGGCGAACGTGCCTAACGTAAATACGATTCCGGGTACGGATGTGTTCTACTTGGATTGCCGTGTATTGCCCTGCTACAAAAACGCCGATGTATTGGCCGAAATTGCCAAAATGGTAAAAGCCATTGAAAAGCAATTTAAAGTAACGGTAAAGGTGGAAACGGAAATTAACGAGTCTTCCTTGCCGACGGACAAAAACGCTTCTATCGTCAAATTGACCCAAGCGGCGGCCAAGGCTGTTTATAAAAACTCCCCGCGCGCTATGGGCGTAGGCGGCGGAACGGTGGGGGCGTATTTGCGCAACGCGGGCTATCCGGTGGTGGTATTCTCCAAACTGGACGATATGGCCCACCAGCCCAATGAATACTCCAGCATTAAAAACACGCTGGGCGATGCCAAAGTATTTACCTTGGTAGCGTTGAATTTTAAATAGGGGCGCGTATGAAGAAAGGTTTTACGGTAACGGAAATCTTGATTACGGTGGTGGTGTTTGCTCTGCTGTTGGGGTTCACGGTGCCGAAATTTTTCACACTCGTGCATAAAGCCCAAGAGGGCAGCACCAAGCACAAATTGGTCAAGGTGCGCAGCGCCATTGCCGCCTATTACGGCGAGCACCAGGGCACTTATCCGACGGACAATTTGACCAGCCTGGTGCCGGCGTATATTGAGCGTATTCCGCAGGCCACCGTGCCGGGCTATCCGCCCTCTTCGCACGTTTCCACCGGGAACTTTGAAGAGTGCTTTACCAAAACAGGCGGTTGGGCCTACGTCAGCGACCCGGCCGACCCGCGCTATGGTGATTTCTTTGTAAATACCGACAAAGAAGACAGTTACGGTAAACCTTGGAATATGCATTAAGTTTTGTCCTCCGCCTGTAACTGGGCGGGGGATTTTTTTGTATAAGGAGCATTATGGAAACCCTGATTTTAGTTTTCTCCGCCATCTTCGGCTTGATTTTCGGCAGTTTTTTAAATGTGTGTATTTACCGCATCCCGCGGGATAAATCCATTGCGTGGCCGCCATCGGCGTGCCCCAAATGCAACGCGCACATTAAATGGTACGACAATATCCCCGTGTTTAGTTTCTTGTGGCTGCGCGGGAAGTGCCGTAATTGCAAACAGCCGATTTCGGTACAATATCCGCTGGTGGAACTTTTAACGGGCTTGTTGACGTTTTTATTTGTGTGGCGCTACGGTATAACCCCGTGGACGTTTGTATGCGTGGCGGCGGTGTATGCGCTGATTATTTTATCTGTCATTGATTTGGAACTGATGATTATCCCGGACCGCTTTTCCTTGGGCCTTATTGGCCTTGGATTGGCGTTTGCGTGGCTAAACCCCAACTTTGAGGGTGTCTGGTGGCAGAAGGAACTTTTGTCGCTCCTAGGGGCTGGCGTGGGCCTTTTTGGCGTACTGGCGATTGCGCTTATCGGCACTTGGTGGTTCAAAAAGGAAGCAATGGGCGGCGGCGACGTAAAGTTAATGGGCGGTATTGGCGCGCTTATTGGCTGGGAAGGGGTTATTACGACGCTTATTTTTGCCTCTTTCTTGGGCCTGATTTACGCTATCTTTTTAATGATTTTTAAGGGCAAAAAGGGGGCAGACGCAATTCCCTTTGGGCCGTTTTTGAGTATGGGGGCGCTGATTAATTTGTTTTATTTGGTGGTTCCCTCAATGTTGGTAATAGAGTTATAGTTTTTAGGAATTGGTAAGGGGAAGCCGGAACGCATTTTGTTGCGTTCCGGCTTTTTTGTGGTGGGGTTAGCAACCCGCAAGGTGCGGGGAAAAAATTAAAAAATGAGGTTATCCTGAACGGGCGGCCCGCAGGGTTTTCAGGATCTACCGATTGGGGTGTTGGATGTTTATAGAAATAAAGGTCATACTGGAAGGTTTTTGTCCAGTATCTGTTGTTTTCCTCTTTATTAATAACGACAGATCCTGGACTACGGATTTCCAGGATGACGACAACAACTAACTACCCAAGCAGTAGATCCTGAAATAAATTCAGGATGACTTTTATTTTATAACGGCCTTTATTTTATTTATTGTTGCCGTTTCATTTGTTTGCAACATTGCAAAAATAGTGTGGCTCCATTAGTCAAAAGAGGGGAAAAAGATAAGCCGCGCGCAGGGTGCCGTCATCCCGGAATGTTTTTATCCGGGATCTGCCGTTTTTGTTGTTGCCTTTTTGGCTGTTTACTGTAAAG
>DJFE01000009.1:0-709 GCA_002432025.1 Candidatus Avelusimicrobium stercoris | reverse complement strand
TTTTGCTCAAATATAAAGGCCTTAAAAAGGAGAAAAAATGAAAGGTTTTACTTTAATTGAACTTTTAGTAGTCGTTCTTATTATCGGTATTTTGGCGTCGGTGGCGATGCCACAGTACGAAAAAGCCGTCAAAAAGGCTCGCCTGACAAAGGTCATCCCGCTTGTAAAAACGCTGGCTAATGCGGAAGAGGTGTTTTATATGTCTAACGGGTATTATACGGGAAATGTAAGCGAATTGGATGTAGATATGCCCGCTGGCGGCACCTTGGTCGGAGGAAGCACGGACGACGGATATTTACGCTTCCCGGACGGAACGGTGATTGATTTATTATCTGGTACGGGGCATCAGGCAGGCAGTAGTTCATCCGGGAATCTACTTGTCGTGGCCCGTTTGCAAGACGGACTCCGTTATATTCAGTATTTAGAACACTCCTCCCGCCCCAATATGCGGGTTTGCGAAGGCAATGAAGCGGTTTGCAAAAGTATGGGTGGCACGCTGATTGCAGGGACTAGCCAATACCAACTCCCTTAATATGAAAAACCCCCGCGTTTAATGCGCGGGGGCCTTATAACTACTGCTCACAATAAACCCCGGGCGTAAGCCCGAGGGATGGAGTGTGCGAACCCGCTACTAGAAAACTTTGTTTTCTCATTATGCTTAGTAGCGGGCAAAATTAAGCAACGCTGAAATTTTGGAGCAAAAGAAACC
>DJFE01000037.1 GCA_002432025.1 Candidatus Avelusimicrobium stercoris | reverse complement strand
GCGGAACAAATGCAGTTTGTAACAACCTTATCCGCCCCGGTGGGTAACTTCGCCCATTTGGACGCAGCAGACTCCACGCACGTTACGGCAGCCCCGATACTTAACTTTTGTAATACCCGTTCCAATGTGGGGAATATCGTAATCAAAGGGGCAAATGCGTACTTAAAACAAATAAATGTGCAAAATGGGACCACGTTAGGCAGTACGAATACGCCTGAATACCGTTTGAGTGAAAAATTAACGGTTGAAAACGGCGGCACGGTAACGGCCGGGCGCATAATGGCGAACAATGTAACCTTTAACGATACAAATTTCCACAAAAGCAATGTAACAGGTACAGTTTACGGTAATGACGTAGCGGTAATGGGTGGCAAGGCGGACAATATGGATATTTCCGGTACCGCCAAAATTAACAAAAGTGCGCAGAACTCGGCGAACCTTGGGGAAGAACTATGGTGGGATAACCAATATGCAAGTGATTACGACGCTTCTGGGAACAAAAAGACCAATGGCAAAACTTACACCTCGTTTTTACTCAAAAGCAAAAGCGCCTCGTCTTCCTCGTGTGAGGCACCAAATGGAAAGAAATATGCAGTGGTGAAACAATGTTCTTGTGGCGGAGAATTGTACGGGACTTGGGATAAAGATAAGTGTGAGTATGTAGCGGACGAATATGTAGAAATGGCGGTAAATTGCCGAACTAGCCGATGTTGTGCAAACCAAGACGCACATAACTATGACTGCGTGGATTATCACGGCTGTAAATTAGATACGCCTGTTACATTTAGTGTGTATGTTTATTATCAAGCGGCTTATGCCTATGGTTCCAGTAAAATGTGGTGGTATAAATATTCCTACAATTTAACCAAAGATTATTTATTGGAGGATGCTTGCGGCTGGGACGGATCTTCTGGGTTGGTATCAGCGGAATATTTATCTTGTCCGCAACGCTTTTCCCTTTCAGATTCAGGGGAAGATAAGATATATAAGAGTTGTGGGGATTGCCAATACGCAATTTCTATGAACCAAGAAAGCAATGATGAGGATTGGGATTCCTCCTATTGTCAACCTGCCCATTATTGGTTTTAGTTTTTAACCCCTCCACCTAAAACGGAGGGGTTTTTCTCTCTTGCACAAAATCCCCGTATTTTTTACACTACAAGTATGATTTATTTTGCTCATCGCGGCGCGTCCCAAGAGCGCGTCCAAAATACGTTGCCTGCTTTTGCCCGTGCGCGGGAATTCGGCGCTACCCGCTACGAGTTGGACGTGCATTTGTCCAAAGACGGTGCGCTGCTTGTCCACCACGATTATTCTTTGTTATCCACAGCGGGCGCGGACATACAGTTGGGCTCGCTGACGGTAGCGGACCTTAAAAAATATCCGCTGATAAACAAATTTACCCAAGCACCCGTTTTTGTGCCGCAGTTGCAAGAGGTGTTACCTGTGGTTCGCCCGCAACTTGCGTGTTTAAACATTGAACTCAAAAATGATAACAACCGCTACCCCGGGTTGGAAGCGGCCCTGCTGACTTGCCTGCGCCAAACAGCCCCCGATATTTTGCCAAAAATGCTGTTTTCCAGTTTTGATTACGATACCCTGGTACGGTTGCACAAATTGGATAAAAACGCGCGTATAGGCCTTTTAACACGTCCTTTTGACGTTTCTAAGGCTCTCGCGCTGGGCGCGGAGAGTGTACATATGAATTATACGCGCTTTACCCCGCAAATTGCGCAAGTTTGCCACGCAAACAACCTTAAAATTTACTTATACACCGTAAACGAGCCTGCGCTTGCCGCACGCTTGGCGGCGGAGGGGGCGGACGGCATTTTTACCGATTGCATAGGGCTGTTTGTAAAGTAAAAAAATAGAGGTTGCCTTTTCTGCCAATAAAAAACCGCCCCGCGAAAAAAGCGGGGCGGTAACATTTAATCTGCTTTTTAATAATCGTAACCGTAAGAGTTAGAGGATTCTTCGGAGGACGATTCCGCCGAGCCCTGCATACCGTAATACTCTTCGGGCGTGTAGCGTTTGGGTTTGCTCCACAAGCGTTTTTCCTTTTTGTAGTCCGCATCGCTGGGCTGGCCGGGCACCTTGGGTTGTTGGCGGTCGTCAAAGAAATAAATGGTTTTATCCTGTTCCGGCCCGACGTTAAAGATGTATTCGGATTCAATATTCGGGGCCGTTTCGCGGCGTTCTTTGGCGGCTTCTTTGGATAAATCTTCCATATAATCTTCTTCCGTCAAATAAATTTTGCGGTTATATTTTTCTTTTTTCTTTTGGTTGGTGTTGCACGCCGCCATAAGGCCCGCGCACAGGACAAAAATCAGACAAATAGAAAGTTTTTTCATACGGTCTCCTTAAAGTTTCCTTTCCCCAGATAGTACAATGTTTTCCAGCAGCACTGCAAGCGTTACCGGGCCGACCCCGCCGGGAACGGGCGAGTAGGACACGCCGCGCGTTTCCAACTGCGCGGGAGAGGCATCCCCACACAAACGGCCGTCTGCCCAGTTGGTTGAAATGTCAATAACCGACGAACCGGGTTTGAGCCAGTCCGCCTGCAACAAGCCGGGCTTGCCCGCGGCGGAGCATATTAAATCCGCGTCTTTTAATGCGCGCGGTAAGTCGGTTTTGGTGTGGCAAATTTTAACGGTCGCATTTTTGCAGGTGAGCAAATGCGCCAGCGGGCGCCCCACGGTGCTGGACCGGCCAATAACGGCGGCTTCGGCGCCGGACAAGGGAATTTGATGATATTCCAGCAAGCGGATAACGGCCATAGCCGTACACGGGGCGAAACCTTTTAAGGCCAATATTTCCGGCCACGTTTTGCACAAAAACAAATTGCCCGCGTTGATGTTGGACATCCCGTCAATATCTTTTTGCGGGACGAGCAAATCGGCGTACGGAGTGGCGGCCAAATGTTCGGGCAGGGGCCGCGGAATTAAAATAGCATCTACGTTTTTATCGGCGGATAAATTTTTGACTAAGTCTAAAAATTCTGCCGCCGGGGTTTGGTTATCCACCTCAAAAACTTTTGTATCCACACCCAACTGCTGGGCGGCGGCGACCTCTTTTTTAAGGTACACATACGCCCCGTAATCCTCGGTGGAGCCGATGGCCCGCAAGCATATCGGGCGGCCTAATTTTTGGCGCACGGCTTCGGCCCTTTGGGGTAAGGGCTGGCGGATTTGAGCGGCTAGGGTGCGTCCTTCTAAAATCATATTTATTATTTTAGCAAATTAGGCGGTGTTATTCGTGCGAAGCCCGGATAAGGAGTACCAAAAATAAGGCGACACCGCAAAAACAGTGCCGCCCAACTAATCAAGAGAGGACGATTAATCCCCAAGGCCTGGAAGGCCCCACCCCGCAGAGCAAAAAAGGGCGACACCGCAAAACCAGTGTCGCCCAGGCAATCAAGAGAGTGCGGTTAATCTCCGCGGCCTGGAAGGCCCCGGCCCGCAGGGCCTATTCTTCGTCAATTTTGAGCATTGCCACAAAGGCTTCTTGCGGGATGTTCAAACTGCCGATAGACTTCATACGCTTTTTACCTTCCTTCTGCTTTTCCAGCAATTTGCGTTTGCGGGTGATATCGCCTCCGTAGCACTTGGCGATAACGTCTTTGCGGAAGGCGGGAATCGTTTCGCGGGCAATCACTTTGCCGTTGACGGCGGCCTGTACAGCCACTTCAAACTGTTGGCGGCCGATGAGTTCCTTTAACTTGGCGCATAAGGCGCGGCCCATTGTTTGGGCTTTGTCCTTGTGTACCACGACGGAAAGCGCGTCCACCGCTGTGCCGTGGAGCAGAATTTCCATTAATACCACATCGGAACTGCGGAACCCGGCGACCTCGTAGTCAAACGAGGCGTAGCCCTTGGAAACGGATTTTAACTTGTTGTAAAAGTCTATTACCATTTCGCCCATCGGCATTTCGTACTTGATAATCACGCGCTGGTTGGACAAATGGTCCATACTCATAAAGGTCCCGCGTTTTTCTTTAAGAAGCGTCATCACGCCGTCCATAAATTCCACAGGGGTAACAATGGTAATGTGGATGACGGGCTCTTTGATATCAATAATATCGCCGTAAGGGGGGAAGTTGGCCGGGTTATCAATGATTTTATAGCCCGGATCGTCCGGCGCATCGGGCAGGGCGGAAAGTTCCTGCGGGTGCGATTTGCGCGGCGTAAATTTAACGTGATAAACCACGTTGGGGCTGGTGGCAATCAAGGATAAATTAAATTCGCGTTCCAAGCGTTCCTTTACAATTTCAATGTGTAAAATACCCATAAACCCCAGACGGAACCCAAAGCCCAAGGCCTTAGAGGTTTCGCTCTGGTAGTGGAAGGACGAGTCCGAGAGATTTAACTTTTCAAGCGCCTTGCGCAAGAGCGGAAAGTCCGTCGTCTCCACCGGGAAGATACTGGCAAACACTACGGGCTTGGCGTCGGCGTAGCCGGGGAGCGCTTTTTCGGCGGGGCGTTCGGCCAAGGTAACGGTATCGCCCACCTTTACTTGATGGATGTCTTTAATACCGGCAACCAAATAGCCTACTTCCCCGGCGGAAAGTTCGGTGTCCTTGTGGAGTTGCTTGGGCGTCATATAGCCCAGTTCTTCAATTTTATAGGTAGTGCCGGAGGACATAAACTTAATGATTTGCCCCGGTTTGACGGCTCCGTCCACAATGCGCACATACATAATTACGCCGCGGAACGGGTCATAATACGAGTCAAAAATAAGCGCGCGCAAGGGGGCGTTCGGGTCTCCTTGCGGGGCGGGGATATCGGTAATGATACGGTCCAGCAAATGTTCAATGCCCATACCTGTCTTGGCGCTGACTCGTTCGGCCTCAATGGGCTCTTTTAAAATGTCCCACAGTTGCTCTTCGGACGTGTCCGCATCGGCCTGGGAAAGGTCCACCTTGTTCATCACAGGGATGATTTTAAGGCCTAAACTTTGCGCCAAATGCGCGTGCGCCACGGTCTGCGCTTCTACGCCTTGCGAAGCGTCCACCAACAGCAGCACGCCCTCGCAGGCGCGCAGGGAGCGGGCCACCTCGTAGGAAAAGTCCACGTGGCCGGGGGTGTCAATAAGATTTAAAATGTAATCTTTGTATAAAATGCGTACCGCTTTGGCTTTAATGGTAATGCCACGCTCGCGTTCCAAGTCCATCCCGTCTAGCAGTTGGGCTTGCATTTTGCGCTTGGGCACGGTGCCGGTATCTTCCAAAATGCGGTCGGATAGGGTTGTCTTGCCGTGGTCAATATGGGCCACGATAGAAAAGTTACGAATCTTCATTTTTGTTGTTATCAATTAATTGCCGGATTTCGGCCGAACTGCCCATTAACAGGGCGGCTTGGGCCAAATCGGAGCAGTTTTCAAAATTCAAATTGCGTATGTTGTTTTTTACGCGCAGATACATACGCGGCGTTACGGAAAGTGCATCCACGCCAAGCCCCAAAAGCAACGGCAACATACGGGAATCGGCGGCGATTTCCCCGCAGATGCAAACCCGTTTGTTGCGTTTGTGGGCGGTTTGGATAATTTGGTTTATCGTACGCGCCACGGCGGGGTGGCAGGGGTCGTACATATGGGCGACTTCCTGGTTCACGCGGTCCACC
This sequence comes from Candidatus Avelusimicrobium stercoris, assembly GCA_002432025.1. Classification (GTDB taxonomy): domain Bacteria; phylum Elusimicrobiota; class Elusimicrobia; order Elusimicrobiales; family Elusimicrobiaceae; genus Avelusimicrobium; species Avelusimicrobium stercoris. The sequence goes on along the minus strand of DJFE01000037.1, from coordinate 121,823 downwards.
GCTATTAGATATTGTATCAAGTCATTAGTGCCAATGGAAATAAAATCCAGTTCGCCAATCATCCCGTCCAGGGCAATGGCGGCGGCGGGCACTTCAATCATCGCGCCTAACGCTACACGGTTTAAAGGCTTTTTGCCCTTGGCTTCAAACTCCTTTAATACCTCATTAAAGGCGGTGCGGACGTGGCGGACTTCCTCTACTGCGGACACCATAGGAATCATTATCTTCACTTGTGCGGGAACCTCGCAGGCGGTGCGCACAATGGCGCGGAGTTGCGTATAGAGCAGGTCCGGGTTTTTTAAAAACAAGCGGATACCGCGGCAACCCATAAAGGGGTTGGCGTCCTTGTCAAATTCGTCCAGCGGAAAATCAGGCATTTTGTCCGCGCCCAAGTCCGCTAGGCGGATAGCCGTAGGGCGCATATCAAAGCGCTTTAAAACGGCCAAATACATACGGTATTGGTCGTCCTCGGTGGGCGGCGTGGGCGTATCCATATACAAAAATTCGGTGCGCAGCAGCCCTAACCCGTCGGTAATTAGGCGCTTGTTATCTTTGTTGTCGGTGCGCGGGTCGTAATTTACATACAGTTTTACGCCGCGGCCGTCCTGCGTGATAACAGGCAGGTGGTTAATGGTTTTTAACAGGGCGTCCGTCTTTTTTATTTCGCGTTGGATTTTGCGGTAATTGGCCAAGGTGTAGCGGTCCGGGTTGATTACCAAGAGGCCGTTTTCGCCGTCAATAATCAGCGTGTCGCCGCTTTTAACATCTTTGGACGCGGTGGATAACCCAACGACGGCGGGCAGATTTAAACTCTGCGCCAAGAGCGCGGTGTGGCTCGTTTTTCCGCCGACGTCTGTGCAGAAACCGATGACTTGGTTTTCCTGCAAGTTAATGGTATCGGACGGGTACAAGTTGTGCGCCACGAGCAAGGAGGGCTTATTGATAGAAGCCAAAAACTCGCGCTTGCCGCCTTCCAAATTGTTTACCAAACGCTTGCCCACGTCAAAAATATCGTTGCGGCGTTCTTTAAAAAACGGGTCCTCAATTTTGTCAAAGGCGGAGGCTAATTCCTGCAAGGTAAGAAACAGCGCGGCCTGCGCAGAAAGGTGCTCCGTGCGGATTTTTTTAGCGACGGAATCCTTTAAGGCCGGATCCTGCAAAATCAGTTTGTGGGTGGACATTAAATTAGCATATTCCGCCCCCAAGGTGGAGAGAACCTTCTTTTCGCACGCATCCAACTCATCCAGCGTTTTTTGCATAGCGTGGTGCATTTTTTGCAGTTCCGCCTTTACTTCGGACGGTTCAATATACTGCCGCGACACCGCAAAATTATCTCCGGGCAACAACACCGCCGGACCGATGGCCACACCAGGGCTCGCGGCAATGCCTTTTAGCACCAACATACTGTTTTCTCCTTAAAATTCTTCGTTAAATTTATTATCAAACAAATTTTTAATCGTATCAAAGGCTTCTTTTTCATCCGAGCCGTTTGTCGTAAGCGTTACAAAGGAACCGCACTCCGCCGCCAACATCATTAACCCCATAATGCTCTTGGCGTTGACGTTTACCCCGTCCTTGGACAGTTGGATATCGCACGCAAAATTAGCCGCCGTCTGCGCCAGCAGCGCGGCCGGGCGCGTATGCAAGCCCAACTGGTTAATGATTTTTATGTCCTGTTGTATCACAAATCCCCCATATTACAAATAACAAACAAGGTTAAACACGGCTACCGCCGCCAAATACAAATACATATTCGGTATGCGCAGTTTGCGCGTAATGAAACTGACCATAATAAAAAACAGCACAATTACGGCCCGCGTAACAAAATGCACATCTATTTCGGCAAAGTCTTTTAAATAATAATACACGCCGAACAAAATCATCCCCACCGCCAACACAATACCAATGCGTTTGGCGTTGTAGATGGTTTTGTTCCAGTCAAACCGCGTAAGGCCGAAGCAGGAATTTTCCTTAGCGGTGTAACTGATTTTTAAACCTTGCCATTTTACAAACAGCGCTACGGCGTTAAAGGCAAAAAAAGCGGCCGCGCCTGCGCCAAAGACATAAAAAAGCGGAATTTTTACACTTTCGTCCAATTCAAAAAAGTTTACGCCCAAGGCCAGCCAAATAAAAATAGCCAGTAACAGCGTAAGCGGCTTTAACGCGCCCCAAAACAAGCGGTCTCCGATAGAGGCCGTAGTAATGGATAAACTGCGGCGGATACCGTTCCACTCGTTTATTTTGTTCTTAAAGTCAGAAAGCGACTGCGCGTGCGCAATTTCTTCCTCTTGCTTGGCGAGTGCCCCTAAGCAAAAAGAAGCCATTACGGGGTGCGTGTTAAAACTTTCCAAATAGCGTTGCAAAACAGAGGGCAGGGCGTCTTTGTCGTCCTTGTATTCGTTTTTCAAAAACGGCAACATCGTAAACGTGAGCCCCAAGTTTTGGTATTTCATATAGTTCCAGCCCGCTTGCAGGAAGAAGGAACGCAGAAACAAACTGAGTTGAAGCGAAAATTTCATACGTTACCTCGTCTTTAAGCGGAACGCGGGTACCAAGGTGGCAAGCCCGATCCACGGAACAGCCATATAGGCAAACCGGCACGCAAAATGCGCTTGGGCCGGGATGTGCGGTACGAGCCATACAAGACCCTTGCCGCACAACCAAGTAAACAGAAAAATCAATAGAAACGTGCTTAAAAACGCGTTGGCGAGCGCGGACAAAATGGCGTGGTTAATCTGTCCGGGCTGTTGCATTACGCGTCGCTCCCAAAAAATCAGCCATTTAAAGCGGTTCTTGCGCATAAACTTTTCGGCGAGTGCGAATAAAATCGCTCCCACTACGCCGAAGAAGAACGCAAAATAAAGTTCAATGCCCATTGCGTGCAACGCAAGCGTAACCGCGGAACAAACCACCGCGCTGGGGGGTAAAATGCCACCCAAGGGGTTTACGTCCGAAAAGAGCAGTTCCGTAAATACGCCCACCTGTATCCCGGCCATTAAATCGCCCGTCCAAAGGGATAGTAGCGGCCCCGCGATAATTCCGCGCGAAAGCGTCAACTGGAAAGCATATGTCGTGTCCAATTCCAGTAGCGCCGCACTTACGCACAGGGCAAAAATTTCCGGGGTCATTGTAAGGCCTCGCTTACCGACACGGAAGCGGATGTGGGTACGGCGCGCGTTTCAATTTGGATGCCCAAGTCCCGTATCAGTTTTAAAAATTGTTTGTCATTTGCGTCCAAAAATACGTTATCGTCCAACTTTTGGGCGCCGTCTTTAAAGTGCATCCCGCCGATGTTTAGGGATTTAATTTGCAGCCCGTCTTTAATCAGGTCCGTAAATTCCTTTAAAGAACCCATTAACAGAAAGATACGCCGCTTGGATTCGGCCGCATACCGCGCGCAGGCGTGCGGGTCCAAAATCGTCAGTTCATATTCGTAGGGCAGACTCAAACGCAGGAGCCCGCGGTTGAGGCAGGACTCCTTGTAGCAAGGAATCAAAATCTCATCCACGTTTAACTCCGGCAGCCAGGCCTGTACAATTTGGCCGTGAATCAGGCGGTCGTCCACCCGTGCGAATATAATCGGCATTAGAGCCCCTTAATCAAAAGTTCCGTTGCGTTGATAACCGCGCGTTTGCCGTCGGCTTCAATTTTTTCCGCCAGTTCCTTGGAGGACAATTTTTTGCGGTTGTTCATTGCGGTTAGGAGCATACTTAAATTGAGCCCCGTAATCACATAGCATTTGGGCAAATCCTTGCTGGCGGTGAGCGAAATGTTTGTCGCGCTGCCGCCAAAGATATCGGTCAAAATAAGCGCGCCGTCTTCGCACGATTTTAACAGTTCGTGCAGTTTGGCGGCTTCCTTTTCCACCGAGGCGGCCGTGGTAACGGCAAAGGTGGCAAAGCCGTCGTCCGACGGTTTGCCGATGATTTGTCCGGCAGTTTCCAACATTTGTTGGGCCAAGTGCCCGTGCGTTACTAAAACAATTTTTACCATAATTAAAGTCCTATGTCCCTATGAAATTCCGAAGCGTTTAACCCTGCTTTGGTCAGGCGTTGGGCCAGTTCGTGCGCCATAAAAACGCTTCTGTGTCGTCCGCCTGTGCAACCCATTGCAATAGTTAAATAACTTTTTCCTTCCTTAATATACTTAGGTATCAAATATTTAATTAAATCTGCAAATTTTTCGGCAAATTCCTTTGTTTCTTTAAAGGACATAATATATTGCTGGACTTCTTTATCCAGGCCCGTTTTTTCGCGCAGTTCGGGAATATAGAACGGGTTTGGTAAAAAGCGTACGTCCATTACAATATCGCAATCCTTTAAAATACCGTTTTTAAAGCCAAACGATGCCACGGTAATTTGCATATCGCCTTCGCGCGTGAGCCCCAAGAGGGCGGAAAGTTTTTCTTTCAGTTCCCCCAATTTTAAATCGGAGGTGTCTATCACCTTGTCGGCCATTGTGCGGATAGGGCTCATCACCTTGCGTTCGTGCGCAAGGGCCGTAGCCAGTTTTTTGTGAATCGGGTGGCGGTGCTTGGTCTCCGAAAAGCGGCGAATCAAACACTCCTCCGACGCGTCCAAAAAGATGACCTTTACGACGAAATCGTCCTGCACCATTGAGTTTAAAATCTTGGGCATTTCACGCAGACGGTCGCCTTCGCGCACGTCAATGCCAAGGGCCACATCGCGGCGTTCGCCGCTTTGTTTTAAATAGTCAGTAAAGTTTTTAAACAGGGCAAGCGGCAGGTTGTCCACGCAATAAAACCCAAAATCGCCAAAGATTTTCAGCGCCTGGGATTTGCCGGCCCCGCTCATACCCGTAATGATAAAAATCCGTCTTTTATTGCTTGCCATTGGTTCCCTTCTTCATTTTATCCAAGATTTTTTGGCTAAATTCTTTGGCGGAAAAAATGCCTTGGCTTTTGAGTTGCTGGTTTAGCGCGGCCACCTCAATCAGTACGGCCAAGTTGCGCCCCGGTGTAACGGGCAAGCCCAGCGAAGGCACTTCCACTCCCAAAATATTAGTCGTTTTCTGCTCCACTCCCAGGCGGTCAATGGGTTGTTTGCTGGGGGACGTAAGCACCACTTCCATATCAATATTGGTTTCGTCCAATGTAGAGCCTACGCCAAACAAAAGGGGTACGTCCAAAATTCCCAGCCCGCGCACTTCCATATAATGCTTTAACATTGTCGGGCAGGAGCCGACCAGAAAACGGCCAAACCGTTTTTGCACTTCTACTACATCATCCGCTACTAAAATATGTCCGCGCTTAATCAGTTCCAGCGCACACTCGCTTTTGCCGATGCCCGCATCGCCGCGGATTAGTACGCCGATGCCGCTTACATCCACCAGCACGCCGTGCATATGCGTAACGGGCGATAATTTTTCGTCCAAAAAGCGGGAGAACTCCGCAATAAACGCGGTGGACTCCATATCTGTTTTAAGCACCGGCACATCCGAACCCAAACAGGCCTTCCGTACGGCAGGCAGGGGGTCTAATCCGGCGGTGGTAATCACACAGGGCACTTGGCCCTCACTTAACATTTTGGAAATGTTGGCGCGCAGGCGCGTTTTGTTTTCCTTTTGGCAGAACGCGTGTTCCCCGCGGCCGAATACTTGCACGGAATTGGGGCGGAAACTTTCCAAATGACCGCAAAGCGCCAAGCCCGGGCGGTTGACGTGCCCGAGCGTGATTTCGCGGTGGATATACCGTTTCCCGCAGACCAACTCCAAGTGGAGTCTTTCCACTTGGAGCAGTTCTGCTACGGTGATAGATTTGGTAAATTCCAAAAGAGCCCCCGTGCGGGTTATTTCTTCTTAATCGGTTTAATCAGCCCGTAAGTACCGTCCAGGCGTTTAAAGATTAAGTTGATTTGTTTGGAATCTTCGTCCAAGAACATCCAGAAGGAATATCCCAGGCGTTCCATTTCGTAGGCGGCGTCTTCCGGGTTCATCGGAGAAACCTCCACCTGCTTAATGACGGAGAATTTTACATCCGTCTGCGGCAAAATAAGGTGTTCGGCAAACGGATTTACGTCCGCTTCCTTTACCGCCTTTTTGGTTACCTTGCGGGCCTTGGCTTTGTTTTTAATTTTCTTGGCCTGCGCTTCGGCTTTCACCGCGGCGGCGTCAATGGCTTTGTAGAGGTTGTCTTCCACGGCGCTGGCGCTGATGGTGGTTTTGGCCCCCGTGTGCAGCACAATGTCGGCGCGCTGGTTGATTTTCTTTTCCACCGAAATCAGCACTTGGGCGGAAACAATGTTGTCAAAAAAGTTTTCAATCTTGCTTACGCGCGTGTTGATAAATTCTTTAATGGCCGGAGTCAATTTAATGTTTTTGGCCGTAATTTTAATATCCATATTCCCTCCGTTATTGTTTTACGAGTGTATCCCCGTAGAGTTATTAAACCATTAATCAGCCCCGCTGTCAATTACGCGTACGGGGGACGGACGCAACTGCACTAAAACCTGTGGGGCGGTTGGACCGCAAGCGTATGCGGCCGGAGAAAACTATTAGTTGGTTGGGGCGTTGGAGCCCGTGAACGGAAGAATTATTTGATGCGCCTCCGGGAACGTCAGTTAATATTAGTAGTGTAGGCGTTTTGGGCGGAATTTCAAGCCCTGCCTTGCGTTTGGGGAGAAATTTGTTTAAGATATATGTAAGCAAGTACCCTTGCCCGCCGGACGCTTCGGCACAATTTGATGCTGTTTTTGGAAGCCTGTGTGGAACAGGTTGAGCCGTTAAGTCGGCACAAGTCACTCCAAAAACGGCCGTATTTTAAACGCAATATGAGCGGCCTAATTACCCGCTTGTATTGCGTTGAACGCTCTTTGCCATATTTTTATATATGGCAAGGGCTACGGCTGTTTGCTTCGGGTTAGTGACTTGGCTCTGGCAACCGGCCGTTTTTGTTTCCTCACGGGCTTAAAAAGAAGCCCGCTCCCTGCTTTTGTTTACGTTGCTTGCTTCTTTATCCATATAATAAGGCGTTTATTTTTAACGCGTGGGAAAACCTCCGCCAAGAGTCTCCTGCGCGTAACCCCGCGCGTTTTTGCGCGCGGGGTATTTTACAAAGGAGCGATTATGAAACCTCAAATCTCGGTGTTAATTCCCGTGCGCAACGCGGAAAAATATTTACCCCTGTGCTTGTCTTGTTTAGCCAAGCAGACCTTTACGGACTTTGAAATTATCTGTATAGATTCTGCCTCTACCGATAACACCCTTGCCATTTTGAAGCAAGGCGCCAAAGAGGACCCGCGTCTGCGTTTTACGACGCAGCCCAACAAAGGCATTGCCGCCACGCGCAACGCCCTCGTGCAGAAAGCACAGGGAAAGTATTTGGCGTTTGTGGATGCGGATGATTTTATTTTCCCCGCGTATTTGGAAAAACTATATCAGGCTGCCGAAGCTGAGCGGGCCGAAATCACCAAGTGCTTTTTTTACGAGGTGGAAGAAAACGGCTTTCCGCGCGTGCAGGAACATTGCCACAGCAGTTTTTACCGTTTGTGTGCGGACGGGGACGGCGCACGCTTTCGCGGCGGGTACGAGGATTCCGTACTGTGGGGAAAATTATTTTTGCGCGAGTGGTTCGTAAAACATCAATTTGAATTTTGGACGGGACGCGTAGCCGAGGATTTCTGCGTGGTTATTTTGGCGTATTTGTATGCTAAAAAAATTGCGGTCGTGCCGGAAAAATTATATTGCTACCGCAAGGGCAATGCTTCGGCCATTACGGCTAATTCTTATAATATGGCCGTCGGCGCGCTGCTTAATTTAGTGGATTTAAAAACGGATTTAATCCGCCGCCAAAAATGGAACCGCCAAACAGCGCAGGAGTGGATGCGCGCAACGGTGTGGGGCATTTGCCGCTTCCGTAAATTCTCGGCGGCAAAACGCCAAGAACAGCAAGAATTGCTCGCTCGCGCTTTTACGGCCGCGCGGGAAAGCGTGAGCCTTTGCGGCGGACTTTCTTACCTGCGTTGGCGCGTGTTCTTTTTGCTGGTAAAATTGTGCGGCAAGCGGAGCGTTTACTTTTGGAGCAAACTTTTTAGATGACGGCAGATTTTCCGGTTGATTTAATTCTGCCGTGGGTGGACGGGAACGACCCAACTTTTGTGCGTGAGCGCAATCGGTATGCGGTTACTCCTGTGCCCGCCGCGCGGTTTGTGCAAGCGGGCGAACTGCGCTACGCGCTGCGCAGCGTGGAAAAATTTATGCCGTGGGTAACGCGCGTAGTGCTGGTAACCAACGGCCAATTACCGCCTTGGTTAAACCTAAAATATCCGCATTTAAAATTTTTAACGCACGCGGAATTTATGCCGGCTTCCGCTTTGCCTACCTTTAACTCGTGTGCAATAGAAATGGGTGTAACCAAGTGGCCGGATCTAGCCAATGATGATACCTTTGTGTTTCGTCCAGTTACGCGGGAGTATTTCTTTCCCGCTCCAAACCGTGTAAATAATTATTACGCCTTTTACCCGCGTAAAAATTACGGAGAGACTTCATACGGCCGGCAACTGCTGTTTATCCGCAAGCGGCTTAAAGCGGTTTTCCCTGCGGTGGATTTTCCGTTGGAGCCCACGCATAATATTTCGGCTTACTTAAAAAGTTCCGTGGCTCCGGCTTGGAACTTATTTGCAGATGAGTTATCAGCCACCGTGCAAAGCCGTTTCCGTAAAGAAAACAATATGAACTTTTATTTGTTTGCGTGTATGGCCGCAGTGCAAGGCTGCGCGCAGTGGAAAAAGCGTCGTATGTCGCGCTTGTTTGGTTCGGATGCGTGTGTATGGGAGTTGTACCAAAACTTTGAGCGGGAAATAAACAAGTACCGCCCGCGGTTGGTGTGTTTGAACGATTCGGAAAACTGCGGCCCGCAGGACCGGGCTAAACTAACGGCATATTTGCAAAAGGTATTTCCTTTGGCAAGCCGTTTTGAAAAAACATAAAGGGGCACAAAACGCTGGAGCAATGCGTGATGTCGTACAATGCGAGTTGCGCCCCTTCGCGTCTGGCAGAGCCTCGCGCGAATAAAGAGAGTGATGTGCGCGAGTGCCTGTGTCTGTAAAACACCCCGCAAGAGTGCGGGGTGTTTTAAATTAGTTTATTTTGCGTTTACCATTTTGGCTCTGGAAATATCGCCTTTCTTATCCAAGAAATAGAGATATCCTTTTTCTTTTTTGATACCGCATTTTTCAACTTTTTTCGGTTTACCGCCTTTTTTGCCGCCTCTGGCCATTTGCACGCGGGCAATATCGCCGTCTTTGTCAATGTAGTAGAGGAAGCCGTCTTCGCGGTCCATACCGACTTTGAGTACTTTTTCTGCCATAGTGGATAATCCTCCTTTTAAGGAAAAACAGTCTTACGAGAAAAGTCTAATAAAAAAATATACACTTTGCAAGAGATTTTTTTCGTCGGCACTCTCTCGGTGGGACAAAAGGGCCGTACGCGTAGAAGTGAAATTTTGCCAAAAATGCCTATATTGTATAGGGAAATGGTATAATCAAATTATATCTGCCAATAGGGGACGTTATGTATTTAAAAGCGATTGAAATCCAAGGTTTTAAATCTTTTGCCGACAAATCCCGCCTGGACTTTGAGCCCGGCATTACTTGCGTAGTAGGCCCGAACGGGTGCGGAAAATCCAACGTGATTGACTCCGTGCGCTGGGCCATCGGCGAGATGAGTTGGAAGTCCCTCCGCTCCGCTTCTATGGTGGATATTATCTTTAACGGTACGGCTAAGCGCGCGCCTTTAAATATGGCGCAGGTCAGTATGGTGTTTGATAACGCTTCGCGCCAGTTGCCGCTGGATTTTAACGAAATTACCGTTACGCGCAAAATCTTCCGCTCCGGCGAAAGCGAATACTATTTAAACAAAGTCCAATGCCGTCTGCGCGATATCCGCGATTTGTTTTTGGATACGGGTATCGGTGGCGAAGGTTACGCCATTATTGACCAGGGTGGCGTAGAAAGCGTTTTGTCCGCCTCGGCCGAGCAGCGCCGCGAAATGTTTGAAGAAGTGGCGGGCGTATCTAAATATAAGGCCAAGCGCGAGGAGTGCATCAAACGTTTGGAGCGCGTAGATTTGGATTTGGCCCGTCTGGCCGATACGGTGGCGTTAATTGCCGAGCAAATTAAAAAATTGGACAGCGAAGCCAAAAAAGCCCGCCTGTATCAAAAGTACCGCGAGGAATTAAAAGAAAGTGAAATCGCCATTTCCGTTTGCTCTATTAAAGAGTCGGACGGCCTGATTGCCAAGCACTCCGGCGAATTGGCCCCGGTGGTGAAAAAATTGGAAGATTTAGAGGCCCGCATTTCCGCACAGGAAGGGGCCGCCGCCGCATTGGATTTAAATTTAACGCATAAACAAAAAGAAGCCGCCGAATTTAACGAAAAAATTTCCGCCAGCAAATACCAAGTGGGTTTGTTGGAAGGCGCCATTAAAAACTGCGACAACCTAACGAGCGAACTAACCACGCAGGTAGCCACTTCGGGCGCGGAAGCGCAACGCGGGCAAAGCCGCTTGCAGGAATTGGCCCCGGCGCTTGCGCAACTAAAAGAACAGTTGGCGGCGGTGTCGGCTGAACTCACGCCGTTGCAGGCTAATTACAACGAGCAAACCGCCCAGGCGCAAAAGTTGGAAAACGATTTGCGCGCGGCAGAATCGCAACTGCAACGCTCTTCGGGCGAATTGATGTCGCTCGTACAAAAACAAATGGAAGCAGAGAACCGCATTTCGCTGGAAGAGTCCTCTATGCAGCGCGAAAACGAGGATTTGATTGCGGCTGAAAAAACGAGCCAAGCCCAACAAGCAGGGCTGGCGGGTATCCAAAAAAGTTTGCAGGAAATTTCCGCCCGTGTGCAGGCTAAACAAACTGAGGCCAACCAAGCGCGCGAAGCCATTACAAGCGGTGAAGAAAATGTGCGCAAATTGCAGGGTGTTCGTTCTTCTTTAAACGAAAAACTTTCCTCTGTAAAATCGGCCCGCGCCGCACTTTCCGCTAAGTTGGAGATTATTCAAACCCAAGGCAAAAACGACCCGTATTGGGTGGGGGCCAAAACGGTGGCCGAAAGTGGCCTCGCTGGTGTGAAGGGCACGTTAAGAAAGGCCCTTAAATATCCCGCCGCGTTAAGCGTAGCGGTGGAGGAAGCCTTCGGCAAATATTTGGACGCTGTTTTGTGCGCGGATGCGCAAACGGTGGAACAAGCCTTATCCCTTTTAAAACAGCACGGCAAGGCCCGCGCCAAGTTTATTGTTTTAAACCAAGTGCCCGCCACTTCCGAAAAACCGGCTGAAAATGCGCTTAAAAACCAGTTAAAGTATCAGCCGGAACTGGAAAATTTAATTAACTTTATCATTGGCGGCTACTCATACCAAGACGGAGCCGTAAAGGGCGAGTTTTTTATTGGCGGGGGCGCGGAGGGCGTCCGCGCGCCGGAAGCCTATTGGGGCGAGGAAGAAACCGTCCGTGGCGAAATGGAGGCCAAGGCGGCGGAAGAAGACGCTGTGTCCAAGGACATTATCGCCAATTACGAAGCCTTGTCCAAGGCGGAAGAAAATTTGAAAAATCTGCGCACCAAATCGCAGGAAGCCGTTTTGTCGTTAAACTCCGTGCAAAACGAGCGCGCCAACAAAGAGCGCGAACTGCGCTCCACGCAAGACGCGCTAAACCGCGCCGCCCAACGCAAGCAGGAAATCACCTTGCGCGTAGATAACCGCAAGCGCAATGTGGAAACGCTCAAACAAAACTTGCAGGATTTAAAACGCCGCCACCAGGAAGCCGTAGTGCGCGGGGAAGAGTTAAAAAAATCCCAAGTAACGCTGCGCGAAAACGCCGAAAAATTAAAGGGCGAAATTAACGCGTTAAGCGCAAAACTCTACGAAGTAAAAATCAAAAAAAATAACGTGGAATTGGATTTAAAATCCACGGAATACGAATTTAATAGTTTAACCGCCAGCGAGGGCCAGCGGAATCAAAAAATCGCGTCGGCCAATTTGCGCCTAAAAAGTTTAGCCGAGGAGAAACTTTCCACCCAAGCCAAACTTTCCACCGAGCGCGATACGTTAGCCAAGTTGGAAATTGATGAGCACAAAATGCGCTCCGACTTGGAAACGCTCAAAAAAGATTACAGCGATAAACTGGCCGCCCTAAATGCGTGCAAAAAGGAATCGTCCGACCTGACGATTAAAAAGAACGATTTGGAAAATGCCCTTTCCAACGCGCGCCGCCAGCGCACCACGGTAGTAAACAACTTGTTTGAAAGTTGGAACATTACGCCCGAGGAAGCGCAAATGAATTACGGCGACAAAACGGTGGATTACGAGCGCGTAAAGATGATGAGGAAGCGCATTGAAAATATGGGCGCCGTCAATATGACCGCGCCGGAAGAGTACGACGCACTGACGGAAAGAAACACCTTCTTGCGCACGCAAATTGCGGACTTGGAAAGCGCCAAAAAGGATTTAAAATCCGCCATTAACAAAATCAACCAAACCACGCGCGAAAACTTTAAATATACGTTTGAGCAAGTGCGTATGCAATTTAAAAACATTTACCAAACGCTCTTCCGCGGCGGCGAGTGCGACCTTGTACTCACCCAGCCGGATAACCTGCTGGAAACGGGCATTGAAATTTACGCCCAGCCCCCGGGCAAAAAATTGCTGAACATTACTTCTATGTCTGGCGGTGAAAAAACACTTACCGCAATGTCCTTGCTGTTTGCGTTCTTTACGCACAATCCGTCCCCGTTCTGCATTATGGACGAAGCCGACGCGGCCTTGGACGAAGCCAACGTGGAGCGCTATGTGAACCTGATTAAAGAGTTCTCCAAAACCACGCAGTTTATAGTGGTAACGCACAACAAGCGCACAATGGAATCAGCCCGTATGCTCTATGGTATTACGATGGAAGAGAGCGGCGTTTCCAAGGTAATGTCCGTCAACCTGGCCGAGCGCAACCCCGAAGCCACGCAAAAAAAGGAAGCCATTGAGGCGTTGGCGGAGGCGTAATGAAGATAGGGGTGTTTTCGGACGTACACAGTAATTTAGAAGCGTTAAACGCCTGCTTGGCCCGTTACGAGCAAGAGGGCGTGGAACACTTTATTTACTGCGGGGACATTATCGGTTACGGGCCGGACCCCGAAGCGTGCGTAAAGAAAATTTCCTCTTTAAATTTGCTGGCCTGTGTGCTGGGCAATCACGATGCCGTGTTTGTCCAGCCCGAGTTGGAAACCTTGTTTAATTATGACGCTAAAATTGCGTTGGATGAAAACAAAAAGCATTTAAGCGAAAAATCTATCCGTTATTTAACCTCTTTGCCCACCGTAGCGCGCGGGGAAAATTTTACTGTGGTGCACGGCACGCCCACCGACCCGATAAAGGAATATTTTTCCAGTTGCTCTCAGTTCCGCGCAGCGTATGACAAGTGGCAGGGGCAAATTTGCTTTGTGGGACACTCCCATTTGCCCTTTTATATCCGCGGTACGCAAAACTCGTGCGTGATTTATTTGTGCAAACGCGAGGACGCCACCGTCCACTTGTCCGACAAAATGCGCTATGTGCTGAACCCGGGTTCCGTGGGCAAGCCGCGCGATTTAAACCCGCACGCCTCCTTTGGCATTTGGGATACCGAAAAAAGCACCTTCCGTTTTATCCGCCAACCGTACGATTTCGCGCCCACACAGAAAAAAATGCAGGAAAGAAAGTTCCCCGCATTTTTAATAAACAGTTTGGCGCACGGCCTGTAATTACCGTTTTATTTTTTGTTTGGTGTATTGCAGGAGGGCGTTTGCCGCCGCGCCAGCGGGGATGCACAGCGCAAATTCAAACGGCGCGCGGAAACGCGCGTATGCACCGAAAAACACCGAACCGATTCCCCAAAAATACAAACAATATACCAGTAGAAAAAAGGTTTCCGCCTTGCGGCTTTTCCACAGCAGTATAAAACCGCCTATACTAAAAAGTACCAGCAAAAACACTTCCCCGCTTGCCGCAATAAAAAGCAATTTGTCGGTAGCCGTTTTGAGCCAATTTTCGTGCAGAGCGGTGGTGTGGTTTAGCATTTGCCCGTCCAATTCTTCCTCGGGTATGGCGCCGCCCGTCAGCAGGCGCGAAAGGTGGACGAAATTGGCCCCAAAGAGCGTTTTCATCGCCCATAACGGGGCGCGGGAGAGTTTGTATAAAAAGGCTTCTTGGATAAGCGGTTTTGCCATTGCCTTATACAGGCGCACTTGGTCCACTGGGGGGAGTGCGTGAAACCCGGGCGGGAGCGAATTTTCCAGCGCGTCGTGTGCCTGCGGAACGGACAGATTATATTTGTAGGCCAAATAATCCTCGTTCCACATATACAGGTTGTATGCACCTACGGTTGTAAACCCGCCGAAGCCCGTTTGAACGTAGTTTCTCACCTGCCACGCGCCGACGAGAGCCAATAAAGGGACAAAGAAAAGCGCGGCAATCTTCCAGGCAGAAAAGCGCACCAGTTTAGCGGCGGAAAAGCACACCAAGATAATTGCGCTTGCAAACATAAAGTAGTACGCGGCTGGGCGCACATAAACGGCCCCCGCTAAAAAAAGCGCGGCTAACAGAATTTTCCCCCCGGTGGGTTTTAATAAAAAGTCCACCGTAAAATAAACAAACCAAGAAAGTAAAAACGTACACAAAACTTCCGTCAGCACGGCGAACGAAAGCGAGAAATACAGCACGCTTGCCGCACAAAAGAACATCGCCCAACGCGCCGCATTTTTGCCGTTTATTTTTTCAGCCGTCATATACACAGGGATAAGCAAGGCTAGTGAAAGCAAATTTTGCACAAGCGCCACGGCCCACGTCATATTGCCGAAAACCGTTTGCACCAGGGCCAAAAAGAACGGATAGCCCGGCGTGCGCAACAGCATTGGCGTGGCGGTTACTGCTTCCCACATTTGTCCGTATTCCAGCCACGTTTGCGCCGGGTAAACATAAGTAAGCGAATCAGGGAACGCCAAAATCTTTTCCCCCAGCGGGTGCCAATAGAATAGCCCGAGGAGCGCCGCCCCTTTCACCAGGGCCAGCGCGGCAAAAATGTACCAAAACACTTTATCTTTATAAAAACGCATATGTTTATTGTATGAAAAAGAGGCTCCTCCCGCAAAACAGTGAACTCCTAAAATGGTAAAATATAAATAGCAATACAGCACGCCCCGCAAAAATAGAGCCCGCTCCGCGCTGTGGGAGATAATATGAGTATTTTTGAAGCGTTAATGATGTTAGGTTTCGGTCTTGCCTGGCCGTTTAATATTTCGCGCTCCTTGCGCACAAAAACCGCCGCCGGCAAAAGTTTCCTGTTTATGGGAACGATTGAATTTGCTTATGTGTGCGGGATGATTCATAAAATTTTGCACAATTTTGACTGGGTCTTTTGGCTCTATGTACTTAACTTTGTAATGGTGCTGATTGATTTTTGCTTAATGGTGCGCTACACCAAGTTGGACGTCTTCCGCAAACGCCACGCGGACTTGAAGGCCAAACACCAGCGCGAACGCTTGCAAAGAGCCAAACAAAACTAATTTAAAGCCCCGCAAAGAGCGGGGCTTTTCATATCTTCCTTGTTGGCTAGCGGTCTGATTAATCCTTTTCCGCGGGCTTTTTATTGGGCGAAAAATTGCCTAAAAAGATATAATAAAAGAAATTCAACCCTCTACGCAGTAGAGCGAGGTTCTTATGATTAGATTTAATTGTGATTACAGCGAAGGCGCCCACCCGCGTATTTTGGAAAAGTTGGCGCAAACCAATTTGGAACAAACGCCCGGCTACGGGCAAGACACCTATTGCCGCCAAGCGGCCGATTTGATTAAATCCCTGTGCCAAACGCCGGATGCCGAGGTCCACTTTTTGGCGGGCGGCACGCAAACCAATTTAACGGTAATTGCGGCTTGCCTGCGCCCGTACCAAACGGTCATTTCCGCCGATTCTGGGCATATTAACGTGCACGAAGCGGGGGCGATTGAAGCCACAGGCCACCGCATTTTAACGGTGCCGGAGCAAAACGGAAAACTGACGGCGGAGCAAATTTCCCGCTGTTGTAAGGAGCATTGGCTGGACGATAATCCGGAGTTTGCTCCTCAGCCCAAACTGGTGTATATTTCCTTCCCCACGGAATACGGCACGCTGTATTCCAAGGAGGAACTTTCCGCCATCCGCCGCGTGTGCGACGAGAATAACCTCTTTTTATTTGCGGACGGCGCACGCCTGGGCTACGGTTTAGAGGCCCCCGGCAACGATGTTACGCTGTCGGACTTGGCTGCCTGCTGTGATGTGTTTTACATTGGCGGCACGAAGATTGGCGCCCTCTTGGGCGAAGCGGTGGTAATCGTAAACCCCAAACTTCAAAAGGATTTCCGCTATTTTATGAAGCAACGCGGCGCAATGCTGGCCAAGGGACGCATTTTAGGGCTTCAATTTTTGGCCTTGTTTGAAGACGGCCTCTATTTTAAACTTTCCAAACACGCCGACGATATGGCGCAAATCATCCGCCAAGCGTGCAAGGACAGCGGCTTTGAATTTTTGTATGATTCTCCCACCAACCAGCAATTCCCCATTATGCCGGATGAATTGGTAAAACAGTTGGAAGAATTATACGCCTTTTCACACACCAAACGCTTGGACCACCACCGAAGCGCCATCCGCATTTGCACCAGTTGGGCTACCCGCCCGGAGGATGTGGAGCAACTGGTGGCCGATCTCCACAAATACGCGGGGAAATAATATGTTACACATCGGGTGCCATTTATCTTCTGCCAAGGGCTTTAAGGCAATGGGCGAAACCGCTCTTTCTATCGGGGCGGATACGTTCCAGTTCTTTACGCGCAACCCGCGCGGCAGCCAGGCCAAACCCATTGACCCGCAGGATGCCAAAGCCTTGCGCGAATTACTTGCCCAAAAGCATTTTGCACCTATTATTGCGCACGCACCCTATACGCTTAATCCCGCTTCCGCCGACCCCAAAACGCGCGAATTTGCCCGCCAGACCTTTGCGGACGATTTACAGCGTATGGAATATGTGCCGGGAAATCTGTATAACTTTCACCCGGGCAGCCACGTCGGTCAAGGGGTGGAAAAAGGCATTGAACTGATTGTGGAAACGCTAAACGAAATTTTGACGCCTAATTTGCATACCACGGTACTCTTGGAAACAATGTCCGGCAAGGGGAGCGAAATCGGGCGGACCTTTGACGAGTTAAAACGGATTATGGACGGCGTGAAACTAAATAACCTACTGGGCGTGTGTATGGATACCTGCCACGTCAGCGATGCGGGTTATTCGCTCGTGCATTTGGACGATACCTTGGCGGAATTTGATAAGCAAATCGGCCTGCCCCTGTTAAAGGCCGTCCACCTAAACGACAGTTTGAACCCGCAGGGGGCGCATAAGGACCGCCACGCCTGTATCGGCCAAGGCACCATTGGCCTAAATACCTTGGTAGGCGTGATTAATCACCCGGCCTTAAAGCATTTGCCGTTTTGTTTGGAAACCCCCAACGATTTGGCGGGCTACGAAAAGGAAATCAAACTCTTGCGTGGCTTATATAAGGAATAACTATTGCTTGGGCTTTACCACCAGCATCAGACTGTACCCGCCCACCCAAAACGCGGTCCAACTCTTGGGTAGTAAATAGTGCGCCAGCAAGCGTATGCACATACCGATACGGCTTTTGAGCCCCGTCAGTTGCGGCGGGCGTTCTACATATTTGTTGGTGTAGTGCGCGTGCAAAATCTGCCAGCCGCGCTTTTTTAAGAGCCTTTTTAAATACCGTGCCGTAAAAAAGTGGATATGTCCTACGGTTTGGTATTCTTCCTCTAAAATTTCAGGTTTTATAAGCGTGCGGAACGATAAATCCAGCGGAACGTGCAAAATAAGCACAGGGGCCTTTTGGGCGAGTTCGCTCAAAAACCGCTCCATATCCGGGACGTGCTCCACTACATCTATGGCTAGGGCTACGTCAAAGGTTCCGTCCGCCCACGCTTCGCATAAAAAATTTACGTTTTCGGGCGCGTGCTGTTTAGCCAGACTAATCGCTTGCGGGGAAATATCGCACCCAGTAAAGCGGATATCCGGGCAGTGTTGGGCCCAATGGTTAATCAGCGCACCCGCTCCGCACCCGGCGTCCAATACCGAGTGGGGGGACAAACGGGCCGCCTTTACGGCGCGCAAAACGTGCGCCAGTTTCCAGCGCGCGTCTTGTGCGTGCCAGCCGGGATTTTGCAAAAGATAGTTGCCGTCTGTATAGCGGGACATACCTTTATTATACCTTTTACCTATTATATAGGGGGTTTTTACACAAAAAAACCTTTTCTTTTGGCCTAAATTCTGTATAATAGGAATATATTGCTTTTTTATAAATACATATTGGAGGATAAATGAGAAAACTTCTTACAGTTGTTTTCTTTTTGCTGTCGGTTGCGCTGAACGTGCAAGCGGCACAAAACCTAAAACCCAACTGGGGTCTTGGGGACGTGACTGACCAAAACCGCGCGGTGACGGATAGTTCTAACACCAATAGCCTTTTGGCTATCGTCGGCGGCGGCTCTGTAAATGGAGGGGCGGTTTCTAACAACACGCTCATCGTGGACAGCCAAAACATCAGCATCTCGGATTCTACCGTGATTGACCAGTTGGTGAACTTAAATCGTCGCCTTAATCCTACTTACGGCGCCTATGTAGCGGGCGGGGTGACCTTTAACAATGCAGCCACCGGAAACAAGTTGGTTTTAATCAACTTAAGCGGTGGGGTCAATGCCCTCCTCGGCAGAGATGCCTACGGTGGGGCAGCCTTACTCCAAAACTCTTCCGAAAGATTCGGCACGGGTTCGGCAAACAACAACAGCGTGTCTGTGTCTCACACGACATTAGTTAATCAAAGCCTTTCCACGGATCCAACCGTACTAATCGGCGGGAATGTGTATGGCGGGTATACAGAATACTCCAAGGGCACCGCTAACGGAAACACGGTTCAGATTACCAACGGCAGTTTGATTACAGCCAATGTGTACGGCGGGTACGTGAAACACCAACTTACGGATGAAGATTTAGAAACTGCCGGCGTGATAGACAATTACGCCAACAATAACTACGTATTGATTAAAGACTCCACCGTCAATGGTACGGTAGCCGGGGCATACGGGGCAGCGACCTCCATTGGGAACGTGGTAGAGATAGACAACTCCACCATTGTCCGCCAAGCGCGTGCCGTCGGCCCAGGCACCGGCGTGGAAGACAGCGATGCGGCTACCACCTCCGCCAACGACAACACATTAATCATCCGCAACGGCAGCACGGTGGCGGATGCCGCGGCTGTGGAAGCGCGCTCCGTAAACGCAACAGGAAACACGCTAACGATTGATGACTCTACCGTCAACGCGGGTGGTGCTCTTTATGCGGTAAATATGAACCTGGCTACGTCTACCACCTCGGGTAACTCTATTGCGGCAACGGTCGGTTCCAACACGCTTAATTTAAACAAAATCAATGGAACCTTTGGCGAAATCGGCGCTACCTTAAACCGTGCCGGAACCGCTAACGGAAACACGATAAACATTACGAACTCCAACTTAACGCTAGCCACCCCAACGATTGCCGGCGGCGCGCAATCGTTTTTTGGCGGAATGCAGGCTTACCTTTCCCAACTGGAAACCGATAACCTGTTTTATATGCCCAGCGACAAGGGCGCCATGTTTGGCGGGGTAGGTCTTACGTACACCCGCATGTACAGCAATGATTTCGTGGCTGAAACCCCGGCTGCCACAGATGTGGCTATCGGCGGCACCAACAGCGACAATAACCTCGTGGCGTTAAAAGACAGCACCATAAATGCTAACATCTTTGGCGGTATTTCCGGCTACATTGATGAACGTTCCTACACCGTGGCCGAGTATGACACTGAAGACCCCACCCAACTGACCAAACGGGTGAAGGTAACCAAGAACGGAACCGCCATTACTACCGAAACTACCACCTGGACCAAAGATACCACCTCCGGTGTGTGGACGGCTGAAACCACGACGGAAGTTACGGATGCGGGCACCGTAGATACGGTATATTCCGCCTCCAACAACACAATTGTGCTGGATAACGTCAACCTGACTGGCCAGGTATATGGCGGTTATGTATACGGGGCCGAACTTAAACCGGAAAATATGGTTACGCAAAACAACACCGTTGTGTTGCGCGGGAACATTACGCTGGATCCTTCCGCCAAGCTCTACGGTGGCAGTAACGAAAATTATGCCTACACCAACACCTTGATGTTTGACCGCGTAACCGCGACCTTTGACGACAAAGACCAGTTCCAAAATTTCAACAATATATGGAACATCAATGCGGACTTTAATACCGACCTGCACTTTAACTTCGGTATTTACGCCAATATGACGTTGGATAAATCTGCAATGAAGGAAGGTTCTGAAACCATTGTTACTACTGTGGGTTCCGAGAGAGACTTAACGGGCGTTCGCGAAGGCGATACCGTGTATGACTTGGTGGACAGCGGTGTAGTATTAACGCAAAAGAAAGTAGGTGTTTATTCCTACGATTTGTCCGCCACCAGAGGTTCCGGCAACGAAATTAACTGGACCCTTACCGCTACGAAAGACAAAGCCAACGCCGAAGTGTACGGTCAGTTACCGCTCGTCGGTTTGGCCTTAATCAGCGAAGGGCCCGAAATGCTCACCCAAACCTTAAACGATTTGTGGAAGAGCGACACCGAACAGAACACCTTTATCAACGGCGGTTACCACCACACCCGCTACAAAACGGGCAGCGGCTTTGACTTGGATTCCGGCCTTGCGCAAGCGGGCGCTTGGAAGAAATTTACGAACGATTGGGCCTTGGGCATTTACGCTAAATATGCGGGCGGTTCTTATAAAACCTTCCCCATTAAAGTTACCGGCGATGCCAATGTGTTCGGCGGCGGTTTGATGACCTCTTACCGTTACAGCGATACGGGCCGCTTGGAAGCCACCGTGGAAGCCGGCTATGTGGACGCCAAGTTTGAATCCTCCGAACTCTTATCCACCTTTAAGAGCAAAGGGATGTACTACGGCGCCAGCGCGGGCTTTGTGGAGAACCCGCTGGAAGATTTGAGCCTGTACGCCAACTTCAACTGGAAGCGCAAAGCCTCCGACAACATCACCGACGACTTGGACCAGAAAATCAAGTTTGATACCTTGCAAAGTATGGCCCTGCGCTTCGGCGGCGATTATGCCTTTAACTCCGTGGACTGGAAAGGCGTAATTCCTTCCGTCGGCGCGAGCGCTATCTATGAAATGGACGGCAAATCTACCGTTACGGTGGAAGACGTCAAAAACAGCGAAGCCTCTATGAAGGGTATGAGTGGCCGTGGCCAAGTGTCTTTGGCTTACCACAACCAAGATACTTTCCTGCCCTTGCACTCCGTGCTGACCGTTTACGGACAAGTGGGCAAGCGCGAAGGCTTCGGCGGCGAAGTGAATATTTCGTTTGAGTTCTAAACTACAATCAAACGCAAATTTTGGTAAAGGCCCTGCGGGGCCTTTACTATTTTAAAAAAAAGTTGCACAAACAAATAAAAACTGTTATAATAAATATGTAGTCATTAAGGGCCTGTAGCTCAGCTGGGAGAGCGCCTGCATGGCATGCAGGAGGTCGCAAGTTCGATCCTTGTCAGGTCCACCATTTACCCTTAATAGAACCCGCTTTCCGGCGGGTTTTTTGTTTTATATAGTTGATATATTTGCGGTAGCCCCTAAACGCGTTTTACAGGGAAAATTCCCCATAGGTTCGCAGTTTTGCGAGCGTTAGATTTGCCCAAATTTTTAAGTTGCTTGCCTTGGATGTTCGCCTGGAAAAGTAATTCTATTCTTATCAGTTCGTGTAGTTCTGTTAAGCCTTGCTAAAATGCGTTTATGCTGTGGATTGCAGAGAAGTAATAAAAGTTTTCAGTAAGTGGCTGAAAATGCTTATATGCAGGGTTTTAAAGGGGTTTTAGGAGTATAGGCAAGGAGGGGAATATCTTTTTTGCTTGTGGTGTACGGTTTGTTTGTCTTTCACTGTGCCTTAAATCGTGCGCGGAGCGGCCCCGCCCGTCCTGCTCGCCTTTCGCGTTGCTCAAACTCGCATAAGGCTGCGGCTTTCAATCCCTAACGCGGGCAAAGCAGTTTGCCCGCTTACAGACACAAAAAAACCACCCTTTCGGGTGGTTTATAAATGGTGCCCAGTATAGGGATTGAACCTATGACCTTTCCCATGTCAAGGGTGCAAATGAACTTTTATGCTTGATTCTCCGACGAGAAAATGCGTTAGCATTTGCCCCTTTTTACCATTGCCAAAATATTGCCAGTAACTAAAAATTAGCAGATTAGTTGCTGAGTCAATAAAATAATTTTTGCTTCCAATTGCTGTTTGAAATTTGTGATACTCTCCTTATTATTTGCCCAAGTAAAAATCTCTTGATGATTTACATCAAAATGGGGCTTCCTCGTCTTTGAATTAAATGCTGTTTTAGAACAAATATATAATACGGGAATACCTAATCCTTCCGCATAACCTGCTTCCCAATATGCTCCTTGATTGCCGTGGGTTAAATCGCAGATAAGCAAGCGACTTTTTTTAATTTCTACACGTAGTTTGTCATCAATTAAACTTTCTTCGCTAATTATTTCGTCCAATAATTTTAAATCAAAACCTAATTTCTGTGTTAGAGGTTTAAGGTGTGTATTAACAAAATGTTTGGCTTTATCTTCAAATTTCATAGCCATAAATATTTGTTTACTTGCAGGATTTCTCTCTTGTAAAGACTTGAAATACTCCCATCCTTTAAGAGAAAGTTTTACACTAATAAGGTTTTCTGAATGAATTGATTTTTGGCTAATATAATCAAATTCTTCTAGCGCTTGGATTAAAGCAAGAAAATTTTCTTCATTTATGATACCTGCCCAAGCATTCAATTGATAAGTTAAAACAGGGTCAAAATCTAAATTTTTACCTAAAAATTTGGAGCGTTCTCCTAAAAACAAAACCATATTATCAATTTGTTCTATTGGGGTTGGTAAGATATTTTCTTTTAAAACTTTTTCAAAATCAATAGGTTGACGATGGACTCCTGCATAGGAAATGAGATTAAACTTATGTGCAATGTGATAAGCGAGAACGGTCCAACAGTGTTGTTCTTGATTTTGATAATGTAGTTGAATATAATCCTTGCATTTTGACCAATTCAAGGAAAATCCTCCAAGACAGGGAAACCAAATATGTTCTCCAGTCACTTCGTGTGTTTCATGACAAAAAGGACATTCAAAAGTGTCATTCATAAAAACCTCTTATTGCTTGAGTTTATAATGTGTTGTTCTTCCAGCGCCAATTTGTTCTAAAATGCCGCGTTGTTGCAGGTCGGCTATATCACGGGAAGCAGTATCGTGAGAGCATTTACAGATTTTGGCCCACTTGGTACTGGTTAAATGACCTGTAAAACCATCAAACAGCATATTGAGCATCTTGTTTTGGCGGTCATTAAAAGTTTCGCCTTGATGCTGTTTCCAAAAGGTCGCTTTAGCCAGTATCGTTTTTAAAAGTTCTTCAGAATCTTTGATGGCCTTTTCTAACGTCTGTAAAAACCACTCCAGCCAGTCCGTAATATCCAAATCACCTTGTTGAGTAATTTCCAGTTGCTTATAATATTCCTTACGCTCTTTGGCGATTTGAGACGACATGGAATAAAACCGATTGGAAGAAGATTCGCTCCGTGCTAGTAATAATTCCGTTAAAGCGCGTGCAATCCGTCCGTTCCCATCGTCAAATGGGTGCAAAACAACAAACCATAAGTGAGTGATAGCGGCTTTGAGTACATTGTCCGTATTGTCATTATTAATAAAATGAAATAATTTATCCATCTCTCCGTCTAGTACATTAGCATCGGGGGCTTGGTAATGTACTTTTTCTTGTCCCATCGGGCCCGAAACAACCTGCATTGGGCCTAATTTATCATCGCGGTAATCACCCGCTTGAATCGTATAAAAACCACTCTTGCCATTAGGGAACATATGTTGATGCCACGCACATAAGCGAGCCTTGTTAATAGGAGCATCATAGTGTTGGATAGCATCTAACATCATTTCTACTGTACCTTCTACATCGCGGGCCACCGGAATATCCTCATTGGGTAGTCCCAAACGCCTAGCGATAGAGGAGCGAACTTGCGCTATATCTAACAGTTGGCCTTCAATTTGGTTGGATTTTAAAATTTCTTCTGTTAGCGTTTGAAGTAAGGCGTTATCCTGCATAGCAAACCCAATATTTTGCATTTTACCCAATAACAACCCTTGCGCCAATTTTACCTGTGCAAGTAAGGATAAAATCTTGGTTTCATTCCACATAAAGTGTGGCCAGTTTTTATTTTGGTAGATATACATAATTCACTCCCATGAAACTATTATAACATAAACTACGCATAAAATACGCAAAAAGTGCGTAGTTTGTGCGTAGATTAAATTTATCCACTATACAATACTAAGCGAAATCATCCCGTCCATTACCATCATTTTACTGGCGATTTCTCCTGTTTTGAACCGCAAATAGCGTTGTGTGGTGGTTATTTTGCTGTGCCCAAGGAGTCTTTGTAAATGCTCCAAAGTCCCGCCACGGTTTAGAAAATTAACTGCAAATGAATGCCGCATATCGTGTGGGCGGATATGGCCTATCCCGGCTTTTTCGGAAGCGTGATTGAGTTGGTATTTTAATTTGTCTTTAGTCACTTTTTCAAATACAAGTCCGCTTTTTTGCGGATTTAAGCCCTGCAATATTTGCGCAATATCTGCGGTTAGCCCCAAGGTGCGCGGGCGTTCGGTCTTTGTTTTAGGAATATAGATTGTTCGGTGTGTAAAATCAATATTTTCCCAGCGCAGGCCCAGCAATTCTTGCCGTCTAAGCCCTGTATAAAACCCAATGGTGACACAAGGGCGCACTTCATCGCTAATGAATGGCAAGAGTTTTTGAATCTCTTGTTCATTTATCGGGTGGGCTTCAAAGGGTTCTGCATCGCGTTGTTTTTTAACCTTCCGGCACGGATTAGGCCCGCTGTACTTGTCCCAGTCGTTTAAGCAATTAAAAAACTTGCTGATAATACCAAAATAACGGTCCGCATTTGCATAGGAAGTTTCTAGGGCCTTTTGATTGTAAAAACTTTGCACCTCTAATGGGGTTATTTCCTTTAGCGTATAGTTAGCAAAGTGGTCTAAAATTTTCTCAAACATTGCCATATAGGTTTGTTTAGAAGGTCGTAATTCTATGTGATGTTTGATAAACAGGGGAGCCATATCCTTAAATAACTGGCTTTCTTGCATTAAGCGTGGGTCATTTTTGGCTTTATAGAACTCATCCATACATTTTGCTAGTTCCTTTTTTGCGGCAGATTCATTCATAGCAACAATTCTGCGATGTCTTTTCCCCGTCTTATCATAACCATCAAGCACATAACGTCCTTTCTTATCTTGATAAATTTTCATATCAAATATTCTCCAATATTATAATATCATACTATATAATAATATATGATATTGTCAAGTATTATATTTTCATATCAAATCAAATTTGCTATTATCTATATATGCTAGAACAAGATAATCAACAAAAAATTAAAACGATAAGTTTTACGCTCCCTGAAGAACTTTTGAAACAAGCCAAAGATTATGCCTTTCGGGAAGACCGTAACTTATCTTCGGTTATTCGGTTAGCCCTGAAACGGTTCTTAGAGTCTGAGCAAGTGAAATAACCGAGTCTCTGCTTAAGAGTGCCCAAAGGAATCTTCTGTGGCTTCTTCCACCATTTGCTCTATTTTTGCCCGCTTAAAAAGCAATTTCCCAGATAACTTAACTATAGTTCCTTTGGGAAATTCCCCACGGGTCCTTTTTGAATAGATAGTAGCAGGGGAAAGATGTAAATAAGCGGCCACTTCGTTTACATCCATTAATGGACTTGCATTAGTTTGCATTGGCTGCGCCCTCCTGTTCATCATTTCCCTGTATTACAGGGATTTCAGGGGGTATAAAATTATCATTCTTATATCTCTGTAATGTTTCTATAATACTCTTCTCAGTAATATAATCTTTGGAATATAAAGACTCTAAGATAGTCTCTTTAAAAACTCTTTCTTCAGGCATTCTAGAAAGATTGAGTTTTTTAAGAAGATCCAAATGCTTTCTTGCATCTTTTTGTGAAGAGTGTTGTTTTAGGTATTTATAGTAATCAGCATAACCTAGAGTATTAAACTTACAAACAGCACCAAATAAGGCATTCCTTTTTTGTAAGCCATTGTGTTTTTTATGCTTATCACAGGATTGCTCTATAGATGCTAAGTTTTTTTCCATATCATTTTGAATTGTAAAGAAACCTTCTAATATACCAATCGTTCTATACTGTAAGATTTTGGAACATATCTCTCTATTAAATGCTGTTTCAAGCGTATTAGGGAGATAACTTTTGATGAGTTTTAGTTCATTATCAATAGATTTTTTGTCTTGCATTGCATACTCCAAATTAATCAAACAGCACCCGCTTTCTTGAAATAATGGTGCTAAATCTACAGGCATTCCGTTCCATTTTAGGGCTTCTGCTGTTTTGTCATATATTTTGATTCCTTTTTTCTGAAAATTAAAATGTACACACCACCCTTTCGACTCTTCATATACTGAATAACCTTTTCTAGATTTAGCAGGTTGGGGTATATTATGACAGCAAAGGAATCGTAGGACAGAGGAACTAATGGGAAAAATGATTGGTTTATTGACATCCCAACCGGATAAATAGTGGTTCCGTAGCACAGATTCATCAGTTAAAATGCCTGCATATTCCAATCTCTCTACTAGCAGGGATAAGAAACGTTCTAAGTCTTCTTCTTTGGTTTCGTAGATGTTTGTACCATATAAAAGCTTACTGGGACACACTTGTATTTCTACTCTTGTAATCCCTAGGTTATCAGCATATACATGAATGTTAGGCATATAATCATCCGAATCCTCGTGAATATACGGCTGTTTAAAAGCCTTCTTTTCGGCTTTATCTAAATAGGCGTGTCTGGCTTCTCTTTCTCTCATGGGAATAATTTGGAAGTCTCCTGTATTGGCATATAAGTTAATGTTCATTCCGTCATTTGACATTCTGGCACCTCTTCAATTGGTCTAATCATTTTTTATTCGTTTTATATTAGAGCAGGTGCAATTCTGGTGTCCTGCTCTATATAATAGGTAAACGTAAACCGAAGTTAGGTTTTGGGGATAAAAAATAATGTAAAATAATTAATTTAACATAATATTGCCTATAAACCCTGTATCAAAAACAAAGAAAATCTGATAATTTGAACGATGAACATTGGATTTCAAGGAATATCGTGTGAAACCTTTGTTCTTGTTGGTGTTATTCTCTAGCTAGTAAGTAAAGTGCAGGTGCAAAATATCCACAAGTTATTCAGGCAAATTAATATGAGGAACAGGCCAAAATGTGGTATCATAAGATTAAGTTTTAATGGGAGTTTTACAGTACAACCGCAGTTAGCGGTAAACTTACAATTTATACTGTTTTTTGGAATCCGATTTTAGGATACAACCTATACAGTAGGTGGTACTCAAACCAGAAAATAGTCGTATTAGGCACAAGAAACCGGACTAATTACCCGTGTTCTCTTCGTGTCAAATGCCTGTTATATAACAGGCTACGGCTGTTTGTTTATGTGTTTGAGTACCCATAGGCAGATTGGCCGTTTTTTATTGTCTTCTTGGGCGTTTGGGGCAATTGCACGGCTGGAATGAATGCAATATGCTATCAAACACACAGAAAAAATATTTTGCTTACGAATTAACGGTTTTAGAGAAAGACGGTAAATTAAATGGCATATCTCAAGCATTGCAAAATGCACAAGTGGACTTAAACCCGCACCAAATTGAAGCCGCTTCTTTTGCGCTCCACTCTCCGCTATCCAAGGGTGTTGTGTTGGCGGATGAAGTAGGGCTAGGTAAAACCATAGAAGCCGGCATTATACTCTGCCAGTATTGGGCAGAAATTAAACGGCACTTAATTATTATTTGTCCCGCTTCTTTGCGCGAACAATGGAAGGCGGAATTGGAAGAAAAGTTTAACCTTCCCGCCATTATTGTTGATTCAAAAAATTATTTTTCCGGAATATTTGCTCTGACAGATAAAATTATTATTATTTCTTACAATTTTGCGGCAAAATACGCCTTGGAATTGGTTAAAATATCTTGGAATTTAGCTGTACTGGACGAAGCGCACAAATTACGCAATGTATACAAAGAAAAAAATAAAATTGGGCAAGCCATCAAACAGGGTTTAAGGGAATGTCGTAAAGTTTTATTAACGGCTACACCTTTGCAAAATTCCTTAATGGAATTATACGGGTTGAGTTTACTGATTGACGAAAATATTTTTGGTAATGAAAAATCTTTTCGGGCACAGTATTCTTCCACTCGTACCCATTATGATGTACTCAAAGACCGATTGGCTACTTTTTGCCGCAGGACGTTGCGCAGTGATGTTTTAGAATACATCCGCTACACTAAACGGCGGGCGATTACATTTCCCTTTAATCCTTCTAAAAAAGAAGTAGAACTATATGAAAAAGTTTCAAAATTTCTGCAAAAAGACAGCCTTTATGCCATCCCTCATAGGCAGAAACATTTAATTTCTTTAATTTTGTATAAATTGTTGGCATCTTCCTCTGTTGCTATTTGTAATACGCTCTCCACTATGTTGGAACGCATGAAGAAATTAAAAGAGGGATTAAGCACGGCTACGGAAGATAAATTGCTGAATGACGAACTAATAGAAGCGGATATGGAAGATGAAATAGGTGAATCTTCCGATAAGGGGACCGCTGAGGGTATTGATACCCACATATTAGATAAAGAAATTGCTGAAATCCAAGAATATATTGCTTTGGCACAATCCATAGGTACGGACAGTAAAAGTGAGAAACTGCTAGATGCATTGCAAACAGGTTTTGTTGAAATGTCCAAAACGGGCGCGCCACAAAAGGCACTTATTTTTACGGAAAGCCGCCGTACCCAGCAATATTTATTTAATTTCCTTTCTGCTCACGGATACGCCCACAAAATTGTACTTTTCCATGGGGGAAACAAACTCCAACGCAACGAATTAATCCGCCAATTTAAGGAAGATGCCTCCATTATGATTGCTACGGAAGCCGGTGCGGAAGGCTTAAATATGCAGTTTTGCTCCTTGGTTATTAATTACGATTTACCTTGGAATCCGCAACGGGTGGAACAGCGTATCGGGCGTTGCCACCGCTACGGGCAAAAATATGATGTAGTAGTTATTAATTTTATTAACCAAAGCAATCAAGCAGATAAACGTGTTTTTGAACTTCTGTCTTCTAAATTCCGTTTGTTTGAAGGTGTTTTTGGTGCTTCGGATGAAATTTTAGGCAGTATTGAAGACGGCGTGGATTTTGAAAATAAGATTTTGGCTATTTATCAAACTTGCCGTACCCCAAACGAGATAAATGAGGCATTTGATGCGTTAAAAAAAGAAATGGAAACCAGCATTAATGTTAATATGCGCAAGACAAAGCAAGAACTATTGCGCAATTTTGATGCCGAGGTCCACCGCCGGTTAAGAGTTAATTTAGAAGAAACAAAAGTGCAACTGTCCGATAAACAGCAGCTTTTTTGGCGATTAGCAAAAGACATTCTAAAAAATGATGGGGTTTTTGATGAACAGGATTATTCTTTTACTTTGCAAAATGCAGCCTTGGGCAAATGTGGCAAATACTATTTTATACGCCAAGAAGATAAACACAGCGAAGTTATCCCCTCTTTTGTCTTGCGTCTTTCCGCACCGTTGGGGGAACATATTATACAGGTAGCCAAAAACATTGCTAATCCGCCTGAGGAAATAACATTTAACGTTTCTCACGCGGCCCGCCGGCATTTGTTTCTGGAGAAAATGCAACAAAATAACCAGTATGGCTGGGGTATTGCCACGCTGTTAACTATTAATAGTTTTGAAAAAGAAGAGTATTTGGTGCTAACCGGAATAGACAATTACCAAAAGGCCGTTGAGCCGGAAGTGATGGCGGCACTTTTGCGGTTGGAGCCGACGGAAATTAAAGAAGCGCAAGCTCCGCTTGCTATTGAAAAAGAAGCCCTATCCCAAGCGCAAGAGCATAGCCTTGCACAAGCAAAACACCGCTCCGAAGTGCGTAATATGGGTTTTTTTAAGGAAGAAAGCCAAAAAATAGAAAGTTTTTGTAATGACAAATTGTATATGGTGGAAAAGGAGTATACCGACGTTAGACAAAAAATCCATAGCTTAAATAAAGAAGTAGCAAATACCGAAGATTATGAACGCAGTTTGGCCATAGAGCAAGAGCTGTCCACTCTTACGGCCAAACGGCGCGTGCTTGCGCGTACGTTAGACGATATTGAAGATACTATTGAAATTGAACGCAAGCAACTGATAGATAATCTGCGCAAGCACCAGCAGGCTCGGATTGGTAATCAAAATTTATTTATTTTTAAGTGGAAGTTAAAATAGGAGAGGTTTATGACGGCTTTTGAGCAATTGCAGCAGAAACTGCACGAAATTTTCCAACTGGATAAGCGGGAACTGGATTTTGGCATTTACCGCATTATGAACCTAAAAGCGGATGAAATTGCGCATTTTATTGATAAAGATTTGCTATCTCAGGTAAAAACGGAATTGGCCGGTTATGCCGCACAAGAAAATAAAGATATTCAAGCAGAACTAAACCAAGCCCTTAAAACCGCCAAAAACCTAGGGGTAGACCCCGAAACCTCGCCCAAAGTGGTGGAATTAAGAAAAAAACTTGCTACGGCCGGTTCTGCCACTTCGGCGGAAATAGAAATTTACTCCCACTTATATAATTTTTTTAAGCGTTACTATTGCGAGGGGGATTTTATTTCCCAGCGGCGCTATAAAGATGGCGTTTATGCCTTGCCGTACGAGGGAGAAGAAGTTAAACTATACTGGGCCAATGCAGACCAGTATTACATCAAATCCGGCGAGAATTTTACCAATTATACTTTTAAGGTAGGACCACACACAATTCGCTTTGAAGTGGTAAATGCTACTACGGAACAAAATAATAATAAAGAAACCAAGGAACGTCGGTTCAATTTGGTAGCGGAAAATCCGGTCCGTATTGAAAATGGAGTATATATTGTGTCTTTTTCTTACTTGCCGGACCCGGAAAATAGAAAGCAAAATGAAATTAATGCTATTATTGGGCAGACCTTGCTAAACAACCCCATATTAACGCCTTGTAAAGCGCTTTTGGCTGCTATACCTGCCGAAAGTAAAATAAATGTTTTGGCCAAACACTTGAACACTTTTACCGAAAAAAACACTTCCGATTACTTTATCCACAAAAATTTGGGTAAATTTTTACGCCAAGAAATGGACTTTTACATTAAAAACGAAATAATGCACTTGGACGATATAGAGGCGGAAACAGCCCCCAAAGTGGAAAGTTATTTGGCAAAAGTAAAAGTATTCCGCAAAATTGCAGATAAAATTATCACTTTTTTGGCCAGTTTGGAAGACTTCCAAAAGAAACTGTGGCTTAAAAAGAAATTTGTTTTGGAAACCAACTATTGTATTACCTTGGACCGTGTCCCCGAAAAATTATATGCCGAAATTGCCACCAACGAGGCCCAACGCAAAGAATGGGTAAAACTGTTTGCCATTGACGAAATTGGGCAAGATACTACCCACACGGGATATAGTGAACCCTTAACGGTGGAATTTTTGAAAGAGAACCCATTTTTGGTATTAGATACGGTTTTTTTTAGCGCGGAGTTTAAGTATGAACTGCTTAAGCATATAGATGATTTGGACAAAAATTGCAACGGCTTACTTATCCATAGTGAAAACTTCCAAGCATTAAACTTATTGCAAGAAAAGTACCACGAAAATGTGCAATGTATTTATATTGACCCGCCGTATAACACGGAAAGTGATCGTGAAAAAGGAAAATTTATTTATAAAGATGGCTATGCAGAATCTAGTTGGTTGTCTTTGATGGTGGATAGATTATTTCTTGGAAAGAACTTTTTAGAAAGAGATGGGGTAATTTTTATAAGTATAGATGATCATGAACACGCAATATTAAAAGAATTATGTGATAAAGTGTTTGGAAACGAAAATTTTATTAGTTCATTTGTTTGGCAAAAGAAATCTGGTGGAGGACAAGCAAAATATTTTTATGAAGGGCATGAATATATTTTGATATATGCCAAAAATAAAACAGCTTTAATTCCATTTTTGAAAGATAAAAAAATAACAATTAATCAAAAAAATATTTTAACTGAAAATGGAAAATATTACTATATGGAAGACGATTTTTTAAGAAAAGTTCATGGAAAATATGAAAGTGGTGAAGAACGTCGTTGCCATTACGAAGATATTTTGAGGCTAAAAGGACAGAAGAAAAAAAATGAAATAGATTCCGGCATAAGAACAGGCTTATATGATTTGATATTAGACCCTAAATGCAATAAACATTTTGTGAGGAGAAAAACAGAAATATTTTTATTAGAAGGGGCTTTCTACAAAAAAACATTACCTTATAGTTTAATTCAAGGCATTTGGAATTCAGATGGTACCGATTTATTAGATAATATGTTGGGAAAACACATTGTTGATAATCCGAAACCCGTTAAATTAATTGAAGAACTTATTAATTATTTAGGAGAAAAAGATTTTACTATTTGTGATTTTTTTGCTGGAAGTGCGACAACGGGGCATGCGGTAATTGAGTTAGGGAGACGTTCTAATACAAAAAACAATCCTTACATTTTGGTAGATATGGAGTCATACTTTGATACTGCCACCAAGCCACGTATTGAAAAAGTAATTTATTCCGAAGTTTGGAAAGATGGTACGCCTATTTCCCGTAAAGGGTCTAGCCATTGTTTCAAATATATCCGTTTGGAATCTTACGAAGATACCTTGGATAATTTGGTCTTTACCGATCGGACACAAAATCAAGCAGACCTATTGCAAGATCCGACCCTTAAACAAGAGTATATGCTTAATTATATGCTCAACTTGGAAACCAAAGATTCCTTGCTAAATATCGCCAAATTTAACCACCCGTTTGACTATAAAATGCGTATCACCCGCAACGGCGAAACTAAAACCGTTCCGGTGGATTTGGTAGAAACCTTCAACTACCTGATTGGTTTGCAGGTGGAAAGTCTTCTCAAAATAGGTAATATTTTGCGATTGGAGGGGCGTACCCGTACTGGGGAAAAGACCTTGGTCTTGTGGAGAGATACCACAAAAACAAATCACGAAGCCCTAAATAAGTGGTTCCAAGAACATTACGACAGTACAAAAACCTATGATTGGGACGTGATTTATGTAAATGGGGATAATAATTTGGAAAACGTTCGCACCGACAAAGAAACATGGAAAGTGCGCTCCTTGGAAAAAGAATTTTTGAAGCGTATGTTTGATGCGCAGGAAGCATAAATATGGCTAAAAGAAAAACGAATAGACAACAAGCAACACCCCGCTTTGAAGATTCTTTAATGCTTCATAAGTTTTTATTAAACTCCTTGGGATTTGCCGATTTTAGCAGTTTACGGAATACGCTTAAAGATGCGCATGAGGGGGCGCAACCTGACGGCGTAAGCTGCTTTTATACTACCTTGGTTAATTCTTCCCATTTTCAACAAGCACGTGTGGATAAAGATATGCTCCTTGGGTATGATATGAATATTTCCCGCCATACCAAGGCCATACAGGGCAACCGTTCCGCCCCTATTTATTGGAAATACTTTCAATGGGCTTGTTTGCTTTTTGTGGAAATATATTTGGATAAACTATTTTCTAATAAGCAAAGGTTCTTAAAAGAATTAAACGCTTTTAAGCACGAACACGCCGAATGGAACGAATTAGACGATTATACTGAGGCAGATTTACACAAAATAGCCATAGGCAATGCAACGGGCTCCGGCAAGACGCTGCTTATGCATATTAATATCTTACAGTATAGATATTATTTGGAAAAATTTAATTTACAAAATTCTATTAATAGAACCCTCTTAATTACCCCTAATGAGGGCCTGACCCGCCAACATTTGGCCAATTTGGAATTATCCCAAATAGAGGCAGAACCATTTGACAAAACCGCAGGTGGCCTGTATGCAAAGGAAAAAGTGCAAATTATAGACCTCAATAAAATAAAAGAAGAGGGAAAAGTAAAGACCGTTTCTGTGGATGCTTTTGAGAATAACAATTTGGTGCTTGTGGACGAAGTACATAAAGGCGCCAAAGGAGATGTATGGAAAGATAATAGGGATAAATTATCCACCAATGGCTTTGCGTTTGAATACTCCGCCACCTTGGAGCAAGTGATACTATCCGCAACAAAAGATGATAAGCAAAACCTTACCAACGAATATGCCAAAAGTACCATTTTTTCTTACGCTTATAAATGGTTTTATACGGACGGCTATGGAAAGGATTACCGCATTTTGAACTTAGATAAAGAGCCAAACGAAAACGACCGAAAAGTGTACTTGACCGGGGCATTAGTAGGGTATTACCAGCAATTGCTGGTATGGAAAAATCCAACGCCGGAACGAACACAAGTTAATATAGAAAAACCTTTGTGGGTGTTTGTAGGTGCTACCGTTACGGGTAAAAGCAAACAGCAAGTGTCCGACGTGATAGAAATATTGCTTTTTATTAAAGATTTTGTTTCCAATAAAAAAATGGCTGTGGAATATTTGAATCGGCTGTTTGCGGGCGGTTTCTTGGATGAAAATGGAAAAAATGTTTTTTCTAATGCGTTTAATTTTATTAAAGAAAGAGGGGAAACTCTGTATGATGATATAATGCGGGATGTTTTCCATAGTTCCGTAGGCAGCGGTGTTTTGCACCTAAAGGATTTGCGGGGCGCTAATGGGGAAATAACCTTGCAAATAGGCGAAAATACTGCCTTTGGTTTAATTAATGTAGGGGATACGGCTTCTTTAATAAAACTGTGCCAACAGCACGAATTGCTGGTAAGTGAACAAAATTTCACCGGAGTAATGTTTGATTCTATCAAAGATTCTGCCTCCCCCCTGAACATACTAATCGGTTCAAAAAAATTTACCGAGGGGTGGGATTGTTATAGAGTCAGCACCATGGGTCTAATGAATGTGGGTGTGAGCGAAGGTTCGGAAATTATCCAACTTTTTGGGCGGGGCGTACGCTTAAAAGGATATAAAAATTGCCTAAAACGGTTTTCTTGTTTGGGGCCTATTGAGGGGAGATTTCCCAATAGAGATGTAATAAAATGTTTGGAAACGCTAAACATTTTTGGTATTCGTTCCAATTATATGGAAACTTTTAGAAAGACATTAAAAAACGAGGGAATGCCTACGGATAATAAAGTGGAATTGATTATCCCTTGTGTAAAAAAATTGCCAAATCAAAAATTAAAAGTAGTGCGGATTAAAGGTAATCAGAGTTTTAAGAAAAATGGCAAGCCCCCGGAGTTATCCTATCTGCCCTATTTTGAAAAACACAAGGTACAACTGGATTGGTACCCCAAAATACAAGCCATTAGTAGCGCTGACATTGAAAAAAATATAGGAAACAGAGCCTTAAAAAAAGAAACCCACTGCTTGCAGGCCAAACATTTAGCTTTTATGGATTGGGACAAATTGTATTTGGATTTACAAGATTATAAGACCGAAAAACAATGGTATAATTTAAAGTTAAGTGTAGCAAGCATAAAAGATTTATTTGAACATAATAATTGGTACGCTTTGTACATCCCCAAAGAGGCGCTAGACATTACCTCTTTTGCTGTATTTGAACAAGTGTATGCCATTTGCTTGGCATTACTAAAAAAATATTGCGATAGGTTTTACTCTTTTAAGGAAGCAGATTGGAAAAAGGATAAACTGGAATATTGTGAAATTTCCGCTGATGACCGCAATTTAATAGATGAATATGTGGTTTCAGTGCGGGAATCGGAGCAAGATATTATCTTACAGATAAAAAACTTGCAAAAATTAATAAAAGAGGGAAAATTACAAGACTTTGACCTTAATTTGATGAGTGCTCTGTACTTTGATAAACACTTGTATAACCCCATTTTTGCAAATAAACCAAACAATGCGACGGAAAATAAAGATTTGCTTTCTATCACCCCAGTTGCTCTTAATGAGGGAGAGCGGCGTTTGGTATGCAATTTAAGAGATTTTTGCCAAAAACAACCGTCCATACTCCAAGGTAAAGAAATATATTTATTAAGAAATCAAAGTAAAACGGGCTTTGGATTTTTTGAAGAGGGCGGATTCTTTCCTGATTTTATATTATGGGTGATGGATGGAGAGCAGCAGCATGTTGTATTTATAGACCCTAAAGGTATAAGAAACCTAGACGGCCTGTCTGACCCTAAAATTACCTTTTATAAGAGAATAAAAGAAATAGAGGCGAAGCTAGCAGACCGTTCTATTTCATTGGAAAGTATTATTGTTTCTGTCACACCCCATAATAATATTCCGTGGGCTATTGATATAACGGAGGAAACCCTTGAAGAAAACCACATTTTCTTTCAGAAAGAAGATGATAGGACCTATATAGAAAAAATCTTCAAACTTGTAGTCTAAAAACTGTAAATGTATAAAACTCCCCTAGGAGGTGTTCGTGTGCCTAGGGGAGTTTTGAACTTTATTTTTTACCGCAGTGGATAAACGGCGGGCGGTACTTTTTGATACGCGGGGTTCGGACTGCCGGTGGGGGAAGTGTGGGCGTTTGCGCAGAAGTTATACTTTCTCTCAAATAGCGCAAATCACACTTCACTTTGTCTTGAAAATCCTTCATTTCCTCTTTTTGTTCCTGCTTGAAGGCTGCCCACTCTTGTTGCAGTAGCAACACTTCGCCGTAGGGCGAAATTTGCCGTGCAGAACCCTTTTCCCCGTTATCTTTCCCGCTGTCCACGGGAGCACTCTGTTGGCCTTGCGTTTCGCCAGTATTAGCGGTAGGACGTGGCTCCGCGTGGGCCAGCATAAAGGCCATATCTTTTTTGGCTTTATCCAAATTACATTTCAGTGTGTAATTATCACTTTGCATTTGCAGATACTCTTCCCACGCGGGTTGTTTGACCCAATATTTTCTTGACAAAAACATTGCTCCCACACCGATAGCAAAACCGCCTAAACACCATAACCAAATATTTGCCATATTAATCCTCGCTCTTGGGGGCGTCCGGTAAGGCTACGGCAGTCGTTTCGTCCTCTAAATAAGGTTTTACAGAGTTTTTGTGATTAATGCCCAGCCTTTCCAAATGCTCCGCCGCCCGAACGATGCCTTGCTTGCCTTGCAGAGCCGTATTGGCATCTTCATAGGCTTTATCAGCCGAGTTTAAGGCGTTTTTAATCCCGTCCATACGCTCCAAAAAGCGAAGTACCCGGGTGTGCATATCTGCCCCTATTTTTAGGATTTCG
This sequence comes from Candidatus Avelusimicrobium stercoris, assembly GCA_002432025.1. GTDB lineage: Bacteria > Elusimicrobiota > Elusimicrobia > Elusimicrobiales > Elusimicrobiaceae > Avelusimicrobium > Avelusimicrobium stercoris. The sequence goes on along the minus strand of DJFE01000037.1, from coordinate 84,311 downwards.
TCCAACCTCTTGCTGGTGCGTTCCACCCGCCACAGTTGTTCCACCACCTGCATAACGGAAAACAGGTTAGACGGCGTTACGATAGCCACTTTTTTAGATTTGGCATACGCGTTTAAGTCTTTATCCGCCTTTAATGCCGCAAAGTAGGCATATTCAATCGGGATAAACATAAACACAAACTCCAAACCGTTTTTGAGGAGTTTTGCCTGATAGTCTTTGGCGGAAAGTTCGTCAATATGTTTGCGGATGGCAGAGAGGTGCTGTTTCAAAAATTGCGCGCGGTCTGCTTCGTTCGTGGCGTTGCTCCAATCTACATAACTGTTAATAGACATTTTGGAGTCAATAATAATATGTCTGTCCCCCGGCAAATGGACGATAAAGTCTGGCAGTTGGCGCTCGTTATTTTCGCCCTTAAAGCATACTTGTTTGTCGTATTCGCGGCCCTCTTGGAAACCTGCGGAAGTCAGCACTTCTTCCAAGGTCAGTTCGCCCCAACAACCTTGTGTTTTGGGCGCTTTTAATGCATTGGTTAAGTTCTCGGCTTCCTTGGACAAGGTTTCGTTCATTTCCAAGGTTTTGGAAAGCGCATTTTTTAATTCTTCGTGGCGGGAAATACTGCTATCCTTAAATTGGTTTAAGGTGCCGTTAAAGCGGTTCATAGTTTCCGTTAAGGGAGTAAGTAAGCCGGCGTTTTGGGTTTGCAGTTCACTACGGGATTTGGAGAGGGCCTCTTCGGCCTGTTTTTTTAACGCGCCGACAGATTCCGCCGCCATACGGCTAAATTCGCTTTGAGATTTTTCTTGCAAGGCGCTAAACTTTTTTTCTTGCTCGCTCATCAGTTGGCGCAGATTCTTTTCTTGCTCCGCCTGTGCTTTTTCCAAGGCCTCTTTTTGTTCCCGCACTTTAATTTGTTCCTGTTCGGCTGTTTTTAACTTGGCGTTGGCGTCTTCCAGTTTTTGGGTTAAGTCGTCCAACTTGTTTTTTTGTTCCTCGTTGGTGCGCGCTAATTCGTCGGCCCGCCCCGCTGCTTTTTGGCTTTGGGCCAGTTCGTTTTGGGCGGAGCGTAATTGTTCCGCCGTACTTTTTAAGGAGGTTTCCAACTCCTCATATTTGCTTGCTTTAAAGAGGACGGCTTCATCCGTTTTCGGCTTTTTGAGTAGCCACGCTACTAACGCCCCCACACCTGCACCAAGCATTGCAATTAATGCTATTGTTTCCATATGTTTCTCCTAATACATTTGTTTGCGATTTATATTAATGGTTTGAGTTCAGGGAAAAGAGGCTTTTTGAGCATAAAAAAGCGGCGTATTACCCTGAGCTATTCCACTAACCCGTAGTAATAGGCGCCGCTACCTGTCCCCTTGCGGAAACAGGCAAATCAAACGACTATCTTGGAGTGGAATATGCCTCACAACGTGTTTTTACACCCGTTGCCCGGCTATGCGCAGGCCGGACCTGCGCTTCCTTGATAATCTCAATTATCTTTTACTAATATAGAATTTTTGGAGGTTTTTGTCTAGCCACTTTATAAAAACGACATTAAAAAGGCAAAAATGCTATAATATTCATATGTCAAAGGAAATCGTCAGCAAAACGAAACGTATGGCCGATATTTTGGCGCTTTTAGAACAAGGCGCGGTAAATATGCCTGGATTAGTGGAAAAATTAGGGGTATCTAAACGCACTTTGCAGCGGGATTTACGCCTGATGCAAGAGGCCGGTGTGCCGGTTGTGTCCCCTAAACAGAGCGTTTATACATTTGTGGACGGTTTTTCCTGTAAACAAATTAAGGTTTCTCCTATGCGTGCCGCGTTGCAAGTAACCGCGTTTGAAGTGGCCCAGCAATGCGGGGTAGATTTCCGCCCTACCACGCAAGAGGTTACCTCCTTATTTGTCCCTACTCCATTTGTAAGTTGCACCTTTGCCACCTCGGAAGAATTTGCTCCGTCTTTTGGACTAATGAGTAAAACAGCATATAATGCGTGCGAAAAGCACCAATTCTTGCGCATTACCCTGCCCAAAAAGCGCAGTTTAACCATTCGCCCCTACCAGTTATGGCAGATTTTAGGCCGCTGGTATGTGGTGAGTATGAACGCTTCGGGTGAAATAAGCCGCTATGCGTTGGACGAAATCAGCGCGTGCGAACAGTTATTTAACCCCGGCTCCTATGTGCCTGACGAGTTTACGCCTATTCCTTTTGCTCTTTGGCCTATCTGGAAAATGGCTCACACCTGGCTGAACCAAGATATACAAAAGCAGGTGTTATTGGCCAAAAAACAAGCCAATGACGTATTAATGTCGCAAAAGCAAAAAATGGAGCAATTCCCGGCAACCGCGGCCCTGGCTCCGTCGGAGCAGGCGGAAAAAACAGCGCCGCAAAGTGTGCCTAATTTGCTGCAAAACGCGCCCTCGGTGCCGCAAAATCCGGCTGAAAGCGAGCCTCAAAACCACGATTTATCTGCCAAAACCCCTGTTTTACCCCCAAAAGCACAAATAAATTCATAAAAACGACATTATTGTAGCGTAAATAAATCGCCCATTGACAGGGACGGTTTTAAATGCTATAATATATTTATAAGAAAGATAGAAAACGGCTTTTTAGTGTCGTTTTTATAAAATTAACCTTATTTTTGTTTTGGTCCGGGTTTGTACCTGTTGGCGCGAACGCAACGGCAATCCCACCGCTAAATTTTCCGCATTGTTTAGAAAGGTTAATGGCTGGGTTGTTGTTAAAAATCACAGTCGGGGTGTTTTATTCCCTAAAAATGGATTTTAGCGACATATAAAAGACGTTATTTGAAAAAAATATAAAGAGAGGTGCAATATGAGCCCAAAAAGACGGAGTCTTATTTACAATCATTATGCGTACCAAGCGGTGTGCCCGCGGCCGGAGAATCAGTCCTCTTCTCTTTATAACCGATTTGAACCGTTGAGTGATGATCGCGGAAATTTTTATTAACTATTCCACTAACCTGTAGTAGTGGGGGCCGCCTGTCAATCCTACAGGCAGGCGGCTTGACGCAAGGAGAGGTTTTATAGGAAACAAAAGATAAGTAACGCATCCATTTAGAGTGTACGAGGGACAAGCCCTAGGACTACACAGCAACCTGCTAAGGCAAGGTGCTAATGCTTGAACGATGGGAACTAGAACGATTTGTTTATAATATAGAACCCATTGGAGACGATGGGTTCTTTTTTACCACCGATCTCATCAGAAACGAATCGGGAGTTTTTATGCAAAAAGTATATGTATCAAGAAAGGCCTATATGGCTGCGTGGGCCAAACATAAACCAGTAGTGGGTACACACAACCCCTGCACTTACGGACATAATGAAAATTTAATTTACAGTTATTAAGGGGAAACTATGGAAAAGAAACAGAAAAAAATAAACAAATATGCCTCCCGTTCCCAAATGGTGGAAGATATTATTACTTGGAACGATTTTTACGGGCCTGCCACCAAAGAGGCCTCGTATAAGGAGCGGTTTGCCAAAATACACGCCCGCCTGTTGCACTCGGACGGCGCAAAATTCCCCTTGGTGCAGTTTATCCAAAAGCATAAATTATCCGCGGTGGAAGTGTTTTTGCTGTTGCGGGTATCGGCACTGGATACCTTGCGGCTCGTGTCTGTCCCGCTCTATAAAATTACGACTCTTTTGCAAGATGCGCAAATTATCGGCACGCGCACGGAAACTATGCGTATTTTATTGGACCGCGACAGTGCCCTATTTACCGAAAGGATATTTGGAGTGGTAGGAGGGACCATAGATTTAAAATATAATTTCCTGTCTGTCCCGGCAAAAGCCCGCAAACTGCCCATTAAAAAGCGGATATTTAGCCCGCTTCGTGTATTAAAAGAATTAAACAAATATGTTATTGGGCAAGAGGAGGCTAAAAAGCAACTAGTGGCGGGCGTGTTTGAACATCTGGCCAAATGCGCGCGTGCCAAAAAAGGCGAAACATTTACCAAAAGCAACATTTTTATCAGCGGGCCGACGGGGTGTGGCAAAACATATCTGTGCCAATGTTTAGCCAAAATACTCAACATTCCGTTTATCCACGCGGACGCCAGCCAATACACGCAAACAGGATATTCGGGGTTAAATGTAAGCGATATCCTCACTCCGTTGTTATCCCAATGCAAAGAAAAGGGGAAACTGCCGGTTGCTATTGTGTTTGTGGACGAAATAGACAAACTCCGCGCCAATACGGAGCGCTGGGGGGTATCAAGCACCAATGTCCAAATGGAATTTTTGCGACTTTTGGAAGCCAAAACGGTGTTTTTGGAACAGCGGCTTTTTGGGCGGACGACGACAGAGGTTGACATCAGCCAAGTGCTGTTTGTGGTGGGCGGCGCGTTTGAAAACCTGCTGGTGCGCCACGACGCCGGAAAAGACATCGGTTTTACCAAAGCGCCCGCGGTATATGGCAAAACGCTGACAGTGGATGACTATATACAAGCGGGCATGGTACCGGAGTTAATGGGGCGGTTTACCTATTTGGTGCAGTTAAGCGGGCTGGAAAAAGACGAACTGCGCCGCATTTTGCTAAACCCTTACCACGGGCCTTTTCAGCAATACAAAGACTTACTCAAAAGCCAACAGGAACTCCTGCCGGAATTGGTGGAACAAATGGTCAATGCCGCCTATGAACGCCGCTTGGGCGCACGCGGACTTCAACAGCAGGTGGGGCGGCTGTTCCAAGAGCAGTTTTTACAGCAGAGCGTGCAAATTGAACTATAAGAGGAGCAAGGCTTATGGAAGAAGAAAAAACAAATAATCCGGCTCAAAATAATAGTGCCGGACCAGACAAAAAGAAAGAACCCGCCAAAGGATTAACCGATAAGGAGATACAGGATATTATAGAGGAGCGGGCAAATTTCTTACAAACAGGAAAAATCTCCGGAGTTGATTTTCATACTGGCAGAAATTTAGTTGCCAGCGGGCTGGCCGCTCTTGTTGGATATTTTGGTTTCGTCCCTCTTTTGGTGGTATGGTATTTTAATAATACTTTTCTTGGCGCAAATAGCGTACCACTTTTTAAGTTTTTAAGTATGGATAATAATGGAGATAATATGGGAATATCTATTTTAGTATCACTTGGTATTGTAGGACTGGCGTTGTTTGGGGTGTGCTGTCTTATTGCACTTATCTTTACGGGTAATTTGAACGGCCCTGATTTTACCAAGAAGTATGAAGAAGAATGTGAAAAAACAAAAAAATTAGTGTTGGAATTGGGAAAGCACTTGAAAGAAGACGTGACACCGGAAATTCAGCAGGCGGAAATAACTATAAATGCGCTGCATAAAGAAAACACGAAACTTGAAAAGGCCCTCAAAGCCAAAGAGGAAAATTTTGGCAGAAGAATAAAAGAATTGTCTGCCCACAACAAAGAAAATGAAAAAGTGGCCCTTTCTTTAATGAAAGAAAATGACGATTTGCGGGCGGAACAAAACCTGTTGCGCCGCCAATTGGGTAACGTACAGGAAGATTGCAAAGCCGCCTTGCGTAAAAAAGAAAACGAACTGGACGAAATGACCCATAAAAACAAACTTTTACGGGCAGATTTGGAGTATTTGCGCGCCAAAAATCAGGGAGAATAAAATGTTTTCTTTACAAACACACGAAAAATTTATGCAGTCTATTGCTCCACGCGAAATGGAGCCGGGGTTTTATCAAGTGCATTGGTTTAACCCAAAGCCTATTTCGGGCTTCCCCGGTATGTTTGGTATGATGCACCTGAGTTTACAGAGCAAAAATAACCAAAAATCCTTTGTGCGTAACGGCCAGGAGCCGCTTGCGGGTGGTATGGTTATTTTGCCCATTGGGCGGGAAATTAAACAGGTAGATGAGGTGTTTTCAGCCGTTGGTGCGGCACAAGGGCAGGGTTTTACAGGGCGGTATGTGTTCCAAGGAAATACCTTTTATAAAAATTCCCACACGGCGGATTTTGCCCAAGCCACGTTGCCGGAGTTAAAGCGGGTGGCGAGTTCCCTATTAAAAATGCTTCACTTGCCGGCCGTGCTTATCAAGCATTTTGACAGCGGAAATATTTATGTAATGACCGCCGAATGGAAAGAAGGTGTTGTTTTCCCGCGGGATTATTCCAAGGTGGTGGCGTGGCTCCCGCATACAAGCGTTTTTTTGCCGGGAGTACCAACGGCGGAATTGCGGCGGGATGCACATATTTTGGCTGATTGGAGGCTGGAAGAACTTTGGAACTTTTTGCCTAGTCCGCTGACAAGCGATTATTCCCGCTTTGCGGTTGATTTGGAACGCTATACAAACGATAAAAAGGAGCCGATGGCGCAAGTCGGTATGGGCGTTTTGTATAACCGGCTGATTGACGGCACTAGATTTGACCGCAAAATCTTGGGCCCGCAAAAGCGGCTTGTGAACTATTACGAAAAACAGCATACGCGCCTTAAAAAAGCCGTTTTACAGGCCGGAGAAGGGGCGCTACTGCTGGATTTGCACAGTTTTTGCCCCGCGCCGCTCCCTTGCGATAGGGATAAATCTATGCCCCGCCCCGATATTTGTTTGGGGTTTAATGGCGATTTAACCGCGCCCGATTCCTGCAAGTTGCGTGCAGTGGAAAATATGCTAAAAAAGTGCGGCTACCGCGTGGCTATAAACAGCCCATTTGCAGGAGCAATGAGCGTACCTGTAAAGAGCCGCTACACAGCGCTGCTGATAGGAATTAATAAAAAACTATATCTACCGGAAGCGGAAATCTTTGCGCCCAGTACAACTAGGGAAAAACAACCCTTATTACCTAGTGCGCAGACCTTGCGTGAAGCATTGCAAGAAGCGGTAGAAATTTTATTGGAAGGTGCTATATGATACCTAAAATAGATTCCGTAATTTTTGAAGATAACTATCATTTAATTGTTTCTTTCAAAGGCGGTGTAGTGAAAGAGGTAGATGCCCAGACTTTTATAAATGATGAAAGGTTGAAGGATTACTTTAATGAAATTAGAGATAATATAGAGTTATTTAAAAATCCAATATCGGTATCCGAAGAAGGAATTATTTGGACGGATATGGCCGACATTTCAGCCAGAGGATTGTGGATGTGGGGCAAGGGACTCGATGGGAAAACGGCCCTATTAGAAAAAATTGCCTTCCCTAAAATTAAGGAACTACCTTGTGGTCTGACTTTGGTAAACTATTCGGATGAAAAAATCCATCAAAATACGCCCCATTACCATTTATATCACGGGAACGAAGCGGTGGGCGTTATTGCGGCAAACGGGCCCGATGAACGGATTGATAGATGTGAAAATGTGTATTGCTCTGAGTTTAAGGAAGCACGGGAATATGTGGATAGCAATAAGGATTTGCTTACACAAATTTATGAAGCCACAGATGGAAATGCAAAGAAGGAACTTGCTAAACAATTGCCCTAACATAAGGTCAAATATTAGGCCATATGCGTAAAGTTTCTTCTGCGGAGATATGGTAAATTGCACACTATATCTCCGTATTTTATGGAGAAAATTGGAACGTTTGGACGCTTTAGTAAGCCAATATAAGCATACTATTTATTATCCTTATGGTCTCTTTGTGTTTGTATTTATAAAAGTGGATAAATTGCAACCGGAATGCCTGTTTGTGGAAATTCTCCAAAATTTCCCCCGCAAATTTTTAGAGCATGTATTATGTAAAAATCCCAGAAAAATTTTTGCCCCAAGCCTCTTTTTGTAAATCAAAAAAATATTTTTGTGATGTTATAAACTACTGGTGGCATAAGAGCGCCTACAACCTTTTTTTGACCGGCGAAAGCAAGCGGCTGGGGCTGCCGTTAAAGTTATCAATAAGGGCTAAATTTTTATTTTCCCAAGGACAATAAACTGTACCAGAGAGAAAATATTAGTATTGCCCCAAAACAGCGAACAAAAACCTCTTGTCATTGCCAAAATATTGCCAAAAAAACTACAAAAAACCGCAAAAATGCACAAAAAATGACCCTTTTGGATTACTAACCGGGAAAGCAATAAAATCAGTATAAAATAAGAAATCCTCGTCGCAAAACGAGGATTTTAAATGGTGCCCAGTATAGGGATTGAACCTATGACCTTTCCCATGTCAAGGGAACGCGCTACCGCTGCGCCAACTGGGCTTAAATTCGTTACGGTTTTACTGCTTTGCCTAGCGGGCGCGTCCCCTTATAGCGGGAACGAATTTATGCGACTAGCGCTACGCCAACCGGGCAAAAATCTGTTTGACTACTTAATTATTATACAAAATAACCTGCCTTAAATAAAGAAAATCCTTATTTCCCCGCCGAGAGATTCGTCCATTAGGGCTTCTTTACTTCTTATTAGTTGTTCTATCGTGGAAGATGTGCGCATCTACCAGGCGTTTGAAAATTTTGCCGCGCTGTTCAAAATCTTTGAATTGGTCAAAACTGGAACACGCGGGCGACAGCAGCACCACATCGCCCTTTACCGCGCCAGACATTGCGGCTTCTACCGCCTTTTCCAGCGTGCCGCAGCGCGTCAGCGGAAAAGCGCCGTGCAACTCCCGCTCAATCTTATCCATCGCTTCGCCAATCGTCAGTACGCGCTTGCAGTAATCCTTTAAATATGGGATTAACACCTCGTACGAGGCTCCCTTGTCGCGCCCGCCCAAAATCAGCCACAGGTTTTTGGCCTTTTCAAAACTTTTAAGGGCCGTAATGGTAGAATCTAAATTCGTTGCTTTGGAATCGTTCACATACACCACCCCGCGGTGGTAGGCAAATTGCTCAATGCGGTGCTCCATTGCTTCAAACTTATCAAACACCGTTTGAATTGTATCCGCGGGCACTCCGGCGGCCAAGGCCATTAGCGCGGCGGACATTGCATTTTCCACATTATGAATTCCTTTCAAATGTGGCGGGCGGATTTGGTGTCCTTCGCTGAAAATCAATTCGTCTCCGTCAAAAAATACATCCGTTTTAAGCAAATGCTTAGGGTGTGTGGAAAACGCCAGTACCTTGGATTTCACTTTTTCCACCAGTTCTGCGCAAACGGTGTCTGCGCCGTTTACAACCAGCACATCACCCGCACGTTGGTTTTTAAACACCTTGGCTTTGGCCTTAATGTAATTCTTCATCCCGCCGTGGTGGTCCAAATGGTCGGGCGTTACGTTTAAAATGCAGGCAAAATTCGGGCGGAAATAGGTGCTATCCTCCAACTGGTAACTGGACACTTCAATCACTACGTCATCGCCTTTTTTTACTTGGTTTGCACAAAGTGAAACCGGGCTGCCGATGTTGCCGCAAACAAATACTTGGCGGTTTTTTCCCTCGCGAACCGCGTGCAACTTTAAAATTTCGCCCAGCAAAGCCGTAGTTGTGGTCTTGCCGTTCGTGCCCGTTACCGCAAAAACGCGTATGCCCTTGGGCATAAAGGCCAGAGCGGTTTCCAGTTCGCTATATACGGGGATGCCTTGCTTTTTGGCTTCCACAAGGGGATGAGAGTGGGGCAAAATGCCGGGGCTTTTTATCCAAAAATTACATTTAAAAAGGTCGGCCGAGTGTCCGCCCGTTTCTACGCGCACCCTTTTGGGAAATTTGAAAGATTCTGCGTGCGCTACGGGGGCTTCCTCGCTGATGAGCACGTCAAAGCCGTTTTGCGCGAGCAAAGTAGCCACGGCCCGGCCGCTCTTTCCCAGGCCCAAAACACCTGCCCGGTTGCCGGATAATTTTTCTCTTTTAAACATTTGTTTTTCTCCCGTGCAAAAAGGCGCGGACGGTCTCTTGGTCGGAAAAGTGCTTCTTTTCCGTGCCGATAATTTGATAATCCTCGTGTCCTTTTCCTGCAATAATTACAATATCATTTTTGCGGGCGGACGATAAAGCGCGGCGGATGGCCTCTGCGCGGTCGGGCACTAATTCGTAATTGGTCTGCCCGTTCATCCCTTGCAAAATATCGTTAAAAATCTGTTTCGGGTCCTCACAGCGCGGGTTGTCGTTTGTCAAAAAAACATAGTCCGCACGCGTGCAAGCCGTATGACCCATTAGCGGGCGTTTGGTGCGGTCCCGCTGGCCCCCACAGCCAAATACAACAATCGTGCGGCCTTTTTTAAAGGGGGTAACCGTATCCAGCGCGCGGTTTAGGGATTCGTCCGTGTAAGCAAAATCCACAAATACAAAAAAGTCTTGGCCCTCGTCTATGCGTTCCATACGCCCCGGCACGCCGGGCAAGGCCAAAAGACCTTGTTTGATATGAACTTCGTCCACCCCATTGGCCTTTGCCGCCGCATACGCCGCGAGGGCGTTATACACATTGTGGCGGCCCAAAAGGTTAATTTTCATCGGCTTACCGTTTACGCAAAACGATGTCCCCATTAAACTTTCGCAAATGTCCGTGGCCTTAAAATCGGCTTCTTTTTCCAGCCCAAACGTAACCACCTTTACGCGCCCCTTTAAAAGGTCCGTCAGGCGCACGCCGTACGGGTCGTCTGTGTTAATCACGGCGGTACGGTTTGGTTTACTATTGGTGGGGTCGGCCAAGTTTTCAAACAGTTTTTGCTTGGCTAAAAAATAATTTTCAAAGGTATGGTGATAATCCAAATGGTCGCGCTGTAAATTGGTAAAAACGGCCGTATCATACCAAATGTGTTTGACGCGCTGTTGGTCCAGCGCGTGGGAGGAAACTTCCATTACCACATTTTGGCATTGGGCCTTTTTCATTTGCGCCAGCAGATTAAAAAGCGGGATAGCCGCCGGGGTAGTGTTAGGGGCCGCGCAAAGAACCTTCCCGCCCATACGGTAGTTTACCGTGCCCAATACGCCCACCTTGCGCCCCGCACAGGTTAAAATGGATTCCAGCAAATAAGCAATAGAGGTTTTGCCCTTGGTCCCCGTAATGCCAATCATTTGCATTGCGTCGGACGGGCGTCCGTAAAATTCATAGGCGGCGTCAGCCATATCGCGGTCAATATCTTTTGATTGCAAATAAGGCACCGCACAAACGCTTGGCTGGGGCTGGGTGGAAACGACCAGTACGGCCCCTCGCAAGACGGCATCGCCAATAAATAAATTGCCGTCGGCATTGGCGCCCTTTAAGGCAAAAAAAATGCTCCCCGGGCGGACCTCTTGCGAGCGGAACGTCAACCCGGTAATGTGCAGGCCCAAGCGGCGGGCTTCGTTTAATACAATGCTGGACATATAAGATATGGTATCAAATTGCTAGAATATAGAAAATGAAAAAAACGACCCGCTATTTTGAAGCCTTATACGCCCGCTATAACAAGCGCGGCCTGTGCAACCCGGATCCGCTCCAATTTTTGTATGATTACCCCGATGTCCGCGAGCGGGAGATCGTGGCGTTAATAGCCGCCTGCTTTGCTTATGGGAACGTAAAGCAAATTATCAAAACGGTAAATTTTATTTTGGCTGCGGCGGGTCCGTCCCTTAGGGCTTTTGCGTTGTCTGCAAATCCCGCCAAACTGGCCAAAATTTTCAAAGGGTTTAAATACCGCTTTACGACCGAAAAAGAACTCGTTTCCTTTTGGCTGGCTATAAAAAATATCCTTAAAAAATACGGCTCGCTGGAAGATTGCTTTTTAGTGCATTATAATCCGGCGGACGAAACCGTCTTGCCTGCTATAAAAGGCTTTGCGCGGGAATTGCGCCGCGGGTGTGATTTGCACTCGTTGGTGCCGGATCCGGATAAAAAGAGTGCGCTGAAACGGTTAAATTTATTTTTGCGTTGGATGGTGCGCCAAGATGAAGTGGACCCCGGCGGGTGGAAGCAAATTAGTCCCGCAAAACTACTGGTTCCGCTAGACGTGCATATGCACCGCATTGCCCAAAAACTGGGGCTTACCAAGCGCAACGCGGCCGATATTACCGCCGTGCTGGAAATCTCCACCGCGCTTAAAAAGCATTGTCCGCAAGACCCCATTAAATACGATTTTTGTTTGACGCGCTTCGGTATCCGCGACGATATGAGTTACGACGATTTGTGAGCGGCCTTTTCAAACAATTTTTCCAGTTCCGCCGCCATTAAGGCAAGGTGGCTTTTGATTTGCGGCTGTTTGCCTTCCAATAGCGGCAGCAGCTTACCGCGGACCCAGTTGCGCGTGTAAACATCGTCAAAATTCGTCTGGTCGGTAATGTGGGTTAGCCCGTTATTTTTTAGGTATTCCTCGGTCTCTTGCCGGGTAATGCACATTAGCGGGCGGATAATATCCACCCCTTTGGCAAGCGGACGCTGTACGGGGATGCCTGTCAGCCCCTTGGCCTTGGTTCCGCGCAATAAATTAAGCAAAATTGTTTCGGCCTGATCGTCCAACTGGTGCCCGAGGGCCAACTTGTTGGCGCCCCATTTGCGCGCCACTTTCAGTAGCGCCGTGTAACGGGCCTTGCGCGCGCCGTGCTCCGGGCTTAAATTAAATTCCGCCGCCGTCTGCTGTGCGTTTACCTTGGCAGAGAAAAATTCAATATCCAACTGTTTACACAAGTCCCGGCAAAAATCTTCATCCGCGACCGCCGACTTGCCGCGCAGGCCGTGGTTAATGTGCACGGCCGCCAAGGAAAAATGTTTTTCTTTGGCTAAATATTGCAAAAAATGAAGCAGACAAACGGAGTCCGCCCCGCCGGAAAGGCCGACTAAAACACTGTCCCCGCGGCTGATTAAACGGTTGGAAAAAGCGCGCATACGCGGCAGAACGGAGGCATTAAAATTTTTTTTGGGCATATAAAAAGTATAATAAATAATAAGACCAAGGGGATAATGCCTGTATGAAAAAAAGAATTTTAATTGTAGAAGACGAAGCAAGCATTGTTGATTTGCTGACTTTAATCCTCGCGCGCGAAGGCTACGAAATTTATTCCTGCCAAACCGGGCGCGACGCTATTGCCACGATGAAGAAGGTCCATCCGCACCTGGTAATTTTGGATGTAATGCTGCCGGGGCTGGACGGCGCGAGCATTGTTAAAATTATGGGGGAAGACGAAGCCTTGTCCTCCACGCCCGTAATTGTAACGTCGGCGCTGGTGGAGTCGGAAAAGATGTTCTTGCCTTATCCGCAAGTGAAAAGTTTCTGCTCCAAGCCTTTTGTGTTGACAGAGTTTATCGCTAAGGTAAAACAAGCGTTGGGCGATTAGAAATTTGAAAACTAAAAAAGCCGTCCGTTTTTTAACGGGCGGCTTTTTATGCAACATTAAATTCTAGTGGGCAGAAGCCAGCCAATAAGAATACTCCTTCCAAAAGTTCTCCAAGAGTTCATCCAAAAATAATTCCTTGCTTGTTTCCGTGCGGATAAGTTGCTTTAAACTTGCCTCGGTTTTTTTGCGCGAAGCGGGGAGCGGATTATTTAGGTGAATCCCTACGCCAAGCAACACGGGTTCGTCGTTGTCCGTCTGTACGGTTTGCACCAGTACGCCCGCGATTTTCTTCCATTTGTGCGCGGCTTTGTCCCACGTCAAGGTATCGCCGTCAGCGGTGGCTTTGGCTTTAATTTCAAAAATAGAAGTAAGGGTATGCGCGATAACCTCGGCCATTTTTTCGCCTAAACCGTGCAAGGCTTCTTCGGATTTGTTCGGGCGAAGCAGGAGCGTAAAATATACGCCGCCTTCGGCGGAGTAGAAGGGTTGCCCGTCGCGCCCGAACGCTTCGGTCTGTTCGCACGCCAAGACGAGGGTTCCTTCGGGCTCGCCTTTTAACGCGAGTTCAGCGGCCAAGGCCTGCGTGCTGTCCACGCGTTCCAGGCCGATTACTTTGGTAACGGATTGTAAAGGGAAGGTTGTTTCTGCCATAATTATATTTTACCAATTTCCCCGCGCGAAAGAAAAAGACCCGCACTAGGTCAATGGCCTAGCCCCTATGAAATATTGTTCGAACAGTACAGCACCACAAATAAAGGACAAGTAAACATAGGATTTGCAAGAATTATTTTTTACCTTTTTTCTTGGCGGGGGATTTGACGCTCATTTGGCGTAACTCAAACAGGCGGTCGCGCAGTTCGGCGGCCAGTTCAAAATTAAGCGCTTCGGCGGCTTGCAACATTTGCTGTTCAATATCCTTTTCCACCGATTTTAAGTTTTTAAGCGTGGGTGTCGGCAAGGTATCGCTCAAAATACCGAACGCGCTGGATTTGGTTTGCTGTTCAAATTCCTTTAATTCCACTTCTATTTTTTGAATCGTTTTAGGCGTAATGTGGTGCTCTTTGTTGTACGCTTCTTGCAGGGCGCGGCGGCGGTTCATTTCGTTCATTGCGTACTTAATGGAATCCGTCTTGCGGTCCGCATACAAAACGACCTCACCGTCTGCGTTACGCGCGGCGCGGCCCGAAATTTGGATAAGCGTAGTCGTGTTGCGCAAGAATCCTTCGTTGTCCGCGCCCAAAATCGCCACGAAGCCCACTTGCGGGATATCAATCCCCTCGCGCAACAGGTTAATGCCCACGAGCACATCAAACTTGCCTTGGCGGAAATCCTTTAAAATTTCCACACGGTCCAAGGCCTCAATATCGGAGTGCAAATAGCGCGTTTTGATGTTCTTTTCGGTGAAATACGCGCTTAAATCCTCGGCGGTTTTTTTGGTAAGCGCGAGTACCAAGGTGCGCTCCCCGCGCGCCTTATGCTCGTTAATCTTTTCCACCAAATGGTCAATTTGCCCCGCCGTGGGGTGCATATACACCTTGGGGTCCAGTAAGCCCGTCGGGCGGATGACCTGCTCCACAATGTTGTTGCCGCAAACGGTCAGTTCATATGGGCCCGGCGTGGCGGATACAAAAATGGTAGAGGGGAGCAATTTTTCAAATTCGTCAAATTTCAGCGGGCGGTTATCCAAGGCCGACGGCAGGCGGAAACCGAAGTCCACCAGCATTTGCTTGCGTGCGCGGTCCCCGTTGAACATCCCGCGCACCTGCGGCAGAGAAACGTGCGATTCGTCCACCATCATTAAAAAGTCGTCATACTTTTTAAAGTAGTCCAATAAACAAGCCGGGCGTTCGCCGGGTTGGCGGCCGTCAATATAGCGGGAGTAATTTTCAATGCCGGGGCAGAAGCCCGCCTGTTGAAGCATTTCCAAATCGTATTCGGTGCGTTGTTTTAGACGGTAGGCTTCCAATTCCTTGCCCATTTTTAACAGTTCCGCGTGGCGCAAATCCAAGTCGCGGCGGATGTTGTCAATCGCGCTTTGCGTGTCCTCGTCCGTCGCCACAAAGTGCTTGGCCGGATAAATCCAAGCCTCGTCAAGTTCCGCCAGCACATTGCCCGTAACGGGGTGAATTTCGTAAATGTGCGCAATCGTTTTGCCCGCTATTTCCACGCGCAGGGCGTTTTGGCTGTACGGGGTCATAATGTCCGTAAACGGCCCGCGCATACGGAAATTGCCCGAGGTAAATTCCATTTCGTCGCGGTGGTACTGGATTTTAATCAGTCGGCCTGATAGTTGGGAGCGCGTCATTTCCGCGCCCTTTTTTACATAAATACGCATTTCCCTAAAACTATCCGGCGAGCCAATGTTGTAAATGCACGAAACGGATGCCACCACAATCACGTCCTTGCGGGTCAAAAGCGAGGTGGTGGCCTTTAAGCGCAGTTTATCAATATGCTCGTTGACGGCGGAGTCCTTTTCAATATAAGTATCCGTCTGAGGAATATACGCTTCGGGCTGGTAATAATCGTAATAAGAAATAAAATATTCTACGGCGTTTTCAGGGAAGAACTGTTTAAACTCGCCATATAACTGCGCGGCCAACACCTTATTGGGCGACAAAATAAGCGTCGGGCGGTTTAGCCGCGTGATGACGTTGGCCATAGTAAAGGTTTTGCCGGAGCCCGTTACGCCCAGCAGCGTTTGGCGCGTTTTGCCCGCCAAAATGCCGTTTGTCAGGGCGTCAATGGCCTTGGGCTGGTCGCCCGCCGGCTTAAATTTAGAAACGAGTTTAAACTGGTCCATACAAGTATTGTACCTATTCTGGCGGACATAAAAAAGGGCGGCCGTTAAGCCGCCCCAAAGAAAGCAGAATTTTGATTACGAAGCGGAGGAAATGCTGCCCAAAAAGTGCGCGTCCAGCACGCCCGGGAGCAGTTGGCCTACGCCGTCAATCATAAATTGCATCGCAATAGAGCACAAAATCATCCCCATAAAGCGGATGACAATCTGCGTACCGTTGGGGCCGATTTTGGTAAACAAATAACGCGAAGCCACCAACACCGCACCCACGGAAGCCGCGCAGAGAAACAGCACGCCAATCATCATAACGGCCATTGGAAACGAGGTTATTTTTTCAGCGTACAGCATTACCGTAGCGATAGAGCCGGGGCCGATAAAAAGCGGCATCCCAACGGGGACAACGATGTGGCTTAAACGGTCGCGCGCGCGGTCAAAGGTGCTTCCTTGCGCGGGGGCGGCCTCTAAGCCGTTGCGTTCAAATTTAGATTTACCCTGTAACATACGCAGCCCCACGCCCAACAGAATAATAGAACCGGCCAGGCGGAAGGCGGGAATCGTAATACCAAACACGCTCAAAATCTTGCTGCCGAAGATGAAGAAAATCGTCAGCATAATGAAAATGGACAACGCCATTAACAGCGCAACGGCGCGCTGCACTTTGGGCTCGTCATTTTCCACGTGTTCCAGAAAAATCGGCATATTGCCGATGGGGTTCAAAATAGCCAGCGTAGCGATAAACGCGTTTACCAGCAAACTCCAATCCATAGTGTGTTGTAAACACTCCTTTTAAACGAAAATTGCCTGCCTAAAAGCAGACATTTTATCCTTATTAATAGTATATAAAATAAAGCGGGAGCCCACAGCAGAAACTTGATTTTACGGGGAGAAAAAGAAAAACTTTCCAAACAGGGCGGGAAATTGTTATAATAAATGTACAAGATTTCGGGCAGTTGGCGCAGCGGTAGCGCGTTCGCCTCACACGCGAAAGGTCACAGGTTCAAATCCTGTACTGCCCACCATTTAGAATACCCCCGGTGCCCGGGGGTATTTTTTGCCGTTGTGGGCAGTAGCAACACCAACTGCTTGGTGTTGCGGCAGGATTTGAAAGGCGGAGCGATGTTTTGGTTTGAGGGCGAGCCCGAAAGGCCAAAACCGCGAGCCCGGTGCGTAGGCGCACTCCCGCGCCTGCAAGAAAATCCCGTCAGGGATTTTACTGGAAGGCAAACTCTGTACTGCCCACCATTTAAAAAATAGGCGTCCTAAAAGGACGCCTGCGGAGTGCTTAAATACTGGCAATTTACGGGATAACAATTCGGCAATCAAAACCCGTTTTTTTGCCCCAAGCAGCCAGTTGGTCGGCCGGACTATCCCAAAGGAACATCCGTTTTGTACCTGTTTTTGTAAAGGCGGGGTGGCCTTTTTCCCAAACGGCGGGCAACAAGGAAAAAGTTTTGTCTATATCTTTTTCCGCTATCAGTTCCACGACCAAAGGTTTTTCCTTGGCAAAAAATTTAGGCAGCGAAACGGGCATCGCCCAAGAGGTATGCGCCATACCGCCGTAATAAATAAACAGGGCATCGGGGTTTTCTTGGCGGATTTTTTCCATTTGGGCCTGCATTGTCCGGGCAAACCCTTTATTTCTTTCAGCCAGTCCATTGACGGTGGAAATAATTCCTTGCGCGGATTCTTTTTGTACGACTACGGCATCTTCAATAGGGTAAATTTCCACGCCACTATCCGACAAAATGGAAAACATTTCTTTAAATTTTAAAGATTCATCATCCACCAGCCTGGCGTTTGGGTTCCCTTTTTCCGCAAAGTTGACGGGCGCTTCCACGCCTTCGGCCCCGCGTCTATAATACTGATAAGGAAATACGCTTTCCCCGGCAACGGGTTTTAAATAAGCCGCTTCGGAAAATACCACAATTCTCCGGTTTGGGTAAAAGGTTTTAAACTCTTTTATTAAGTTGGCAAATTCCACGCGCGGGGGCAAATTACCGTGGATTTCCCCCACAAACACAACATTGGTTTCGGATAATTTTTTGTAAAATCTAAAACCGATTTCTCTACCATTAACTTCCTTTAAAAAATTTTCCCCCAAGTTGGGCTGCTGGTTTATCCAAGCAAAGTTGGAAGTGAGGTTCTTTTGAATAGACGCTTCCATATTGGAGGACAACCCTTTATAGTGCGCGCTCATACGGGGTGGCAAATTGGGGTGAATGGACGAAACCGTAGCCGGGACGGTTTTTAAACTGTTTAGAAATTTTTGGTTTAATTTATAGGTTTGCGCCCACCCTTGGGAAGCCAACGAATATTTGCTGATATCCGCGCCCTTAACTCTGGTTTGAATTTTAGTCGTATGCGTTTTTATTTTCTTCGGGCTTATTTTAATGCGCTGGGCGCATACGGGAGCGCATAAAGAACCAAGCAGGAAAAGGCAGAGAGATAAACTTATTGTCTTTTGCATACTGACGCTCCTGTAAAATAGGTTCTTTTTATATTGTATAGGATTGGCAAATTTCTACAAGGGCCAAAAGGCCTAAACGCTCCTAGGTCCCCGGTACAGGTGGGCGCGCGGTATGCTATACTAAACAAAGAGGATTCTATGATTAAAGATTCGTTACAGCGTTTTACGCCAATTAATACCGTTTGTTTGATGATTCTCGCCGCGTCCGCGGCCACGTGGGTACTTATCTATACCCGCACGATTTTGATGCCGTTTATTATTGCGGTGTTTATTTATATGGTTGCCAGCACCTTGGCCGGGTGGCTCAAACAAAAGTGGAACGTCCCCTATGGCTTAGGCCTAGGCATTAGCGGCACGGCCTTTCTGGCGATTATCACGCTGGCGGTTCTTTTTATTTCCGGCTCTATTGAAAGTTTTGTAAACGGGGCCGATATCTATACCGAACGCTTAAACGATACCTTGGATTGGCTGCTTGTCCGCTCTCAAAAATACGGCATTAATTTAAATGCTCAGTTCTTGGCCGATAACGTAGCCAAACTACCCGTTTTTACAATGGTTAAAAGCGTGGGCGGAACGGTCGTGTCCATTTTAACCAACTTAATGCTAATTATCTTGTTTGTTATCTTTTTGTTTATGGGCAAAGCCTCCGAAAACAAACCCGCGCTGGTGGGGTCTATCCAAAGGCAAATTTCGTTTTATCTGCTAATTAAAATCTTTGTTTCGCTCTTGGCGGCGGGGTGCACTTGGATTGTGCTCGCGTCTATCAAAACAGAACTGGCCTCTATGTTGGCCGTGCTTACCTTTATGCTTAATTTTATCCCCAACATTGGGCCGTTTGTTTCCACAGTATTGCCTTTGCCGGTACTGTTTTTGCAATACGGGTTTGACTGGCATATTTTGCTTGCGCTCATTTTGCTTACGGCCATACACTTTGTTATCGGCAACATTTTGGAAACCAAGTGGCTTGGAAAAGGGATGGATTTGGACCCCATTGTGGTAATTGCCTGCTTGATTTTTTGGGCGCTTGTGTGGGGCGTAATGGGCGCCTTGCTCGCTGTACCGATAACGGCTATGCTTAAAATGGTGTTTGAAGAAAGCCCCGTAACCAAACCGCTGGCCAATATTTTAGGCGGAAAATACTCGTTTAAATAATTATGAAGAAAACTCCTTGGACTTATATTCCCTCGCTCTATTTGGCCGAGGGCTTGCCGTACATTATTATCAACACGGTTTCCACCGTGCTGTATGCCGATTTGGGCTTTTCCAACGACAAAATTGCCTTTTGGACGGGCTGGCTGTATCTGCCCTGGATACTCAAAATGTTTTGGAGCCCCTTGGTGGATGCCAAAAGCACCAAACGCCGCTGGCTTTTGGGGGCGCAAATGGTGCTGGCGGGGCTTTTTTTACTCCTTGCCGGACTAACCGCTTTGGAAGCGTTCCGCTTTGCCCAAGGTAACAGCAGTTTGACCTTTTTCACCCTCTCTTTATTTGGCTTTTTGGCGGGGGCTTTTGTGTCGGCTACATTAGATATCGCCACCGACGGCTATTATCTGCTAGCCTTAACGCCGCAGGAGCAATCCAAATTCGTGGGTATCCGCACGATTTTTTACCGCTTGGCGATGATTTTAGGCAGCGGGGCGTTAATCTCCGCTACGGCCGCACTGGGGAACAAAACGCCGGAAACCTCGTGGAATTTGGTTTCGTGGCCCTACAACTGGGCGGTAATGTTCGGCTTTCTGGGTGTCCTGTTTATGGGCTTTGTATTTTATCACGCGTGGATGCTTCCCAAGCCGGAGCAGGACAAGCCCGTGCATAAAAACGGCGCTATGGCGTGGGCGGATTCCTTTAAAACATATTTCACTCAAAAGAATATCGTCTATATTTTGCTGTTTATTTTGCTTTACCGCTTGGGCGATGCCCTGCTGGAAAAAATGGTGCCGCTCTTTTTACTTAAACCCGCGGCGGACGGCGCGCTTGGAATGAGCGTGCAAAACTATGGGCTCATTAAAGGGACGCTTGGCCTAGGGGCCGTGGTGGCGGGGAACCTGGCGGGCGGGTGGCTGCTGGGCAAGTTTGGCTTTAAAAAATGTATTTGGCCGTTTGCGGTTATCCTTATTTTGCCTAACTTTTTTTATGCGTATATGGCGTGGGCCAGACCGGGGCTTACGGCGGTGGCTACGCTGATTACACTGGAACATCTGGGCAACGGCTTGGCGATGATGGCGTTTAGCGTGTTTATTATGTATGTGTCGCAGGGCGTATATAAAACCTCGCATTACGCTATTTCCACCGGGATTATGGCCCTTGGGATGATGGTTCCCTCTATGCTTTCCGGCTGGCTGCAAATGCGGCTGGGGTACGAAACCTTTTTCTTGGTGGCCAGTTTTATTAGTTTAATTACGGTGGCCGTTGTGCCGCTGACGTTTAAAATTAAATCTATTGAGGAAACCGAAGCCGCCTTCCGCGCGCATAAACACTCGTTGGAGGATGCCCAATGACGACTGTCAATTTAAACCAAATCGCAACCGAAGCGCGCAACCCAAACACCTTGGATTTGGATAAACTTTCCCCGCGCCAGATTGCCAAAAAAATTAACGATGAAGATTTCAACGCCGCCCGCGCCGTAAAGGCGGCTAATAAAGAAATTGCCGCCATTATGCTTTTAGCCGCCGGGGCCTACGCCCATAAACATAAAATTATTTTTATCGGGGCGGGCACCAGCGGGCGCTTGGGAATTTTGGAAGCGGTGGAGTGCGTGCCGACCTTCGGTACAAAGCCCTCGCAAATTATCGGCTTAATTGCCGGGGGAAAAAAGGCCGTTTTCCGCTCACAAGAGGGGGCGGAGGATGACGGTAAGCAGGGCGCAAAAGAAATTTTAAAGGCGGCCAAAAAGGACGATTTGGTTATCGGCCTGACGGCCAGCGGACGCACGCCGTATGTAATGGGCGCCTTAAAAGCCGCACGCAAATTGGGCGCGCACACGGCCCTTATTTCGTGCAATCCGAAAGCCGTCTGCGCGGATGCCGAGGTCCACGCCGCCTTGCCCACCGGGCCGGAAGCCCTGTGCGGCTCTACGCGTATGAAGGCGGGTACGGCTACCAAAATGGCCCTAAATGCCATTACCACGGGTGCAATGACGCTGTGCGGCAAAACATACGGCAACCTGATGATTGACGTACAGCCCACCAACGAAAAATTAGTCGCCCGCGCGGTGCGGCTTATCTGCACGGTGGCGCAGACGGACGAAAAAACGGCTCGCAAATTGCTGGCGGCTTCGGGCAAAAGCGTAAAAACCGCTATTGTAATGCACCGCAAAAAAGTACCGGCCGTCAAAGCCAAAAAACTGCTCCAAGCCAAGGGCGGCTTTTTAACGAGGGTGATTGATGCGTAAAATAGCCTTGGGCTTAATGAGTGGCACGAGCGCGGACGGCTTGACTGTTTGCGCGGTACAAATCCGCCCGTTTAAGGTGCTCCATTTTAAAAATTACGCCTATCCTGCCGCCTTACAGCAGAAGTTACTGACGGCCTACTTACTTCGCGCGGCGGAACTTTCCGCACTCCATTTTGAATTGGGTCGGTTATATGCTAAAACGGTGCAAAAATTTTTAAAGGAATTTTCTCTTTCCGCCCAAGAAATAGAAGTTATCGGCTCGCACGGGCAGACTATTTACCACGGCCCGCACGACAAAACGCCCAACACCCTGCAAATCGGGGAGCCTTCCTTTGTGGCCGCACAGATTGGCTGCCCGGTGGTGAGCGATTTCCGCCCGATGGATATGGCGCTTGGCGGAGAGGGCGCGCCCTTAATCCCGTTTTTTGACGAATACCTTTGGGGACGAAAAACGCCTAAAATTCTGCTGAACGTGGGCGGCATTTCCAATTTTTCCGTAGTAGGTAAACAAGTGAAAACCTTTGGGTTTGATGTCGGCCCCGGCAATACGTTAATGGATTTAGCCTGCCAAGAATTTTTTAAAAAAACGTTTGATAAAAATGGCGCCTTGGCCGCCAAGGGCACGCCGGATAAAGAACTGGTCCGCCGCTTGCTGGCGCAGCCGTATTTTACGCAAAAGCCACCCAAGAGTTTGGATAAAAACGCCTTTGGCGAAACCTACCTTAAAAAATATTTTTTTAGCATTAAAACGCCGCACGATTTATTGGCTACGCTTACTTGGTTTACAGCGTCCGCCATTGCACAAGCGGTTACCGATTTTGTGCCACCCTCTTACCAAAAGGAACTCGTTGTTTCCGGCGGTGGGTGTTACAACAAAACCTTGCTGTCGTATTTGCGCACGCTTTTGCCACAGGTAAAAGTAACCACCACGCTGGCTTACGGCATTGACCCACAGGCCAAAGAAAGCGCGGCCTTTGCACTGTTTGGCTGGTTGGCCTTGCACCGCAAAATTAACCATTGCGCGGCGGCTACGGGCGCGAAACGCGCGGCTATTTTAGGAAAGATTACTTTATGAAGATTAACCGTTTAGTTCACCCCGGCTTTTGGTTTGGAAAAACCGCCCCCGAGGACGCTTTAAAATTGGCCCGCTTGGGTGTGGGCGGCTTTTGCCTTTATGGCGGTACGCGCCAGCAAGTGGCCGAATTAACACGTGCTTTGCGGGAGGCTTCTCCTTTAAAAAAGATTTTAATTTCAGCCGATTATGAGGACGGTCTAGGCCGTTGGCTGCCCGATGCGGAGTTATTGCCCTCTAACCTGGCCTTGGGGGCCGCAAACGAGGAAGATTTAGCCTTTGAAAAGGGTCTTTTAACTGCCCGCCAAGCCAAAAGTTTGGGCGTGGATTGGGTGTTTGCCCCCGTATTGGATTTGGCCGATTGCCCGCAAAACCCGATTGTTAATACGCGTTCTTTCGGGGCAGATCCGCAGTTGGTTTCGCGTTTGGCTAGGGCGTTTATAAAGGGGCTTGCCAAAGGGGGCGCGCTCAACAGCATAAAGCACTTCCCGGGGCACGGCAACACGTCCACCGATTCCCATATGGCTATGCCTACGGTGCCGTCTATGGCTGAACATTTGCAAACGAACGAACTTGCCCCGTTTAGGGATTTATTACCGCTGGCGGACAGCGTAATGGTGGGTCATTTATTGGTGCCCGCACTGGACGAAAAAAGCCCGGCTTCGCTTTCCGCTAAAATTATTAGCGGACTGCTTAAAACCAAACTGGGCTATAAAGGCTGCGTAGTAACGGACGCCTTGTGTATGAAGGCGCTAGGCGACGAAAAACAAGCCGCCTTGGCGGCCTTCCGGGCGGGGGCGCATATTTTGCTGGTGCCGGAAAATCCGTTTGAACTGCTAGAATTTTTACACCAAGTACCACTGGATAAAACCTTGCTGGCCGAAGCCGAACACCAGCAAGACAGCCTTTGTGAGCGTGCGGATATTATCCCCGCGCAACCCGAAGAAACGGCCTTTCAACCGACGGACTTTGCCACCCGCGCCGCCCAAAAGGCGCTTACCTGGCTGGGACCCAAAGTTTCGCTTAAACCGGGGCAAACGGTGCAAGTAATAGAAGTTGGAAATGATGAAAATTTATCGTCTGAACCCTTTATAAATGCCTTACGCCAAGGCGGCGTAACCGTGGTAAACCCGGGCGAAAAGGCGAATAAATTGGTGGTGTTGTGCTGGCGGCGGTATCAGGCCTTTAAAGGAAAAATCGCGCTGGACCCGGCGGAAATAGCCCGCGGGAAAACGGCCTTAAAACAGTACCCGGCGCATTTGTTAATTGCGCTTGCGAACCCGTGGGCCGCCAAACAATTAAACGCATCAAGCACCTTGTTTACGTTTAGCCCCGCGCCGTCCTTCCAGCGCGCGGCGGCGGAGTGCCTGCTTGGCAAATTTGCCCTCCAAGGCCACCTGCCTGTTACTTTATAAAGCCATAAAAAAGCCCGCCAACTGGACGGGCTTTTTAATTAATATTCAATCTTATCTGTTTTGTTGCCCCATTGTTCAAACGGTTCCGTTTTGTTGGAAATGTCTATGCAATAGGTTTTAATAGCGCGTTTGTCGGTGGGCAAAACGACTTCTTTGTAAATAAATTCATCGTCAAAGCCGTATTTGGCCGCGGTAAAGCGGTCCGCCGCAAAATACAGGGCCTTGGGGCGGCACCAGTAAATGGCGCCCAAGCACATCGGGCACGGCTCGCAAGAGGAATAAATAATGCAATCCGTCAGTTCAAAAGAGCCTAACTTTTTGCAGGCTTTGCGGATAGCGTCAACTTCGGCGTGGCGGGTAGGGTCGTTGGTAGAAGTTACCTGGTTGCAGCCGCGGGCGATAATCTTCCCGTCTTTTACAATGACTGCACCGAACGGACCGCCCTTGCCCGAGTTCATACCTTTCTCGGCCATTTTAACGGCTTCCTTCAAAAAACGTTGGTGTTGTTTTAATTCTGCTTGTTCCATAATCGTGTCCTCCACAGCGCTTTTTTATTATATCTAAATTTTAAGCGCAATGGTTTTATTTCTTTGTGCGGTGGCGTGCTTTTCCCCGCTGTAAGCAAAGTGCGAAAACGCGCCCAAACAGGCCTTTTTACCCTTGTAAATAAAGCAGTAGGACGCGTCGTCCTTGTCCGTGCCCGAGTAGCCCTCGCTTATCCAGCGGCGGCCTTCGCGCGTTTCGTGCTCGCCCCAGTTTAGTTGCACGGTTACGGGGCCGAAGGCGAAATTATCGCCTGGCCAATTATCCGCAAACGGGCGGATAACCCGCGCATTGGAAAACCGTGCGGAAAATTCCGGCGGAACGGATTCGTCCGTAAAAAGCAAAATAGCGTTTGGTTGTTTAACCCCGGTTTTCAAAAGGGCGGCTTGCAATTTTTCCGGGTCCAGTTCACTTCCCGCTAAAAACGCCCCGCCGTTTTTCGTGCGGATTACGGCCCCGCTTTTGTTCCACTCGTTTAATAAATAAATTTGTATGTCCGGTGCGAAAAAATATTCCGCAAGCGGTGCGCCGAAAAGAACCACTAAACACGGAAGCGCGATTTTGCGCGCAAAATTTTTAAGCGGCAAATTAAACATTAAAAACAGTCCCGCGTAATAGGCGGTAATCGTGCCCGCGCTCCAAGCGGCC
This sequence comes from Candidatus Avelusimicrobium stercoris, assembly GCA_002432025.1. Taxonomy (GTDB): domain Bacteria; phylum Elusimicrobiota; class Elusimicrobia; order Elusimicrobiales; family Elusimicrobiaceae; genus Avelusimicrobium; species Avelusimicrobium stercoris. The sequence continues at coordinate 58,876 of DJFE01000037.1, read as the reverse complement.
ATTTGCAAGGCGGACATTTTAAACGAAGCAAAATAAACCACCAAGGTTTTAAATAGCCATAGCGCCCCATACGTTACCGTATGTAAAATCCACCCTAAATGCAGCGAATTGCACACATAATACGCAAACGAAAGCCCCATTAATACCGAGGCCAGCGGCACCAAAAGCATATTGGAAATAAGCCCCGTTACCGATACTTTGTAAAAAACATTGGTAAATTCGGGCAGTAGCACCAGTTGGGTGGAGAGGGTGGCTAAAAAGATTTGCGCAAAAAAGCGCAGGGTTTTGGGCCATTTTCCGGGTACTTTATAATTGTTAAGGCAAATAATAATGGCAAGCGTTGCCAAAAAGGACATTTGAAATCCTGTTTCAAACACCGAAGCGGGCTGAAAAAGCAAAATCAAAAAGCACGAAACCAACAACCCTTGGAAAACGCCGCTGTTGCGCCCTAATAAATACCCGGTGCAGGCGCAAACCGCCATAAAATAAGCGCGCACAAGCGGCGCGTCAGCCCCGGCAATCAGCGTGTAGGCTCCCGCCACGCCTAATGCTAAAAGGAGCATTTTCTTGCGGCTTAACCCTATCCACGAGCAAACCGCCAGCGTAAGGAGTGTAACAAACCCCACGTTACCGCCCGAGGCCACCAATAAGTGGATGGCTCCGCTGTCTTGGAACGCGCTATAAAGCGCCGGGTCCTGCTCGCCGCGCTCCCCTAATAATACGCCGCCCGCAATGGAGGCTAAATCGGGCGGAAAGGCTTCGTTTAATACGCGCAGAATATCCGCGCGCAAGGCCCGTATCACGCGCCACGGCCACGCGGCAGGACGCGCCACCGATACGGATGAACCTTTGATTTCGGTAAAAATACCTTTGTCCGCCAAGTAATTGCGCCAATCAAAATTGCCGAGTAAATCCACGCCGTAAGGTTGCTGTAAACGGCCGGAAATTTCCAAAATATCCTTCCATTGCGGGGTAAAATCCGGCAGGCGTGCATAGATTTGCCCGGTTGCCTTTTGCCCGTTTACGGAGAAAACCTTGATAATTACGTTTTGGGATTTTTTCTTGCGGACGGCGAAACTTTCCACCCGCCCGGTGAGGGTAACTTCTTTTTGTGGCAGAAAGTGGAAAACGTCCTGCCCGGACGGGGCAGGACGGTAAAAGAACGCAAGACCGACAATTAAAGCCGCCAGACACCACAACAGCGGCCTTTTGTACATATCCGGGTGCATTAGAGTTTGGTGCGGCCTTTTAAAGAGTATCCAAGCGTCATTTCGTCAATGTAATCAATGTCCCCGCCCAGCGGTACCCCATAGCCGATACGCGTAACCTGCCCCACGAGCCCGCGCAGCAAATCCGCCAAATACAGAGCCGTTGTTTCGCCTTCGCTGTCCGGGTCCGTGGCGATGATGACCTCGCGCACCGGGGTTTGTGCGTGTTGCACGCGCTCTAACAGTTCGCGCACCTTTACTTGGTCCGCGCCGCGGCCTTCCATTGGGGAAATGGCCCCGTGCAAAACGTGATATACGCCTTTAAACGCGCCTGTTTTTTCAATGGATTCAATATCCTGCGGGTCCTCCACCACGCAAATCAGGCCGTGGTCGCGGTCTTGGTCGCGGCAAATGGGGCACAGGCCGTCCTCGCTGTATGCAAAGCATACGGGGCAAAGTTTAACGTCTTGCTTGACCGACAAAAGCGCATTGATAAATTCTTCCGTTTCGCCTTGCGAAGCACGCAAAAAATAAGCCGAAAAACGCTCCGCCTGCCGCGGGCCAACCCCCGGCAAACGGCGCAACGCACGGATAAAACGGTCTAAACTCTTCATAAATTAGGCTAACAACTCCCCAGGGATAATTTCTAAAATATCCTTTAATTCTTCGGGGGCATCGGCCGGAGCCGTACCTGCGGGGGCCGCCGCATCCGCTGAAAAATCCCCTTTTACAAAGGGCTCTTCGTTGGAAATGGCCGCCGACGCATTGCCGTTAGCCGCAGGGGCCTGTTTAGGCGCCGCGGCAGGAGCGGGTTTATCGTCCTTGGGCGTGCCGGAAGAAATTTTAAATTTAATGGTGCGGCCGCTTATTTTTTTAGCGGCGGCTTCCAAATCTCCCAACTTGTTTTGGGCCGGGATTTGGTAAAACTCCTTGCCGGGCGGAAAGCAAAGGGTCCACTCGTCTGCGCCGAATTGCACCGTGCTGTTTAACATTACGTCATAAACAAACGGGCTCTTTTTAAATTGCAGAAGCATTTTATCCCAAATTTGGCGGTCCGTCAGCGTGCCGGAGGATACCGGGGCGGCTTCTTCTGCCACCTCGTCATCGGCGATGATATCGTCCACGGTCGGGCGCGGGGCAGGTTTTACAACCGGAGCGGGCCGAACCACAGAGGCCGGGCGGACGGCGGCTGACGTTACGCGCGGTGCGGGAGCGGGTTTAGGCGTAGGCCGGGGCGTTGGCGCCGGGGCGCGGCGCACAGGCGCGGGCGCAGAAGCAACCGCCGGGAGGCCTTTTTCCAAGGCTTCCAAACGGCGCACAAAGTTATCCAAATCCAAGCAACTGTCCATTACCGTAAACAGCCCGACCTCGGCGCTGATTAAGGCGTTATCGGAAAATTTTACTTCTTCGGTAATTTTATTTACCTTGCGCGAAAGTTGCGCCAAAAATCCGGGGGAAACCTTTTCGGTAATTTGCTTGGCCCCTTCAAAGGGTTCTCCGCCTTGGCCCAAGGCAAAGTAAAACAGATCGCCCAAGGCGTTTTTTAAATCTTTTAGGAAAGAATTGGCGTCAAAGCCCTCGTTTTTTAAGGTTTCAAAGGCTTGGTGCAGGGCCGCGTTGTCCTTTTGAACTAGGGCGGTAACTGTATCTTTGATTAATTCATCTGGCGTAAGGCCCAGCATTTCGCCCACTAATTTTTCGTCAATGCGGTTGCCGGAATAGGCAATCGCGCGGTCCATCAAGGTCAGCGCATCGCGCATTGCGCCGCCCGCGTTTTTGGCGATAATTTTGGCCGCGCCGGGCGTTAAATCTATGCTTTCCGCTTCGGCTAAGTCTAGTAAGTGCGCGCTGATTTCGTCCACCGTTATCGGGCGGAAGCGGAAGGTTTGGCAGCGGCTGACAATAGTGGCGGGCACTTTGTGCTTTTCGGTGGTTGCTAATATAAAAACCACGTGGGCCGGGGGTTCTTCAATCGTTTTTAAAAGCGCGTTAAAGGAACTGGCCGAAAGCATATGCACTTCGTCCAAGATAAAAACTTTATAGCGGTCGCGCGACGAGGCCAAGGCCACCGTGTCAATAATGGCTTCGCGCACCTTTTCCACCTGCGTATTGCTCGCGGCGTCCAATTCCAGGACGTCCAGGTCTGCGCTTTGGGCGATTTCACGGCATTGGGGGCACTCTCCGCACGGTTCGGCGGTCGGCTTATCGTTGCCGTGCCCCGTGCAGTTTAAGGCCTTTGCCAAAATACGCGCCGTGGTGGTTTTACCGCATCCGCGCGGTCCGTAAAACAAATACGCGTGGCCGATGCGCCCCAGTTTTAAAGCGTTTTGGAGCGTTTTGGAAATGCTTTCCTGCCCCACCATATCTTCAAACTTTTGGGGGCGGTATTTGTTGGCTAAACTTACATATTGATGATTTTCGTCAAACATTTCCATAATTAACCTCTAAATTTTTTATTGGCGCGGCGCACCGCGTGGGAATAATCCAAACTGATTTTTCCGGGGCCCAAGAGCGCGCACGGCAGCAAGGCGGCCGCCAGTAGCACTAGCAGCGCTACATACAGTTTATTAAAATCAGACGCAAAAAACACGGTCGCCAGCCCCGCCGTTGCAAGCAGGGAGAGCCCCGCCGCCGGGCGCGTAAACCAGCCCAGCATTAAAAGCAAACTTAAAAACAGTTCCGCTATTACAATCGTCAGCCCCGCCGGAACAGGTAGTGGCAGGCCCATAGCCGTGGCGTTATACAAAAATTCGCGGTAGAATAGTAAGCACCCTACGGTAATATACAGGAGCGTCAGCCCGGTCAAAAGCCGGGTTAAAAAAAGCGTCAGCGAAAACATTTTTTCGTCTATATTACAATGTAAATCAAGTTTAGGCACGGGTTCCTCCGGCTAGAATTCTATTTCGGCAGACATTGAAAAATACGTCTTGCGATTGGCTTCCCTTCGCGGTTCAAATACTTCCACACCGCCGGAAACCGACATCCCCCACAGCACAATGTGCAGCCCCGCACTGACGGCCGCCGCGCTGTCGCTAAGTTCGGCGTAGCGGTAGCGCACCAAGGCCGCATAAGGCGTTATAAAATCGGTTTGGTAACGCACGGACACGCCTGCGGCCTCTTTTACAAACCCTTGTACTACGGCTGTCATAAACGGGATATCCGCCCAACTAAACGTAACATTTGCGGGTTGGGAACTACTATATTTTATCACTTTATGCCAGGCGGCTTGCAGTTTCCAGTTTCCTACGTCGGTAGCTGCTTGGGCGTGTACGCCCGTTTCGGTTTGCGAGAACGCCCCGCCTGTCAAATCGTTACCCATTTTATCCACATACGAGCGGTAACGCGCCTGATAAAAACGCGCCGAAAGGCGCGGGTTTACAAATTGTTCCCAGCGGTAGAACGGAAACCACGTTCCGCCTAGGCCATATCCTACGGCCTGGTAACCCACCGCTTGCGGCTGCCAAAATCCGTCTGCGGTCAGCCGCCAAGTATCGTTTAGTTCGTAGGACACCCCCAACGCGTAGCGGGAAGTGGAGCCTGCTTCGTCAATTTCTTTGTCGGACATACGGTAGTAGCCGTATTCGGGCGATAAGATAAAACCGTTGTCCAAATTCCAATCATACGTGCCACGCATAGCGGCGTAGCCGCGTTCCCCGTTTACGCTGGAAAAATTTATCTGCCCGTAGCATAACGCACACGGGCAGATAAATAAACATAAACAAATAAACGCGGTTTTTACGCGCATCGGCTTATTTGGATTTTTTCGCTTTGGCCTTGGCAACCTTGGCGTCTTCGTCCTGTAAGAACTTGACGTAGTTGGAGGCTTTGCGTTTCTTCCAGGCGCCTTTGTGGTAACCGTAACCGATGATGAGCGGAATCAAGGTCGTGCATTCGCCGTACACCATCTGTTCCAAGGCGGTGGAAACTTTACCCCAAGAGGAAGCCTCTTTCAAGGTAGATCCGGAGAGAGCCCCGTCGCGCACATCAGCCACCGTAATTTGTACGGCATATTTGTGCATAGGAGCGTCCGCACCTAAAATTTCAGCAGCCACAACGGTATCCTGCGCAAAGTTTTTCGGTACGCCACCGGACCACATCATAAGGCCCGTTTCTTTGGCTTTAATTTTGATTTTGGTCAGTTCCAAGAAATCCTTGGCGCTGTCAATGGAAACGTGGGCTTCGGGGTGTTGGGTCTGGTGCGCTACAAAGCCGAAACCGGCAGAGCAGTCCGAGAACGCAGGCACAAACACCGGCACGCCGTGTTTGTAAGCGTTATAAACGATAGAATCTTTGCCTTTGCCTTTGCTTTCAAGCCATTTGCCCATTTCCCAGATAAATTCGCGGGAAGAGTAGGGACGGGGTTCCAAGGCGTTGCAAATTTTGTGGATGGTTTCGTCGCATTCCTTCAACTGGTCTTCGTCAATATAGGTGTCGTAGATGCGGTCAATGTGCAAATCGCGCAGCAAGTTGTCATCTTGATTGTAGGGAGTACCAATGTAGTGTTTGTAGCCAAGGGCTTCAAAGAAGTCCTGGTCCACGATGTTGGCGCCGTTGGAAACAATCGCGTCAACCATATTGTTTTGAATCATATCCACCACGACTTTCTTCATACCCGCGGAAACGAGAGAGCCCGCAATACACAAAATGACGGAGCACTTTTTGTCGGAGAGCATCATATTGTAGATTTTGCTCGCTCTGGCCACTTCGCGAGAAGCGTAGGCCATATTTCCAAAGGCTTCCACCAAGGGAACCACATTGTATTTTTTGAGGTCAATGTGTTTGATGGTGTCTTTGAGAAAGTCTTTCTTGGTTAATTTTGCCATTTCTTTTTACACCTCTGCTGGATTTATTTACTTCTATTTAGTAAATTATAGTAAATATATTTAATTTTTCATAGGAAAATCGTATAAAAAATATGGGGCCTTAAAAAGGGGCCCGAGGAGTGTAAAAATGTATCCCGATTTAAAACAAACCGACCCGGCCGTTTTTGAGGCCGTAAGCCACGAATTAAACCGCCAGCGCGAAAAGTTGGAACTGATTGCTTCCGAGAATTTTACCTCGTTGGCCGTAATGCAAGCGCAGGGGTCTATTTTAACCAACAAATACGCCGAAGGCTATCCCGCCAAACGCTACTATGGCGGCTGTGAATTTGTAGATGTGGTGGAACAACTGGCGATTGACCGCGCCAAGCAACTCTTCGGCGCGGAACACGCCAATGTGCAGCCGCACTCCGGGGCACAGGCCAATATGTCGGTGTATTTTGCTTTATTAAAACCCGGCGATACCGTGCTGGGGCTTAACTTGTCTCACGGCGGACACTTGACGCACGGCCATCCGCTTAACTTTTCGGGCAAGTTGTACAACATTGTTGCAATGAACGTGCGCAAGGATACCGAAGAAATTGATTACGACGAAGCCGCGCGCCTGGCCTTGGAACACAAGCCCAAACTGATTATGGCGGGGGCGTCCAACTATTCCCGCGTGTTTGATTGGAAACGCTTGCGCGAAATTGCCGATTCCTGCGGGGCGTATTTGGCGTGCGACGTAGCCCACTATGCAGGTTTGATTGCCGCCGGGGAATACCCGAGCCCGGTGCCGTATGCCGATGTGGTAACCACCACCACGCACAAAACCCTGCGCGGTCCGCGCGGCGGGCTGATTTTATGCAAGGCCGCTCTTGCCAAGGTCATTAACTCTGCCGTCTTTCCGGGCGTGCAAGGTGGGCCGCTGATGCACGTAATTGCGGGCAAGGCGGTATGCTTTGGCGAGGCCTTAAAGCCCGAATTTAAAGCCTACCAACACCAAGTAAAATTGAACGCTGCGGAACTGTCCAAGCAGTTAATGGCGCGCGGGTACCGCTTGGTGGCGGGGGGAACGGACAGCCACGTGATGTGCATTGATTTGCGCTCCAAAGGTTTAACGGGCAAAGCGGCCGAAGCCGCTCTGGATAAAGCGGGCATTACCGCCAACAAAAACACAATTCCCTTTGACCCCGAAAAGCCGTTTGTTACAAGTGGTTTGCGGTTAGGAACGCCCGCTATCACCACGCGCGGGATGAAGGAAGCGGATATGGCGCAGGTGGCCACGTTTATTGACGAGGCTATTTCGCACCATACGGACGAAGCGTACTTGGCGGGCGTGGCACAACAAGTTAAAAAATTCTTGGCGAATTTTCCGCTTTATCCAACGCTTTCGTAGTTTGGTTACAGCCCCGGCCGGTGTATTTTTCCGCCCGGGGCTTTCTCTATTTGCAGGCCTACAAAAAAGATAGGCCTTAAAGCCGGGTTTTTATAGGTCCAACGGCCCTGTTTATTTAGCGGGCAAACAGGTAAATTAATAATATCAGGCGTTCTTGCAAGGAGTGGCTATGAAAAAACGAATTTTATTTCTTTCCTGTTTGGCGGTTTTACTCGCGCAACCGTCCTTTGCGCAATCGGCCCTGGTAAAGGGCGGCGCAAAGGCCACGGGCAAAAACTTTATTAAAAAAGCCGTTACCCGCATTTACCCGCGTGTCCGGGTTCCCAAGGTTCCCTCTGTTGCGGTGCAAGTTCCCATAACGCCAATGGCCCCGTCCGTAGCCGTGCAGGTCTCCAAACAAATCGCCTCCGCCAGCCGTGTGCAATCCTCCTTTTTAAAGGGCACCGCCTTGCAACCCTTTGAGCAAAATACGCCGCATTATTTGTTTACCGTTTCATCCGCCAGTAAGATAAATGCTTTTAAGGCAAGCGGCTTTGTGATTGCCGAAGAATACAGCGGCGAGACCGTTTTGTGGGGGATTGCCCCGCAGGAATATGTGCAATATATGGGAAAGGATGTGGAAATTTCCTTTTATGTAAAAGGCAAAAAATTTACCTATCCGGCGGAAGTGGTTGTGTCCGGGCGCGCGGAAGGCATTAACGCCTCGCTCATCCGTCTGCCCCAAGAAGTCCTGCAAGTGGCCCGCCCGGTACTGTGGGCCAAGGACTTCCCCAAAAAGGGCACTAACCTTTTTACTTATGGCTATAACAAAGGCCAATACCAAAAAGCGCAACGCCTCGTACTGACCACCAACTCGGAGCGTATTATTGAGGGGGTAAACCCAGAAGCGGAAGAAACCTTAACCAACGCGGGGGGCCTTGTGGTAAATGAAAAGGGCGAAGCCGTGGGTTTATCGCTTGGTACTTCGCACCCGCTAACAGACCGGGCCGAGTGGTATTGGAACCGCCGTTCCAACCGGGACTATCCTAAAAAGCAAGATTTATCCAATATTAGCGAAATTGTGCCGTTTTCCCGCTTGCAGGATTTACTGCGCGAATACCGCAATCCCGGCTCTGCACGGCGCGTGTTGCTGTTTGGCGGGCTTCGTGTAGGGAAATTGCCCATTACCGAAACGGTCAAAAGCGTAACCGCGTATTACGAGGACGGCTTTGAACAGACTTTAAACCAAAATCCGCTTTTAAAAGTGGCTTCTCTGGATACGGGGTTTGAATTTGCAGGCTTGCAAAAAGCCAAAATTGTCATCAGCCGGGCGGACGGTTCCACTTACACATATTGGGTGGATATGCAGACCCGCAACATAACATTGGAAGAAGCCATTAGATAAAGGTTTTAACGGGGGTAACAATGCAATACAGGGGTTTGGCTTTGGCGCTTGCCTGCGCTTGCTTTTTGACGGGGCCTGTTTGTGCGCAAGGCAAATTGCCGGGTGTTTTTAAAAATTTTAAAATTACACGTGCTTTACGTGCCCGCTGGTTTAATAAAGTGCGCTTTCAGGTGAATAACCGCTTATTAACCGTGCCCGCACGCTCGCAGGCGGCCAATGCGTTGGCCCTGCGTTTAACTTCGCCCTTGCTGCGTACAAGCGTTTTAGAACCCGCTAAACCGCGCCCGCTATCACCCGCGCCTAAAAATATTCGCCAAGCCGTTTTTACCTTACAGCACTCCCCGCAAACGCACGGAAAGGGCTCTGCCTTTGCCGTCAATATTAACGGGAAAATCTGGGGCGTTACGGCCAAGCACGTTTTAAACGATATCGGCCGGGAGCCGTATATTGAACTGTTTGATGAGAACGGAAAGCCGTTTTATACGCAGATTACCACGCTAAAAGAGGGGCATTTGCGCGGTGCGGATATTGCCATTTTTAAAATTCCAGAAGAGCTGGGAAAATATATTGTTCCGTTGGAAGCCGACGAAACGTTACCCTCTGCGCGCAACCCGGCGCAATCGGCCGGATTTTCCCACGGTAATTTTGCGTGGTTTAATAAAATTGATGTTTTGTTTTCCAGCACGCACCGCATTTTGGCGCGTTATCAGGATTTCCCCGTATTAAACGGCTATTGCGGTTCGCCCTTGCTTGTAAATGGCAAGGCAGTGGGCGTGTTTGTCGGCATTGTGGGCAATACCAATACGCAGCGTGCCGCGTGGCGTGCGCTTTTGGACCATAAACCGATTAACGATTTTAACCAAATTGTGCCTATGCAATGGGTGCGCCGTTTGGCGGAACAGGTGGAAACGCCCGGGCAATCCGTCGGCACCTTGGTCCGCGTGTTGGGGCGGCCCATTACGCATTTAACGCCTGATGAGGCAGTATTGCAAATTGTGCAGTTTAGAAACGGTCGTGTATTTAAGCAAATTCCTGCGTGTCCGTTTATGGATTACCTGCATTTGGAGCGGTTTTTTGATATTGAGGCCAACGATAAAATCCGCGTGGTTATCCAAAGGAACGGACAACCCGGTACCCGCCCCACTGAACTGTGGTACGATTTAGATATTTCCACCGGCACCCTGGCGGGTCCTGCGGACAGCCACTCAATGCGCTAACTGATGGATTAATTAAGCCACACTATTTCTATAAAGTCGCGCTCTTCTAAAACGGCTAGGCCCTAATGGGCGGGGCCTGCGGACCGCACGCTGCGCGCCGCCACTCAATGCGCTGACTAACGATTAGTGGAGCAACCCTGTTTTTACAAAGTTGCTAACAAATTAATAAAATAAAAGTCATTCTGGAAGGTTTTTGTCCAGAATCTATTCCTTATTAAATAACGACAGATCCTGGACTACAACTTTCCTGGATGACGACAACGACCCAATATGTAGATACTGAAAACTTTACGGGATGACGGGAAAAAAATTCAGCCCCTAGGCTTTTCCCGGGGGCTGGTTCATTTTCTACTGGTTTAAAAGTTCACGCGCGGCTAAATTCCCGCCTGCCGAGGCCTTTTCCAGCCAAGCCCGGCCCTCTTTTTTATCCTTGGGTACGCCAAGGCCTTTCCAATAAATCTGCCCGAGCACGTATTGCGCTGCCGTATCGTTTTGGTTGGCGGCTTTTTTGAAAAATTCAATCGCCAGCGGCACGGACCGCTCCGTGCCTTGGCCCTGCATAAGCATAAAGCCCGTCATATATTGCGCTTGGGCCAGTCCGCCCTCCGCCGCGTTGGAAAACCACGCAAAGGCATCTTGATAATTGGCGGGCTCGGCCTTATACGCCCGCTCACCCAGTGCATATTGGGCAGACGGATTTTTGGCTTGTGCCGCCGCGCCCAACAGTTCTAACGCTTTGTTTTCGTCTTTTTCGGTTCCCTCGCCTTTTTGGTACATTTCGGACAGTTCAAACGCAGCCGCGGGCAACTGCTCCTCCTGCCAAGCAAGCGTAAAATAGCGCAAGGCTTCCTCGTCGTTTTTGGTAACGGGATAGCCCATACGGTAGCCTTCCCCGGCGGAAAGTTGGGCTTGGCTGTCGCCCTGTGCGGCTAGTAATAAGGTGGCCGAAAAGCGGTTTACCACATCGTAAAAATCGGGGTCCGCTTCCCGCTGGGCGCGCAAGGCTTCCTGCGCTTCTTGGCTGCCCATAGCGGAAGCCTTTAAATTCCACAAAATACTATCGCCCTTGCTTGCGGAAAGGCCGCCAAGTCCCTCGCTGTAAAAGCGCGCGAGTTCCGTTTGCGCGGCCACATTGCCTGCCTGCGCGGACAGTTGGAGGTAGGGAAGGGCTTCCTCGTAATCTTGCTTTACCAATGTGCCTTGGATGTATAACTGCGCAAGTTTCCACGCCGCGCCCGTATCGCCCTGTGCGGCAGCCTTGCGGTACCACTCGGCGGCTTGCGCGCCGTTAGGCTCTACGCCAAGGCCCTGCGCATAAAAATCCCCGGTTTTTACCGCAGATGGCACGTCCCCGGCCTGCGCTTGGGTTAAAGTTTTAGCGAAAGTGCGCTGTTGCGGTGTTTTATAAAAAACAAACGCATATATCCCGGCCGCCACGAGCAGGGCAACCGCAATTTTTAAAAAATTTTTCATATAATTCCCCAGATGTTTTTATATCTCTTTTTATTATACCTGTTTTGCCGTTTGTCATAACGGGCAAACTTATATGCGTTCATATTTATAAGTTCAGGACGACGGGCCTTGTTTTATTTATTGTTGCCGTTTCGTTGGTTGGCGACATTGCAAAAAGAGTGTTGCCCAATAAATCAAAAGGGCGCGGAAAATTTGCCGCCTGCAAGGCGCGGCGCGCAGTGTTCCGCCATCCCGTAGTGTTGTTATACGGGATCTGGTGTCGCGCAAGAGAACAGCAACAGCAGATTCCCGACTACGACCTTCGGGAATGACGACTTTATGAACAAAAGAGGTCATCCTGAATTTCCAGCCATACCGCTAGGCGGTACCCCGTAGTGTTTCTATATGGGGCTTATTGTGAGCAGTATTTATAAAAATCACCCCGGGCACATAATTAACCCGGGGTGTTCCTTTTAAAGCGTTGGTTATTTCGCTTCTTTTTTATCGTCCAAAGCGCAGGGCACTTTGGGGCTGGCGGCGACTAAGTCTTTAATCGGCTTAATCACTTGGGCTTGTTTCTTCATCGTGCACGGACCGCCGATACAGCCGCCCTTGCAACTCATTACTTCCAACAGTTGGAAGTCGCCCACGCCCTTGGCAAACGCGTTAAGCATTAACATAGCCTTTTTGTCCAAGCCGTTAATCGCCATTTTCTTAAAGGGGCGTTTGCCCGCAATCGCGTTTTCTACCGCTTGCGCCACGCCGCCGGTTACGCCGTAGTAGCGGGCTTCGCCGGAAATGGCCGGGTCAAGCGGCATTTCCTCACACTCGGCGGGGTTGATGCCCTTGGCGTCCAGCATTGCGCCCAATTCTTCGTAGGTCATTACATAGTCAATATTGGGGTCTTCCATCCCTTCCACGCGTTTAGACACGCACGGCCCGACGAACACGGTAACAAAACCGTTCTTCTTTTCAATCTCGGCGGTGTAAGCGGCCGGGGTTTTGGTATGGGATACAAAATCCTTCAAGGCCGGCAAATGCTTTTTGACGGCTTGAATCCACGCCGCGCAGCAAGAGGTGGTCATAAAGCGGGCGCCGTTTTCCAGGCGTTCTACCAGTTCGCGCGCTTCGTTGGCGGTGGTGATGTCCGCGCCCAAGGCGACTTCGGTTACTTTGTCAAAGCCCGCCTTTTTGATAGCGGTCATCAGTTGCGGCAAGGTGCAGTCAAACTGTCCTACGATAGACGGCGCAATCATCGCACAGACCTTGTGGGAACTGTTCATTTGGGTCAAAATGTCAATTAATTGGCTGCGCTCCATAATGGCGCCAAACGGACACGCATCCATACAATGGCCACAGGAAATGCACTTTTCAAAATCAATTTCGGCAAAACCGTTTTCGCCCTTGTGAATAGCGTTGACCGGGCAGGATTGTTCGCACGGTACGGGCACATAGGTAATAGCGTTGTAGGGGCAGACGGCCTTGCATTGGCCGCAGTTTTTGCATTTGTCGGCGTCAATGCGGGAGCGGCCTTCGGTAAACGAAATCGCGCCGAACTTGCAGGCCTGTTGGCACGGCCGCGCCAAGCAGCCTTGGCAGGCTTCGGTTACCAAATGGCGGGCTTTTACACAGCCCTTGCAGGCAATATCCATTACGGTCAGCGGGGTTTCCGGCACGGCCTTGCGCAAGAGGGCTTCTTTGGCGTATTCGTTAAGCGACGTGGCTTCGTCGTCTTTTTCTACGCTTCCGCCCAACGCGGCCAACGTGCGGGCACGGAAGACGGCCCGTTCTTTGTAAATGCAACAGCGTACCGTAGATTTGGAATCCTTCGGCAGCACTTCAAAGGGAATGGTTTCCGCTTGGGTTTCAAGCGTACCTTTATCAAACGCGGCAATCACCCGTTTGAGGGCTTCGCGTTTAAAATACACGGCTTTATTGTCAGATGTATTCATAATTCATATATTTTAGCATATTTGTATTGCTGTTTTAGGCTTCCAAACGCACTAAAAGCGGATTGTGGTCGGAACCGCGCGTAACGCGTACGCCCGCGGCCTTTACGCGCAGGCCACGTACGAACAGATAATCTACCGGACGGCCCAAACAGCGGGTGCGGTTGTCGGGCTCAAAGGGCACTTCGGCGAGCCCCGCCGCGTGGGCCATACAGGATAATAAACGGCGGCGTTTTAGGCTCCAAGCGTTAAAGTCGCCGCCTAAAAGCACAGGCCCATTGTAGTTTAATAACAGTTCGGCGGCGCGCTTTAAATTGGTATCAAAGGGTTTTAGCCCCCTAAAATTAATGGCGTGGACGTTGATAACCAGCAAGGACCGTCCGTCCGCAAGCGGAATAAGGGTGGAGAGCGTCATTTTTGGCACGCGCAAGAGCGGTTCCCTTTCGCCGGCTTTAAAGGCAATTTGAAGCGGCTTTGCAATACACCCCGTCGCCACGCCCGTGGGGCTGTTTTGGCGGGAGAAGAAACTGACGGCTCCGCTCCAATGATAGGGCGTTTGTTCCATTATTTCAAACACTTCGGGCGAGCGGCGCACCTCTTGCGCCAAGAATAAATCTGCGACGGCGGCCACTTGTTTAAATTCATCCTTCCACGGTTTTTGCTTGCTCTTTTGCCAGTTCCACACGCACACGGTAAAGCATTTGGGGAGCGTGCTGGCGGTGGGGCGGCCGTGCTGAACGAGAATTTTATCTGCCTGGGGTTGTTTGTAAAACATATTAATAATAGGGCGTTAATAATTTAAACGCGTTGTCGCGCAAGGTTCGCCAAAAGGGCGGTTTTTCCTTGTCCCATTTTTCTTGGAACGCGCCAGCTTTTTTGTGCGCGATGATTTGCGCTAATTTTTCGGCCAAATGTTTATCCGTGCACTCCATATTGCACTCAAAATTAAGTTTAAAACTGCGCACATCCCAGTTGGCCGAGCCGACAAAAATCCAGGCCTTATCCACCAGCACGATTTTGCTGTGGTCAAACGGCGGTTTGGTGCGGTAGATTTTTACGCCCTTTTTAAGCAGTTTGGCGAAGTTGGCACGCATTGCGTAGTCCATCCCCAAAATATTGCTTTTGGAGGGCAAAATAATTTCCACATTTACGCCCCGCATAGCGGTTACTTCCAAGGCGGACAAGATATCGCTCTCCGGCAGGAAATACGGCGTAACAATGCTTACCTCGTGCTGGGCGCAGGAAAGTGCGCCCAAAATCAGTTGTTCCAGTTTGCCATAGTCGCTGTCAGGTCCGTCGGGGATGATACGCGCGGGCATATGCCCCGGGAGTTTTTTGGACGTTTTAAAGGAAACGGGGATAAAGTGGCGTTTGCCCGCAAAGAGCCAGTCCTCTTCAAACACGCGCGACATTTGGTCCACCACCGGGCCGGAAACCTTAAAGGTAATGTCCTGTATGGGCTCTTTGGGGGTTGTTTTAACAAGGTTTCCCGCGGCAATATTCATCCCGCCAAAGACGGCTGTCTCTCCGTCCACAATTAAAATTTTGCGGTGGTTGCGCAAATTGACAAAGGGCAAATTAATGGGGCTTTTGGAGGGTAAAAAGACGGCAAAGTCTATGCCTTTTATTTTGCGCAGGGCAGTGGCAATCGTGGGTTTGGAATAGTTAAGGCCCACGCCGTCCACCAATACCTTTACCTTGGCCCCGTTTTTAACGGCTTGTTTTAAAGCGGGGATAAAAAGTTGTCCCGCCCGGTCGTTATCAAAAATGTAACTTTGCAGAAGCACTTCTTTTTTTGCACTTGCAATTAAGCGGCACATTTCCGGGTAGGCTTCGTCCCCGTTTAATAAGGGTTCGGCGTGGTTGCCAAAGGAAAAAAGTTGCGGGTGAACTTTGTAGCCTAGGCGCAAAAGTTGCAGAAACGGACGCGGAATTTCTTGGCGGATTTCCTGCTCTGTTTTGCCTGTTAGCGCCATTAAGTTCGGCCCTTTGTTGCGCAAGGACAACGCCTTGCGGCGGATGCGGTTAATGCCAAAAAGGACGTAAAAAATACTGCCCAGCAATGGTGTCAACCACACAAGGCCAATCCAGCCAATAGAACTTTTTACAT
The DNA here is from genome assembly GCA_002432025.1 of Candidatus Avelusimicrobium stercoris. Lineage (GTDB taxonomy): Bacteria > Elusimicrobiota > Elusimicrobia > Elusimicrobiales > Elusimicrobiaceae > Avelusimicrobium > Avelusimicrobium stercoris. Next base: position 43,358 of record DJFE01000037.1, on the reverse strand, counting down.
CGTCCTTATAGCGCAAAATATGCGCCGTTACAAAAATTTGCAACAGTACATATAAAAACCCGGCAATACTAAACGAGGAAAGAGAAACCGTATCCATATTCATACCTTTATTATAGGAAATCTAGGGAGAAACGAAACAAAAAGCCCGCCGTTTGGCGGGCTTTAAAAGGGTTAGTTAAGCGGCGTACCGGCCGGGATTTTGCTCGGCGTAAGCGCGGGCAAGGGGGTGGCGTTTACCGCGCGGGGCATATAGGCCTGGTCGGTTGCCGTGCCACCGGAAACAAGTGCCTTGCGCACGGGGTGGTTTTGCTTTTGGCGGGCCTGCTTTTCGGCCTGTTCCCGCTGGGCTTGGGCGTCCTTCTCTTTTTTAGTGAGGTCTTTATTAACTTTTGAAAGGTTATTTGCGTAAGCGGTAAAGGCGTCTTCGCCAGATAGCGTGTCTTTTAAATAGCCTTCGTCAAACACAAAATAAGTGGGTATGGGCGTTTTATGGTTTACGTCCGTATATTCCAAGCGGTAAACGGGATATGTTTTATTTGCCGCCTTATCCAGCAAATTGGTAAGCGTGGTTTTATTTTCGTAAGTGCGCAAAAAATCCTGCTGGCTGACCCCTAAATTAACGCCGTATTTTTTATTGACGGCTAATACGTCCGCCACGTTGGCCGCGCACGCCACAAAGGTTTGCGGGTCTCGGGCGTTAAACAGGAATTTACGGAAATCGCCGTCGTCGCTTCCGTAGCGGACGTAAGCATAACGCTTGCCGTTTTGGGCGCGGAGGATTTTATCGGCGGATGAAACATTTTCCACTTGGTAGAGCACATAGGTTTTGTCTTTACCGCGGAAGAGGCGCGTGAGTTGCCGGGCGTTTTTGTTCCAAACGGAAACACCTGCTTTGGGGGAAGCACTTTCCCCGTGCATTTCAATTACAATTTCATCCTCTTCTGGGGCGGTTTGCGCCATTGCGCCAAATGCCACACAACCCAAAAAGCCTGTAAGTAGCCACTTGTTCATAGCGCGCTCCTAATCAAAAAGGCCTGTGCTTAAATAGCGTTCGCCGCCGTCGGGCAGTAGAGCGATGATATTTTTGCCCTTGTTTTCATCGCGTTTGGCCAGTTCCAACGCGGCCCACAGCGCGGCCCCGCCGGATACGCCGGGCAAAATACCTTCCTTTTGCCCCAGTTCGCGGGCGGTTTGCTGGGCGTCTGCGGTTTTGACGGGGATAATCTCGTCAATAAAGCTTCTGTCTAAATTTCCCGGCACAAAGTTGGCTCCAATGCCTTGTATGCCGTGCGGGCCCGCTTTGCCTGCGGACAAGAGGGGGGATTCGGCGGGTTCTACGGCCACAATTTTAATATGCGGGTTTTGCTTTTTTAAATAACGGCCTACTCCGCTGATAGTACCGCCCGTGCCTACGCCGGCTACAAAAATATCCACTTTCCCGTTTAAGGCGTTCCAAATTTCAGGCCCGGTAGTTTCCTCGTGTGCGCGGGGATTGTTGGGGTTGTCAAACTGGCCGGGCATAAAGGCCCCGGGCGTTTCCTTCACAATTTTTAAGGCGGCTTCTACGGCGCCCTTCATCCCGTCTGCCTTGGGGGTAAGAACGATTTTCGCCCCTAACGCCTTTACCAATTTCACGCGCTCGGCGCTCATACTTTCGGGCATTGTTAAAATCATTTTGTACCCGCGTGCGGCGGCCAAAAATGCAAGCGCAATGCCTGTGTTGCCACTGGTGGGCTCTACCACTGTTCCGCCGGGCGTCAGTTTGCCCTCGGCTTCCGCGGCGTTTAACATATACAGGGCCGCGCGGTCCTTTACGCTGTATGGGTTAAACATTTCCAGTTTGGCCCAAATATGCGCGGGCGCGGTGTTAATGCGCGTCAGCTCTAATAAGGGCGTGTGCCCAATAGTTTGTTCCAAAAGAGTGAATTTTTTTTCGTTCATATTTTTCTCCCAACGGGTACACTTTATTATAAGTGTTTGTGCGCCGCTTGTCAGTACCTTATTTTTAACTAATTATATAAAAGCGTTGCCATAGGAAAAATTTTTATATAATCTTGGGAAAGACATTAACCTTATTATATTGGGAGAAACTTGTGAAGAAAACATACTTTTTGCCCGTTGCCGTGATGGCTTTGGGCTTGGCAACTGTGTTTGTGTCCGGCTGCAAAAAATCCGCCGCCAGCGGTGCCGCCGCCCCGACCGTAGTCAATGCGGTAGAGGTGGTACAGCAGGATTTGCCTTGGGATATTGAATACCCGGCCCAAGTGGCGGGCTCGTTGGAAATTCAAATTCGCGCGCAGGTGGGGGGCATTTTAGAAGCCCGCTTGTATAATGAAGGGGAATATGTAAACGAAGGCAAACAACTTTTTCAAATTGACGACAAACAATATAAAGTAGCGTTGGAAAAGGCCCAAGGCGCCTTGGCTCAAGCGCAGGCCGAAGAACGCCGCACCCAGCGCACTTATGCGCGTATGAAGAAACTCCGCGCCGATAACGCCGTCAGCCAACAGGATTACGATAACGCTATTTCCGCCTATGATACCGCCAAGGCTAATGTACAGGTGGCGCAGGCCGGCGTGAACGATGCGCAAATCAATTTGGGCTACACCAAGGTTACCGCGCCGATTTCCGGCATTGCGGGCAAAGAAGCGCAATCCGTCGGCAGTTTGATTTCCGCCGCGGGCGAATCGGGCCTTTTGACGACGATGGTGCAAATTGACCCCTTGTATGTAAACTTTTCTATGCCCAGCCGCCAGTTTGAAAAATTGGCCGCCGGTTTTATGTCGGGCCAAATCGTGTTGGGCAGCGATGATAAACAACTGTTAAAACCCGAGGAATACCGCAAGTTGACCGCTTCCCAGGCTCCCGTGTATGTGGAAGCCGTTTTGCCCAACGGTAGTTTGTATTCCGAAAAGGGTAAAATCGTTTTCTTTGACAGTTCGGAAAACACCCAAACATCCAGTTTGGCGATTAAGGCCGAATTTGCCAATCCCAAAAAGAGCCGTGCCTTAATGCCCGGCCAGTTTGTGCGCGTGCGCTTGGTGGGCGCTATTTACAAAAACGCTATTTTGATTCCGTCCTCCGCGGTGCTTAACAGCGCGCAGGGCAAAATTGCGTATGTAATTGACGGGAACAATATGATTGTGGCGCGCCCGATTCAGGCGGAAATGCAGGACGATATGTATATCGTCAGCGACGGCTTAAAGGCGGGCGAAAAGGTGGTGTCGGACGGACTTATCCGCTTGCGCCCGGGTATGGAAGTTACTGCCAAAATGCAAACCTTTATGCCCAAAGCCGAAGAGACCGCGGTCCCGGCGGCGACTGAGGGCGATGTAGCCAAATTGGAAGAAGCCATTGAATCTGCCGAATCGCCGGACGAACAGGCCTTGCCGCAGGATGCGGCCCAAGCCAAAGAAGCAGCGGCCGCGGATAACGCGCAGACGGGGAAATAATTATGTTCTCTAAATTTTTTATTAACCGTCCTATTTTTTCTACGGTTATTTCGCTGTTAATTTCCTTGGCGGGTATCGTGTCTATCACGATGTTGCCTATTGAGCAATACCCGGATTTGACGCCGCCCACCGTGCAGGTGTCGGCCAGTTATCCGGGCGCCAGCCCGGAGGTAATTGCCAATACGGTGGCCGCTCCGCTGGAACAGCAGGTAAACGGGGTGGAAGATATGCTGTATATGAACTCCACTTCCTCCTCCAACGGGGATATGAAACTGACGGTGTCCTTTAAAGTAGGCACCGACCCGGACCAGGCGATGATTAACGTCAACAACCGCGTGCAGGGGGCTACGGCCACCTTGCCCGAAGACGTGCGCCGCTATGGTATTCAGGTCAATAAAAAATCCTCCGCCATTTTGCAGTTAATCGCGCTTTATTCCCCTAACGGCCGTTCCGATACTACCACGGTGGGGAACTATGCGCTTTTAAACATTGTAGATGATTTAAAACGTATTGAAGGCGTGGGCGACGCGCAGGTAATGTCCGCCAACGACTATTCTATCCGCATTTGGATTAAGCCGGATGTGCTCTCCCAGCGCGGGCTGTCTGTGAGTGATGTGGCCTCGGCCATACAGGCGCAGAACGTCCAGCGCGCGGCGGGTAAAATCGGCCAGCCGCCGCTCCCGGTGGCGGTGGACCGCGCGTATTCCATTATTGCGCCCGGCCGCTTGACCGATCCCAAACAGTTTGAAGACATTATTTTACGCGCCAATAAAGACGGCACTTCCCTGCGCTTGAAGGACGTCGCCACCGTGGAACTCGGCAGCCAGACGTATGAGTTTAACGGTAACTATAACGGTAAGCCGGCAGTGCCGATTGGGGTGTATCTCTCCCCGGGCGCTAACGCCGTATCTACCGCGCAAGCCGTAGAAAAACGTATGCAGGAATTGGCCGCCAATTTCCCGCCCGATTTGGATATGGAATACAAAGTCGCTTACGATACCACCTTGTTCGTAAAAGCGTCTATTAAAGAAGTAATCCATACCTTAATTGAAGCAATGATTTTGGTGTTCTTGGTCGTTTATTTGTTCTTAAAGGACTGGCGCGCCACGTTAATTCCGTGCTTGGCGGTGCCGGTGTCTATTATCGGTGCGTTTGCCGGGATGAAACTCTTTGGCTTCTCTATTAATACGCTTACGCTCTTCGGCCTCGTACTCGCTATCGGTATGGTGGTGGACGACGCTATCGTGGTAATTGAAAACGTGGAACGTATTATGGACGAGGAAGATCTCCCCGTAAAAGAAGCCACCATCAAGGCTATGGACGAAGTGTCCGGCCCGGTAGTGGCGATTGTGCTGGTGCTGTGCTCCGTGTTCGTGCCGGTGGCGTTTATGGGCGGGCTGACGGGTGTGATGTACCAGCAGTTTGCTATTACGATTGCCGTGTCCGTGGTTATTTCCGGCTTGGTGGCGCTGACCTTAACGCCTGCGTTATGCGCGCTGTTACTGAAAAAGCAGGAAAAGCCGACCAGTGGATTTTTCTATAAATTTGACCAATTCTTTGGCAAATTGACTAAAAAATACGGTACTTGGGTATCTTACTTTATCCGCCGCCTGTCGGTTTCGGCGGTGGTAGTTGCGCTATTCTTCTTGGGCGCGTGGGCGATGTTTAAAATTGTGCCCAGCAGTTTACTGCCCGATGAAGACCAAGGTATGATTATGGTGTCCACCCAGTTGGACCCGGCGTCCTCTTTGGCCAGCAGCGATAAAGTAGCCAAGGAACTGGAAAAATTAATTTTGGCCCAGCCCAGCGTGTCCGATGAACTGACGTTTGCGGGCTTTGATATGTTAAGCAGTACAATGAAGAGCAGCGGTATTGCTTCGTTTATCAAATTAAAACCGTGGGAAGAACGTAAGAGCAAGGCTCTGTCCTCTGCGGGCCTAGTGGGTGCGCTTTATATGCAGGCCAAGAATACGATTCCGGGTGCGGTGGTAATGCCCTTTAACCCGCCGCCCATTATGGGTATGAGCACTACGGGCGGTTTGGAAGGGTATATCCAAAACCGCGGCTCCGGCGACAGCCGGGACCTGGAAGCCCAAACCCAAAAGTTCATCGCCGCCGCGCAAAAACGCCCTGAACTTTCCAGCGTCAGCACCACCTTCTCCGCCGCCGTGCCGCAGTATTCTATGACGGTGGATGAAATCAAGGCGCAGGCAATGGGTGTACCGCTTTCGTCCTTGTACGCTACCTTGCAGGGCACTTTCGGCACGACGTATGTAAACGACTTTACCTATTCGGGCCGCAGTTTTAAAGTAATGATGCAGGCCGAAGGTTCGTACCGTGCCCGCCCCGAACAAATTGCGGGTGTGTATGTACGCTCCAACTCGGGCGCAATGGTGCCGCTCTCTGCACTGATTACGCTTACGCCTTCTTTGGGTGCGGATATGGTGGAACGCTTTAACGTGTTTCCGGCGGCCAAGGTAATGGCGAATCCGGCCTCGGGCTACAGTTCCGGCGACGCTATCCGCGCAATGGAAGAAACTGCCAAAGAGGTGTTGGATTCCAACTTTACGCTCGCTTGGACGGGTACTACCTATCAGGAAACCATTTCGGGCAGTTCCTCCGCCACGGCCCTTATGCTGGGTATGCTGGTGGTGTTCCTGATTTTGGCAGCCCAGTACGAAAAGTGGAGCCTGCCGGTTGCCGTATTGATGGCGGTGCCGTTTGCTATCTTCGGCGCCTTGGCGGGTACTTGGGCGCGCGGCCTTTCCAACGATATTTACTTCCAAATTGCGTTGGTGGCCTTGGTCGGTTTGGCGGCTAAAAACGCTATTTTGATTGTAGAGTTTGCCGTAATGTTAAAGGACCAAGGTATGGAAACGGCCAAAGCCGCCGTGCAAGCGGCCGAACTGCGCTTCCGCCCGATTGTAATGACGTCCTTGGCGTTCATTTTAGGGTGCGTGCCGCTCGCTGTCAGCACGGGTGCGGGTGCGGCCAGCCGCCACTCTATCGGTACGGCCGTGGTCTTTGGTATGTTGGCCGCTACGGCTATCGCGCCGATGTTCATCCCGCTGTTCTTCTGCCTGTTCTCGGGTTGGAAGAAGGAGCCGGAACAAATTGGTGTAGTGGTGGACCACGTGGAAGAAACGAAAAAGGAGAATTTATGAACTATAAACGCATAGGGGCGGCGTTGGCCTCGGCCTTGCTTTTGGCCGGGTGTTTAATGGGCCCCAACTATAAACAGCCGGACTTGGATTTGCCTACGGGCGAAGCGGCTGATAATTTCAGCATTTTTACCAATGCCAAATGGTGGGAAGTGTTTGAAGATACTACGTTAAACGAACTGGAAGATACTGCCTTGGCTTACAATAAAGATTTGCAGGCGGCGGTAGCCCGCGTGGACGAAGCCCGCGCGGCGGTGGGTATCGCTACGGCGGACCAGTTGCCCAGTTTGTCTGCGGCGGGCCAGTCCGGTCGCGCCGGAAATAAGTTGGGTTCCGGCGAATCCCAAAGCACGGCTAATGTGTCGGTATCCTTTGAACTGGATTTGTGGGGCAAATACCGCCGTTTGAGCGAAGCGGCCCGCGCCAAACTGTTGGCGAGCGAGGCCTCCCGCGATACGGTCCGCTTGACCTTAACCGCCGATGTAGCCAAAAACTACTTTGCCTTGCGCACTTTGGATGAGCAATTATTAATCGCCCAACGCACCTTAAAGGCGCGCCAAGAAAACGTCCGCATTTACACCAGCCGTTATAAAAATGGTTACAGTACTGAGGTGGATTTAAAACGCGTGGAAGCCAATATGGCTAACGTCCAGGCGCAGGAACAGCAGTTGCGCTTGAAAATTGCGCAGACGGAAACGGCGCTGTCCGTGCTGTTGGGCAAATCTCCGCGCGAAATGGTGGAAAACAATACGCCCCGCGGCAAGAATTTAGCGGATATTACGTTAATCCCCAATGTGCCGGAAGGCTTGCCCTCCGACTTGTTGGCCCGCCGCCCGGATGTACGCGCTGCCGAAGGAAATTTGATTGCCGCTAATGCCAATATCGGTGCGGCGCGCGCGTCTTATTTCCCCAGCATCCCACTGACGGCCTCCGCCGGATATGCAAGCGGTGCGCTTAACAATTTGTTCACGGGTTCCGCCGGCGTGTGGGCTATCGGCGGGCAGGTGCTTGCGCCTATTTTTGAGGGTGGCAAAATCCGCGCCCAAAACAAACAGGCCGAAGCCGCTTACCGCGAAATGCTGGCCACCTACGAAAAAACGGTGCAGGGTGCGTTTAAAGAAGCGTTGGACGCCTTATCCGCCAACCGCATTAACCGCGATATCTTTGACTCGTACAAACAGCAAACCGAAGCAATGCGCCGCAGTTACGACCTGACGAAGAAACAGGAAGATGCGGGGCTTATCGGCGTAACCGATTTGCTTAACGTAGAAGAAAACTTGCTGTCGGCCGAAATGAATTTGGCCTCCGCCCGCAACGACGAATTGTCTGCGGTGGTCAATTTGTCCAAGGCCTTGGGCGGCGGTTGGAACGTAAAGGACGGTTTCGGCCCGTATGAAAATTTAGTCAAAAAACAACAGGCTGAACTGGCCAAACAAGCGCAAACCGAAAAATAAAATCCGCGCCGTTTGATTTACAAACTCCCCGACGGTATTCCCGCCGGGGAGTTTTTTGCCCCAATTAACCTTAAAAACCGCCTGTAAACTTGCCAAAAAGGCGGCGCAAATTTGATAAACTATATATATGAAGACCCCGGCATTGTGCCCGTTAGACGGCCGCTATGGCGGCAGATTGGGCGCGCTCAGAAGTGTAATGAGCGAAGCCGCCTTTACTGCATCCCGCGTGCGCGCGGAACTCAACTGGTTTACCGTTTTATCCCATTTAAAATTACCGCGTTTTGCGGCCTTGTCCGCCCAAGAAGCGGATTTATTAAAGAACCTCTTACCGCTTACGGAGCAGGATTTGGAAATTATCCGCGCCTTGGAATTTGACGGCTGCGGAAAAATTCCCGCCACCAAGCACGATGTAAAGGCCGTGGAATACTTTTTAAAATTACGCTTAAAAAATACCCCGTTAAAGGACCGCTTGGAGTGGTTCCATTTCGCGCTGACAAGTGAAGATATCAATAGTGCGGCCTATGCAATGTTGCTTGCTGACGGGGTGGAAAAGGCGATTTTGCCCGCCTTGGAAAATTTACAAAAGGATTTAGCCCAGTTGGCCCGCAAGGAAGCCCGTTCCGTTTTGCTCGCCCGAACGCACGGACAGGCCGCCGTTCCGACGACATTTGGCAAGGAAATCCGCGTGTTTGAGGCGCGGCTAAGCCACCAATTACAAGAACTTAAAAAGCGTGAAATCTCACTCAAATTTGGCGGGGCTGTGGGCAATTACAATGCGCATTTAGCCGCCTTCCCCAAGGTAAATTGGGCCGCTGCCGCGCGCCGTTTTGTAACATCTTTAAACAAAGGGCGCAAAATAAAAATAGTGTTAAGCCCTATTTCTACGCAGGTGGACAACCGCGATACCTATGCGGAACTGTTTGATAACGTCCGCCGGATAAATACTATTTTGCTGGGGCTAAGCCAAGATATGTGGCGGTATATTTCCGCCGGGCTCGTGCGCCAAAAAACGGCGGCGGGCGAGGTGGGCTCGTCCACAATGCCACAAAAGGTAAACCCGATTGATTTTGAAAACACCGAGGGCAATTTGCAGGTGGCGGACGCGCTGTTGGAACTTTTTTCGCGCAAGTTGCCCGTGTCCCGCTTGCAACGGGACCTTTCCGATTCCACCGTCTTGCGTAATATGGCGGTAGCGTTTGGCTACGCGCTGACGGCTTATTTGTCCCTATCCAAGGGGCTTTCTAAAATTTTGTTTGACCGCAAGGCGGCTCAGGCGGAACTTTCCGCCCACCCCGAAGTATTGGCGGAGGGCGTACAGACGATTTTACGCGCGGCGGGCTATCCAAACCCGTACGAAACATTGCGCGATTTTACGCGCGGGCGAAAAATGACTCCCGCGTTATGGCAAGAATTTATAGAAGGGTTGGCCGTTGACGGGCCGACCAAACAGCGGTTGCGGGCACTATCTCTGGAAACTTATTTGGGGTTCGCCGTGCAACTGGCGGAGGGAAAATATGATTGATATTGTTTGCGGCGGCCAAGCCGGAGATGAAGGAAAAGGCAAGATTTCGGCGTATTTGTCTTATAAAGGCAATTACGATTATTGCGTGCGTGTGGGCGGCCCCAATGCGGGCCATACCGTGGTAAAGGACGGCAAATCCTACACGCTTAAAAATATCCCGTCCGGGTTTTTAAACCCCAAGACCAAACTCGTCTTGGGCGCGGGCGCCTATACCAAAACCGAGTGGCTCTTGGACGAGGTAAACTTTACCGGCACCAAGGACCGCCTGATTATTGACCCGTACGCCGTGCTGATTACGGACGAACAGACCGCGGCTGAGAAAAACGCGGCTCACTTTATGAAGCACATCGGCAGCGTGGGAACTGGCTTGGGCCAAGCGGTACGCGACCGCATTGAGCGCCGCAATATTAAATTTGCCAAGGACGAACCGCTTTTAAAGGAATTTATCCAAGACGTGCCCGAACTGTTAAACGGGTGCTTGGATAAGGGCGGCGAAATCTTGCTGGAAGGTACGCAGGGGATTAAACTTTCCTTACTGCACGGGGAATATCCGTTTGTTACGTCGCGCGATACCACAGCCAGCACCTTTTTGGGCGAAGCCGGACTCGGCCCCAAGAGCGTAAAGGATGTGTATGTGGTCTTTAAACCCTACATTACCCGCGTTGGCCCGGGACCGCTGGACCACGAAATGACCGATGAAAAAGAGTTGGAAGTTTATCACACCAAGGGGCACGAAATCGGCAGCGTCAGCAAACGCCTGCGCCGTATCGGTGCGTTTGAAAAGCGCTCCGCTTCCCGCGCGATTATGATTAACAACTGCACCAAAATCGCCATTACGCATATTGATATGTTCCCCGGCAACGACCGTGTGAAAAAATACGAGGATTTCACGCCCGAGGCCAAGGCCTTTTTGGACGGTTTAAAACAACTGTCCGCCGAGGTGTATCCGCACCCGGAAATTGCGCTTATTTCCACCGGGCCGGATATGGAAGATACCTTGGTTTTATAAACGTATCAAAAATACTTTTGCCCCGCCTGGGATGTTTGCCGGGCGGGGTTTTTAATTAGAAGTATTTACAGGGCGTTGCGGGCAAGTTATAATAAAGCAAGGGGGAGAAATGAAAGACATCATTTTTGATTTGGGCGGGGTGCTGATTGATTGGAACCCACGCCACTTGTATAAGAAAATTTTTGCTTCCGCGGAAGAAATGGAGTGGTTTTTAACCACCGTTTGCCCGCCTGATTGGAACGCCAAGCAGGATGCCGGCCGTCCGTTTGCCGAGGGGATAGCCGAGGCCAAGGCCAAATACCCTAAATATGCGCCGCAAATTGATGCGTATTTTTTGCGTTGGGAGGAAATGTTGGGCGGTCCAATTAAAGGCACGGTGCAGATTTTGCGCGAGTTAAAGGGTAAAAATTACCGCGTGTTTGCGCTTTCCAACTGGTCGGCGGAGACTTTTCCCATTGCGCGCAAAAAATTTGATTTTTTATCTCTCTTGGACGGTGTGGTTTTATCCGGTGAGGAAAAAATGAATAAGCCGGAGCCGGAAATTTACAGGCGGCTTTTGTCGCGCTATCAGTTGCGGGCGGATAACTGCGTATTTACGGATGACAATAAGGACAATGTGTCCGCCGCCAAGGATTTGGGGATTGATTCAATTCTTTTTACGAGTCCGGAGCAACTGCGGCTGGAATTAATAAAGCGCGCTATCTTATAAAGAACGCCCCGGGTAATTCCGGGGCGGTATATTTTATTCGGCCTTGCTTACAATGGCTTCCATTAGTTTGTGGCGGCGGAATTTGCGCGTTTCCAATAAAAGTCCGTTCGCTTTTATCTTTTCATTTTTGGTGGGTTGGCGTCCGAGTTTTACGCTAATCCATTTTTCCATTGTCATATTGTCCGGTACGTCAGCGGGGATAGATAAATCCAGCCGCTCAAATACGTCCGCCATTTTGGCGCTGGCGCTGACTACCCACGCCTTGCCGAACGGTTTTATATAGGCGGGGAAGAAATCGTATTCGTCTTCAATTTCGCCCACCATTTCTTCAAAAATATCTTCCAAGGTCAAAATCCCCGTGATTTTTTCGCCCTCGGTTACCAGGCACAAGTGCTGTTTGCTCTTCATCATTTTTTCCAGCGCGGTGGAAATAATGGTGTCGGCTTCCAAGCGCAGTACGGGGCGGACAATGGAGCGCGCACTCGTCGGTGCGCCGCCGGACATTTTGGTAGATAAAAAGATGTCCTTAAAGTTTAAGTAGCCGATAATGCTTTGCGGGTCGTCGGGGCGTTCTTTTACCGGAAAGCGCGTGTGCATATCCAAATGGGCTTTAACAAAGGTGTCGGCGATAGAGTCGTTGGCGTCCAGCATATATACTTGGTTCAAAGGAACCTGAATTTCGCGGATTTTACGGATGCAAAACATCGCGCTGGACAGTACAATTTTTTCCTCCGTCTTGCCAAACAGGCGCGAAGAAGAGGCAATCGCCGCCGCCGTGCGCAAGTCCGCCATAGCGGCCTTTTGGGCTTCCTTGGGGTCAAGCGCCTTGGTAAAGGTTTTTTTAGTAAAAAAGCGCACGATGGCTTCCATTATATGCACAATGGGCGAGAGAATTGTATAAAGTACGCGCATTACCGGGGAACATTTTAACACCACAAATTCTTTGTTTTTAATAGCAAAGGTTTTGGGGGTCAGTTCGCCGAAAATAATGGTAATGAAACTAAGCGGCACCACCACAAACGCTACGGCCAGCGCATCGGCCAGCCGCTTGGGCAGGTCAAACCAATCCTGCAAAAAGGGGGAAAAGATTTCGCCCGCTCCGGCACCGCCCGTAGCGGCGGCCACCGCGCCTACCAGCGTAATGCCGATTTGCACCACGGCCAAACTGCCCTCCATATGGTCCTTCATAAACAGGGCTTGTTCCGCACCGGAGCGTTTTTCCTGCGCCAAAATGGAAAGTTTCGTGCGCGAAACAGACGCCAGGGCCATTTCGTAAGCGGCCAGCGAGGCGTTTAAAATAAGCATTAAAATAATAATAAGTATCGTCATATTTCATATATAGTGTAGCAAAAAAGCAGGGGGACAAAGGCAACTACTCCGCTTGCCGCCTTGACAATTTGCCCCGCAGGGTTTATTCTTATTAACAGGGGGTTATAGATGAAGAAGACATTTTTAGTTTCAGGGATGACCTGCTCCGCCTGCCAAGCACACGTGGAAAAGGCCGTCTCACGCGTGCCCGGGGTTCACTCGGCGGTTGTAAATTTGTTGCAAAATACCTTGTATGTGGATTACGACGAAAATAAATTAGGCCCGGCGGAAATTGTATCCGCCGTCCGGCAGGCGGGGTACGATGTGCCTAGCGAAAAAAAGGCGGATTCCACGCCGCAGACTTTGGCACAGGAACAGTCCGCAGCTTTAAAGGCGCGCTTTTGGCTTTCGCTCTTGTTTTTGGCGCCCTTAATGTATGTTTCTATGGGGCATATGGCGGGGGGCTTATTGCCGGATGTTATTACGCATAATCCGGGTATTTTTGTTTTTGTGCAATTTTTACTGGTGCTGCCGGTGTTATTTTTAAACCGCAAATTTTTTACGCGCGGGTTAAAACAACTCTTTTTAGGTGCGCCCAATATGGATAGTTTGGTGGCGCTCGGTTCCGGCGCGGCAGTTATCAGCGGGGTGTGGACGCTTTTTAAGGTGTTGTATTTAATGCAACCCGGTGATTGGACCGCCGCATTTGATGCATCAGGCAATTTGTATTTTGAGTCAGCCGCGATGATTTTAACCTTGGTTACTTTGGGTAAATGGTTAGAAGCGCGGGCCAAGGTCAAAACGTCTGATGCTATTTCCGCCTTGGTGCGGCTGTTACCCGGCCAGGCAACGGTGCTTCGCCGTGGAAAAGAGGTGCAAATCCCCGTAGAGGGCATTATCCTGGGGGATATATTGGTGGCTCGCACGGGCGAGCGCATTGGCGCAGACGGCGAAATTACGCAGGGCGGCGGCGCGGTGGATGAATCCGCCCTGACGGGCGAGAGTGTGCCGCAGGATAAAACTACGGGGCAGATTGTTTCTGCCGGAACGCTTTTAACAAGCGGCTATTTGCAGGTGCGCGTACTCCGTACAGGCAAGGATACCACGCTTTCACAAATTATTACCTTGGTGGAAGCGGCCTCGGGCAGTAAGGCCCCCATTTCGCGCTTGGCCGACCGGGTGAGCGCGGTGTTTGTGCCTGCTGTATTGGGGATAGCCTTGCTTACCTTTGGCGTGTGGCTGTTTACGGGTGCCGGCGTGTCGTTTGCGTTGTCCGCGGCCATTTCGGTATTGGTTATTTCCTGTCCGTGTGCTTTGGGGCTTGCTACGCCTACGGCTATTATGGTGGGCACCGGCACGGCGGCGCGCAACGGAATTTTGGTCAAAAGTGCGGCGGTGTTGGAGCGTGCGCATAAAGTTACTACGGTTGTGCTGGATAAAACGGGCACGGTTACCACGGGGCAAATGCAGGTGGCCGGGGTAGAGCCCGGCGCAGGCGTTAGGGAGGCGGATTTAATCAGCCAAGCCGCCACGCTGGAACAATATTCCCAGCATCCGTTTGCGCGGGCGTTGGTGGAATACGCCCAACAGGGAAAAATTGCGCTTTTGCAGGGGGAAGATTTTACCTTGGAGCCAGGGTGCGGCGTATCGGCCCGGGTGTCTGGCGAAATTGTGCGCGGGGGCAATTTAAAGTGGCTCAATGCTTGCGGCATACAAGTCCCTAACGGGGATAAACTCTCCGCCAAAGCCGCACAGGGCGGCAAAACGCCAATCTTTTTTTCGTGCGGGCAGCAATATTTGGGGGCGGTGTTGTATGCTGACACCCTAAAATCCACGGCGGCGGAAACGGTGGCGCAGTTAAAGCAAAAGGGTCTTAAAGTTGTGCTTCTAACGGGCGATAACGAATTAACCGCGCGCGAAGTGGCCCGCCAAACGGGCATTGAAACCGTTATTGCGGGCGTAATGCCGCAGGACAAGGAGTCCGTCATCCGCCATTTGCAGGAAGCGGGCGAAGTCGTCGCAATGGTGGGCGATGGAGTGAACGATGCCCCGGCCTTGGCGCGGGCCGATGTGGGTATTTCGTTTGGCACGGGGACGGATGTGGCGGTGGAGTCGGCCGATATGGTACTATTAAAGGGTAACCTCACAGGCGTGGCGACTGCCTTGGAATTAAGCCGTGCGGTCATCAAAAACATAAAGGAAAACCTGTTTTGGGCGTTCTTTTATAACGTGTTGGGGATTCCGCTGGCGGCGGGTGTGTTGTACGGGCCGCTGGGGTGGAAACTAAACCCGATGGTAGCCGCGGCGGCGATGAGTTTCAGTTCGGTGTGTGTGGTGTCAAACGCGCTAAGACTGCGCTTTTTTAAACCGACAGAGATAAAAACTAAACAGACGAAAGGGGAAAACCGTATGCGTAAAACATTAATTATTGAAGGGATGGTTTGCGGCCATTGTGCCGCGCGCGTAGAACGTGCCTTAAACGCGCTTCCGGGTGTGGAAGCCCGCGTAAACTTGGGCAAAAAAATGGCGGTGGTGGAATCGGCCAGCGCATTGGACGAGGAAGCCCTCAAAAAAGTAGTGCAAGATGCCGGGTACGAAGTTGTTTCTATCCAATAAACGCTTGCCAATATACATTAAAGGCCGGGTGCCATAAGCGCCCGGCCTTTATAATTGATAAAATAAAACTAGATACCCCACAAGGAGACTTTACCCTATGAGCCATTTTGGTTTTGTAAAAGTAGCGGCGGGCGTGCCGCTTGTAAAAGTAGCCGATACAGCCTATAACGCCGCGCAACTGGAACATTTGATTAACGAAGCCGTCCAACAGGGCGTGCGCGTGCTGGCGTTGCCTGAATTATGCGTAACGGGATATACCTGTGGGGATTTGTTTTTAAAGCCGCTTTTGGCGCAGGCCGCCGAGCGGGTGCTGGGGGCGCTTTTACGCCGTACGGAAGGGCTTGATATTATTTTTATGGTGGGGATGCCCGTCCAAGCGGATAACCTTTTATTAAATGCGGCGGTGGTGTGCTACCGCGGCGAAATTTTGGGCGTAGTGCCGAAAACCTATTTGCCCAATTATAAAGAATTTTACGAACAGCGCTGGTTTACTTCCGCCTTGGAGTGGGGCGGAAACGAAGTACCCCTTTGCGGGATGCCTGTGCCGGCGGGAACGGATTTATTGTTTGAAGCGGGCGGGATGAAATTCGGCGTGGAAATTTGCGAGGATTTATGGGCTGTAATTCCGCCGTCCTCCCGTTTAGCCTTGCAGGGGGCGGACGTGATTTTCAATTTATCCGCCAGCAACGCTTTAACGGGCAAACACGCCTATGTGCGCGAACTGGTCGGACAACAATCGGCGCGTTGTTTATGTGGGTATGTGTATGCCTCTTGCGGGTTCGGCGAATCTACAACCGATGTGGTTTTCGGTTCCAATGCCCTTATTTACGAAAATGGCACCCCGCTGGCGTTTTCGGAGCGGTTTTCCACAGAGGCGCAACTCGTGTCGGCTGAAATTGACGTAGAGCGTTTACGCGCTGAACGATTGATAAACACTACCTTTCGTACGGACAGCGCCTACGAAACGGCGGACCCTTATGACGTGATTGAATCCGGCCAGCCTGCGCTGCCCATTACGCATTTGGAGCGGTTTGTATCGCCTACGCCCTTTGTGCCACGCGGCAGCCGTTTAGACGAAAACTGTCAGGAAATTTTTAATATCCAGGTAATGGGGCTGGCGACGCGTATTAAAAATGCGCACGCCCAAACGGCGGTACTCGGCATTTCCGGCGGGTTGGACTCCACCTTGGCCTTGCTGGTATGTGCCAAAACCTTTGATAAACTCGGCCTGCCCCGTACGGGAATTATCGGCGTAACAATGCCGGGCTTCGGCACGACGGACAGAACCTACCAGAACGCGCTTACGCTGATGAAGAGTTTAGGCATTACCCAAAGAGAGGTAAGCATTAAAAAAGCGTGCGAACAACATTTTGCCGATATTGGCCATGACGCCAAGGTAAAGGACGTTACCTACGAGAATACCCAAGCGCGCGAACGCACCCAAATTTTAATGGATATCGCCAATCAAACAGGCGGTATGGTAATCGGTACGGGTGATTTGTCTGAACTGGCGCTCGGGTGGGCCACTTATAACGGCGACCATATGTCTATGTATGGGGTCAATGCGGGGGTGCCTAAAACCTTGGTGCGCTCGCTGGTGGTATGGGCTGCCCAGCACGAAACGGACAAACAAACACAGGCGGTTTTGCAGGATATTGCGGCTACGCCTATTAGCCCCGAACTGTTGCCAGCCGACGGGCAGGGCAAAATTGCACAGAAGACGGAAGATTTGGTGGGACCGTACGAGTTGCACGATTTCTTTCTGTTTTATTTCTTGCGCTACGGGTTTTCACCCGCCAAGATCTACTTTTTGGCCCAGCAGGCCTTTGCCAAAAAATTTGATTCGGCAACCATAAAAAAATGGCTCAAAGTCTTCTTCCGCCGCTTCTTTGCCCAGCAATTTAAACGCTCCTGCCTGCCTGACGGCCCCAAAGTGGGCTCGGTGGCGCTTTCACCGCGCGGGGATTGGCGTATGCCCAGCGACGCGAGCGCAGAGGTATGGATGAACGAAGTGGAAAACCTGTGCTAGTGCCTTCTGAGATACACAAAAAAGCCCCGGGATTTTTACCCCGGGGCTTTTTGCTAATCGTTTAAGAAACTCTTGCCAAATTTTAGGGACGGCAGTTTAAAGTAGTCCGCTATCGTTTGGCCAAGGTCTGCGTAAGTGTCTCGCCCACCCAGGAAGGCCGGTTTTACATTGGGCCCAAACATAATCACCGGGACGTGTTCGCGCGTGTGGTCGGTTCCCTTGTAGGTGGGGTCGCACCCGTGGTCGGCGGTGATAAAGGCGACGTCGCCTTCCTTCATTTGCGCGGCCAGTTCGGGCAGACGTTTGTCAAAATATTCCAAACCGCCCGCATAGCCGGCTACATCGCGGCGGTGGCCCCAAGTCATATCAAAATCCACAAAGTTGGTAAACGTCAGGCTGAAATCGGGCGCGTTTTTGGCTTCTTCCAAGGTTACGTTCCAAAGTTCTTCCAGCCCGGCGGCCTTTACCGCGCGGGTAATGCCCTGCTTGGCGAAAATATCCGAAATCTTGCCTACGGAAATCACCGCACCGCCCGCGTTTTTAATTTCGTCTAACACCGTGGTCATAGGCGGTTTGACGGAATAGTCGTGGCGGTTTTTGGTGCGTTTAAATTCGCCCTTCTTTTCTCCCTCAAACGGGCGGGCAATCACGCGCGCAATGTTGTACGGCGCCACGTGCTTAAAGGCGATTTCGCACAGTTTGTATAAGCGGTCCAAGCCGAAGTGCTTTTCGTGCGCGGCGATTTGGAACACGCTGTCGGCGGACGTATAGCAAATGGGTTTGCCCGTTTTGATATGTTCTTCGCCCAGTTCGTCAATAATCACGGTGCCGCTCGCGGCCTTGTCGCCCAAAATGCCGGGCAGGCCCGCTTCGTCGCAAATCTTTTTGATAAGTTCGGCGGGGAAGGAGGGATAATCCGGCTTGAAATAACCCCACTCAAACTGTACGGGCGAACCCGCCATTTCCCAATGGCCGGAAGAGGTGTCCTTGCCGTGGCTGATTTCCCGCATAAAACCGTATTTGGAGGGTAAATTAACTTTTGCCCCGTCCTGCGCGCCCGCTTGCGGTGCGTGGCCCGTGGAGGCTTCGGCCGCTTTTAACAAGCCGAGTTTTGCCAAATTGGGTACTTTTAAACCGCCTTGTGCGGCGGCAATGTGGCCTAATGTATCGGCGCCGCTGTCGCCGAACTTGGCGGCGTCTTCCGCTCCGCCAATGCCGAAAGAGTCCATCATCAAAATAATTGCACGTCCTTTTTGAGCCATAAAATATACCTCCAAGACTTTTCTTTTATTATACCCAAAAAACGCCGTGCCGTCTAACCCTCTTTTGGGCGCAGAAGACGGCGCAAAATGATATAGTATATAGGAAAGAAAGGGGGAGTATATGAAACAAGCCTATATCAATATGCGGAATTTTTGGTTGGACGTAAAAAATTTGGAAAACCGTAAGGGCGTGATTGAAATCGGCCCGGATGAAATTTCCGTCGCCGGGATTGAAATGGCGTTTTTGGACGGAGCGGAAACCAAACATTTGTTCTTGGCGACCAATTCGCTGGGCGACAGCAGTTTGTATTTTGAAAATAACAGCAAAAGCGGTTTGGGCGGCGTAATCGGCGGGCACGGGCACGAAGCCCTGCAAGAAGCCGCCGCGCGGATGTTGGCCCACGCCAGCAAATTAACGGGTAAAATGACGGCCTTGCCCGTAGGGAGCGAAATGCCCGCGCCGTCTTCGCCCGCTATGGTGCGGTTATTTGCGGTGTCTAAAAAGAAACTTTTTCACATAGAAATTGCGGAAGCGGAATTGCGCAAGCCGGAGAACGATTTTTATCCGTTCTTTGCTTATTCCCAGCAAACCTTGGGGTTCTTCCGCCAGCAGGAAACCGCCGCTTCTGCCAAAGAAGCCCACTCGTAAACGGATTTATTCCGCAACAAAAAGCCACCTTGTTATAGGGTGGCTTTTTGTCGTTTAAAAGGTCCACTCTTTATAACCGGAAAATTTTACTTATTTTTTCAGGTTTTCTTAACGGTAAAACTACGGATAGGTTAGCCGTTATTTATTTAACCGTTTTTCAAAGTCGGCAACTGTAAGAGGTTTGGCAAAGAGGTAGCCTTGCGCCAAGTTACAACCGATGGCTTGCAGAAAGTCCGCCTGCTCGCGGGTTTCCACGCCTTCGGCCACGATTTTAATATCCAAGGTTTTAATCATCGCCACCGCCCCTTCAATCACTTTTTGGGCGTGCGGGTTATGTTCAAAACCGCGCAAAAATTCCTTATCCAGTTTAATGCTGTCAAACTGCAATTCTTTCAGCACATTTAAGGAAGAATACCCGGAACCGAAATCGTCCATCGCCACGGAAAAGCCGTTGCCGTGCAGTTGGCGGATGATGTTTTGTGCGTGGTCCAAATTGTTAAAAATCACGCTCTCCGTCAGTTCCACCTCTATCAGTTCGTGCGGCACGCCGTATTTGTTCACCAAGCGCAGCATTTGTGGAATATAACGAGAGTCGTTTAGGTGCAAACGGGAAAAATTGACGGCTATCGGCACCTGTTTAAGGCCCTTAATCTTCCACGCCGCCAGCAAGCGGGCCACTTCTTCCAAGATAAACATATCCAGGCGCAATATAAAACCGTTTTTCTCAAAAATCGGGATAAAATCATCCGGGCGGACAATTTTCCCACCTGCGCTCTTCCAGCGGACTAAGGCTTCCGCCCCGCGTATTTCCCCGGTGGCAAAATCGCACTTGGGCTGTAAATAAACGGCAAAATCCCCGTGGTTAAGGGCCGCTTCCATCGTGTTTTCAATCTGCTTTTCCGCCACAATGCGGTTGCGGTCGGCTTCGTCGTAAAATTCGCACTTGTCAAAGGACATTTTCTTGGCCTTTTCCAACGCCAAATGCGCACGGTCCAACATAATATAAAAGGGGATGTCCTCCTTGATTTCATACACGCCAAACGCAATATCAATCATCAGGCAAGAATCCTCCACCGTGCAATCGCGGCGCAACTGCGTATTGAGCGTATTTAGCCGCGCCAAAAAAGAACGGCGGTCCGTGTATTTTAACAGCAATATAAAATTGTCGGCTGACAGCCGGCAGAAGCACTCTTCGGGCGATACATTTTCGCGCAGGACCTGTGCAATGCGCTGCAACACTTGGTTGCCGCGTTCGTAACCGTGCAAATCGTTAATGACCTTAAACTTATTAATGTCAAAAATGACTAACGCCGCTTGCCCGTGCAATTCAGCCAGTTTTTGCGGGAACACTTCGCACATACGGTTGAAGTTATCGGCACCCGTCAAATTATCCACAAAGGCCGTGGTAAATAACTGGCGGTTACTGTATGCGCGCATATGCAAAATATAAAAGATAAGGGAAAAGAAAATCGCAAAGACGGACGCAAACAAAAGAAGCGACAACACCGCCAAATGTTGGGCGCGTTCCTCTACAAATTGCGTAGGCAAGGAGGACACCATATACCATCCGTTACGCTCCAAGGGGATGAAATACAAAAACCGCGTACTGCCATCCAACGAAGCGCTTACCAGCGCGCTTTTCCCGTTTTGCACCGCACGGCGCAAATCCGCAGGCAGGGCGGAATTATCCGTCGCGGCGGTTTTGTCTAATTGGGTAAAAATATTGCTGAACCCTACTTTACGCGGAGAGAGCACCAAGTTGCCGTCGCGCTCCACAATCATAGACGACCCCTTGTCCCCCATAGCAGACAAGGTAAGAAGCGGCCGGTAGCGGCTGGGATTCTGCAAGGCAAATAGCGTGCCCAGCGGGCGGCCGTTTTTATAAAGGGCAACGGACTGCACCAATACATCCGTGCCGTCCAACGGGTCCGCCTGGCGGACGGAGAGGTATTTGCCCTGCTCCAAGGTGCGCGCGGAAATATCCGCCACAAAGGCGGCGGTAAAGTTGCGCGGAGAGGACAAATAAAGTTTTTTATCTGGGGTAATTACGCCCAAAAGTTTAAAATAGTTATGGTTGGTTTGGCGTTTTAAAAAATCGGACAAGTGCGAGGAATTCGCCCACGGGTAAGCATCCTGTACCGTCAGGGCCAAAGACTCTAACACCTGTTCATCCGTTTGAATTACGCGGTCAAAGTCGCTCGCGGCTTCTTTACCGGCGGCGGCTACATTTAGTTTCACGTCAGAGGCCAAAATTTCGCTTACTTGCTGCCAATAAAACACCACGCCCGCCGCTATCACGCCGGCGGCGGCCAAAAACAGCAAAATAAAAAAACGAAACGAAATCTTTTTAATACCGTCCTCCCGCGGGTCAAAACCCGCATAATTTATTATATCAATTCTACGGAATTTTACCGGGATAAATCTGCACGTTTTTTAGGCTAAAAAATACTATAATCTCTGTATGAAAATAGCGTTAATCGTTCCCGCCTATAACGAACAAGAAGCCCTGCCCGTTTTTTGGCAGGCCGTGGAACCCGTTTTGCAAAAGGAAAACGGCTTTCAATTTGAATATATTTTTGTAAATGACGGCAGTAAAGATGGCACCTTTGCCTATTTAAAAAATTTGGCCAACCACAATAAACGCGTAAAGGTAATATCCCTTTCGCGCAATTTTGGCAAAGAGGCCGCGCTGACCGCCGGGCTGGCCGAAGCCACCCAGGCGGATGCGGCTATTGTAATGGATGCGGACTTACAGGACCCGCCGGAACTTATCCCCGCGTTTTTGGAAAAATTTAAGGAAGGCTACGAAGTAGTCTATGGTACGCGCCAAAACCGTCAAACGGACTCTTGGTTAAAGCGTATGAGCGCGAAGGTTTTTTATAAGTTCTACAACTTTATTTCTACCCGCCCAATGCCCGAAGACGCCGGGGACTGCCGCCTTATCAGCCAGCGCGTTTTGCAGGCGCTACTCACCTTGCCGGAGCGGGAGCGCTTTATGAAAGGGCTCTTTAACTGGGTGGGCTTTAAGGCGGCTTCTGTGCCCTTTGTGCGCCAAGCACGCCAAGCCGGGCAAACTAAGTGGAACTATTGGCGGCTGTGGAACTTTGCGCTGGAAGGCCTAACGGCTTCCACCACACTTCCTTTGCGGTTGTGGACGTATTTCGGTTTTTCGGTTTCGCTCTTTGCGTTTTTATACGCGCTGTGGGTGGCCGCCAAAAAAATCTTCTTTGGAAACCCGGTCAGCGGGTATTCCTCTTTAATGGTGGCGATTTTGTTTTTTAGCGGGGTACAACTTATTTCCTTGGGGGTCATCGGCGAATATTTAGGCCGTACCTTTATGGAAGTAAAGCAACGCCCGCTGTATATAATAGACGAAAAAATTAACTGCCAATGAAAGGCCCGCTGTATATTGGGAAGGTTCTTTACAAAAAGAAAATTTATGATGGTGAACACGATGGAATTGTGTCCATAGAAACCTTTGAGTCGGTGCAAGAACTGTTAAATAATGGACGAAAAATGTATGAGACGGTACGGAAAGCAACGCCTGGCATTTTGCGTGGTTTATTGTTTTGCGAAGCCTGTGGCAGCCCAATGGTTCCCATCTATGGGAAAAAGAAAAATACGAAACATTTTTATTATATTTGCCGGGAGTGCCGAGAAGAGGGCTATAAGTCTTGTCCCACACGGACGGTACGACAACGAGAGTTCCATTTGGCGCTTATTGCAGAATTGGATAAAAATGGGGTTCTCAGCCGGGCTTTATTTGAGCAATTATCCGAATACGAACAGGAAGAAACCCTTAAATCTATTATCTGCCGTATCGGTTATGAATATCAAGAAAGCAAAATTACGGTTGTATTGCGCAGTGGAACCGAATTTTCGTTCTGTGCCAATGTAAAACCACACTCTGGCCCTTGGAAACGGTCCGAATTGGTGGCCCGAAAAGCGGACAAACAACCCAAGGTGGATAAAGCCTTGTACAAGCAGACATTGGCGCTACAAATCCGCGAATATATGCGCCTAAACGGCCTTAGCCAGGCCGCATGTGCGCGGGCTTTGGGGCTTACGGCGGCTCGGGTTAGCCAACTCTTAAAAGAAAATTAAGTTTTTAGTGTTAAATTTTGCAAAATAGATAGAAAGATAGCAAAAAAGCAGTTGAAAGGGTGAAATGGCGGGATAAGGAAAACCTATCTATTGGATATCGCAGGGGAATTAGGCTTTTTTTACCGACGACGAAAGAGGGGAAAACCCTAAATTAAGCATTAAAAAATCCCGCCAAAAGTTAAGCGGGATATAATATGGGGTACTCTCACGGAGTATATTTATAATTATTTTACAGTAAATAAAATCTATTGGTCTATTTTGCTTGTTAGAGGTGCTAGAAGGCTTCGTAATGGAAAGATTTGCTCATCATATAACTTTATGCCAACCTTGTAGGAATTATACTTTGCTCAATGATTGTATATCTCTAATATTATGTAGGAATAAGTAAGAATAATATAGTTAATATGGATAATATGATAAAAGCGATGTACAATTCTAATCTGCTATGAGAATAGGTAGGCAATAAAAACTAGGCGCGTAATAAGCACTCTAAAACTGCTCAATGGCTTGGAAAAGATATGGCATAGAACAATAATGAAAAGAGTAAAATAGTATGAGAAGACCATAAAGGTCTAATACGTTAAAATAGCCGCCTGTTTCCGCCGGTCAAAAAGAAGGTTTTGGGCGCTCTTGAGCCACCAGTGGTTTATAACATCACAAAAATAATTTTTTCTGATTTACAAAAAGAGGCTTGGGGCAAAAAATTTTCTGGGATTTTTTACAGAAGGGCCTCTCTAAAAATTTGCGGGGGAAAATTTTGGAGAATTTTCCCAAACTGCCGTATCGTGGTTCGTATTTATGGAGCCAAAGATATCATAATGCGCAACAAATAGTATGCTTATATCTGCTTATAAAAGTGCCCAAAGGCTCTAATTTCCCCATAAAATCCGGAGATGTAGCGTAAATATACCCAATATGCCAACGGAAATTTAGCGAATTTTATAACTACTGCTCACAATAAACCCCGGGCGTAAGCCCGAGGGATGGAGTGTGCAAACCCGCTACTAGAAAAACTTTGTTTTCTCATTGAGTTTAGTATCGGGCAAAATTAAGCAACGCTGAAATTTTGGAGCAAAAGAAACCCCAGGCGTGAGCCCGGGGAGTTTCATTTAAATAACCGATTTACATATTGATAATAAGTATTAGACGGACATTTGGACAAGGTGTGTTTTAACTCCGCCTTGCTAATGAACCCTTTCTTTAAGGCAATTTCTTCCAAACACGCAATCTCTATCCCTTGGTTTAACTGCATACTATGCACAAAATTCGCCGCTTGTAAGACACTTTCGTGCGTCCCCGTATCAAGCCACGCAAATCCACGCTCTAAACGCGCTACGTGCAAGGCATTATGGGCTAAATATACTTTGTTTAGGTCTGTAATTTCCAGTTCACCACGGGCTGACGGTTTTAAATTCTTCGCATAAGAAACAACCTTATTATCGTAAAAATATAGCCCAGTAACCGCAAAATTGCTTTTGGGATGTTGAGGTTTTTCTTCCAAAGATACAGCATTTCCGGCTTTATCAAAAGATACCACACCGAAACGCTCCGGGTCTCTTACTTCATAGGCAAATACCGTGGCCCCCGCAGTATTTTGCTTAGCACTTTGTAAAATCTGCTCAAAGCCGTTCCCATAAAAGATATTATCCCCTAAAATAAGGGCCACCCTATCCGCACCGATAAAGTCTTCCCCTAATACAAAAGCATCGGCAATACCCTTTTTTACTACCTGGGGCACATAAGATAACGAAATACCCCATTGGGAACCATCCCCTAGCAACTTTTTAAAGTTTTCTATATCTTCGGGAGTGGTAATAATCAAAATATCCCGTATCCCCGCCATCATTAGTGTAGAAAGCGGGTAATAAATCATGGGTTTATCATAAATAGGTAGTAAAATCTTGGAAATGGGCAAAGAGGCCGGATATAACCGCGTGCCTGCCCCACCTGCTAGAATAATCCCTTTCATAGTTAAGCCTCCTCCTAATTTTATTTCTGCTTAGGCATTTAATCAAAAATTTTCAAAAAATTCTTCGAAAATCCCGCATTTACAATAGAACATTTTTTCTTTTTTGTTTTTTAGAAGCTTTTTTGTATAACTTCTTTTCTTCTTCTAAGGAATACAGCTTATTATTTTCACAAACTCTCTGTCTAAAAGCGTGGCGACATCTTTCAGACACCCAATGTACTCCGCCAAACCCAATACGATCTCTCTGTAACAAATAATTGGTGTTATTCTGGGGGGGGCAGGATCCAAATCCAAGCCAATTATGACAAACGAAGCAGTGTTTTTGTGGACATTTTGCCACGGCTGATTCTGTCAATAAATCTCCTTCAAAAAAGTTGCCTATTACAATACTTTTTGGGCAGGTAAGCATTTCTCCCGTATTTATAATTACAAAACAAGACACTTTTCCCGCATAGCAAAAATCAGTTATGGGTTTCTCCCACATTGACACCTTGAACCTAAACTCTTCCGAATAAAAATCTTCCCAATTTCGTGCGAACTCCTGCAAAGAAAATTTAGAAAGGAGCTTAACCCCAGGAATTGCTTCGTTGCGAGGCAAAGATAATTGGGGTAAAGCACCGAAATTTTCCAAACACCATTTTTTGATTTCAGGAATATAGGGAATCAAATCATCATTTGGAACAATTTCAAGTGCACAAGTGGCTCCAGCTTTCCAAATTTTATGACAATTTTGTATAAAATCTTTTTGTAAATTCAAACGTTTCAGTTCCAAATATTGTATGCTGGCTTTAAAAAACAGCCTAGAACGCATTTCCGCTGACAGAGACAACAAGTCCTCAATATGTTTGGTAATGGTAAGATTGGTGGAAACATGTAAGAAGTGCCCAGCCCGAAGTATCGCCTTTAAGTATTCCAATGTATGGGGAAGCAATAATGTTTCGCCTGCCGCCGAAAAAGTTACAATACAAGTTCCCCCCATTCTTTTTTTATTTAAGGCTTTTTCCAAATCTTTTGGGGTATATTTGGACGGCATAATGGCAGCTCTTTCTTGTTCGCTGGCGTATTGCCCAACGTAACAATACCGGCATCTCATGTTGCACGGAAAAGAAAATAAAGCCATATCTATATATTTGACGATTTTGTCATTAATATACTTTACGGGAGTAAACTCCTTCATAAATACAGAATCTAATTCTAAGTTTCCGCCATGTATGTCCGCAAAACCATTTCCGCTATGTGCAAATTTATAGCCTAACTTTTTGACTATTTTAATTACCCTGTCATCATATTTCCAATAAGGATAAGCCAGATATTTCCATCCGTACGGATTCTTTATCTCGGATTTCAGTTTCCAAAAAGGGAGTGTTGTCAAATCCAAATGGGAATGTGTATGCCATCCTAAAATTCCACCATTTTCCTCGATTATTTTAAAATCAGATTCCTCTAAAAATTCTTCACTTTTCCCAATAAGATTTCCCACTATAAAAACATGGAACGGAAAATTTAATTCTTTGAGTATTGGCAAGGCATTGAATATATTTTTTCGTCCATCGTGAAAAGACAGGACAATCTGTTTGGGATTATATGGGTCATAGTTGTCCAATGCAACAACTTCAAAACGGTTTTTGATGTCTTCCATTTGTTTTTTGAAAGAAAAAACACTCACCCAAGTTTCATTGTTTCCATCCCCAATATTGTGATAAGTAAGAATCATAATGCCCTCTTTTTATCAAGAAATTTTACATTTGCTAGTGTATGTAAAGAGTGTTCATATACGCCTTTAATTTTTCCATACGAATTATCATACAAGTACACATCCGCACCCGTAAGAGCTGCCGCAATACCGATATGTAAACGATCCGTATGAACACAATCAAAATGACGTAGCATTTCTAGCATGCCACTTCCCACAAAATCAATGTTTTCTCTCGTTTCATATTGGCTGAACCAACCCAAAGAATCGGATAAGTCCAAATCAGTCGAATAATATCCCAATGATTCGGAATCCTGCCTAAAAAGGTTACAACTAAACGGCAAAAGCCGAATCCTTTTTTTCAGTTTTAGAACGGATTTTTTTATTGATTTTGATGGTTCTTTACAAACGTTGTCCGCGTCCAGACGCAAAGCCATATCATGATCTAGCAAGATGGTCGCCTGCGTATGACTGTTTATCAAGTAATCAAAAGACTTCTTTTCCCTGCAGAAGACAATAAACCGCTTATCCAAAACGGATATTAGTTCTGGCACATTGTCAAAAGAAGATGGTAAAATGACAATACGCCTAGCTTGTTGCATTATAGACATAGTGGGTTGCATATAATTAATCCATGTATGTAGCCAGGCGCCACCCCCGCCATAAACAAAATTTTTCGGAGAATCTCCTAGGTTCATGCGTTCCCATGAGAGGTTATTTTTGTCAAACCATTGCATGGAGGCTTTGGCAATCAGCATATCTCCCATATTTCCGCTGTTGGGCATATAAGCAAAATGTCCCAAAGATTTTAATACGGATAACAATTGCGTATCGTACAGATTATAACGGCATATGGCTTTTTCATCTCCACACAGTTTTTTAATTTTTTGCTGTATTACCAGCGAAGTTTGTACTTGTTCCCGTTCATGTTTGCAGGAAACACTTTCCCCATGCCAGCGATATTTTAATAATACTTGTTGAATATTGGCTATTTTGGTAACTCGGCAGGCCCGTACCCACAATTCATAGTCCTCCGCATGTTTATAATCAGGATTATAGCGCAAATGATATTTGTCAAATACAGATTTGCGGAACATAGCGGTGGGATGCCCCACAGGGGAACATTTCAACATATCTTTTAATCCGGGATATTTCGGCTTCCTTTCAACACGCGGGCAGATATCCCCAAAAATAAAAAACCAAGAACCAAGCACTCCAACCCGTGAATGACGATCCATAAATTGTACTTGAAGAGAAAGTCTCTCTGGAAGTGAAATATCATCCGCGTCCATGCGAGCAACGTATGCTCCGCGCGCAATATCCAAGCCGTAATTCAGACAAGATACCAACCCACAGTTTGTTTTATTGTTAATAAACACAATTCGGTCATCATGATAACTTTGAATGACCTCGGCTGTATTGTCTGTACTTCCGTCGTTAATAATAATAAATTCAAAATTAACGTAAGTTTGTGCCAATACAGAGTCAATGGCTTCTTTAATATATTTTCCCACATTGTAAGCCGGCATAATGACAGAAACCCGAGGAAAAGAGGCGTCATAAAATCTTTTTCTTCTCAACGGAATTCCTAAAAAGCGCAGGCAATACTCCCCCGGGGTTTCTGTAATTCTCACTAGTCCGCCATATTTTTTTATTTTTCTATTCCAAGCTCTTCTATTTAACAATTCTTGAGCATGGCGCAAATAAGGAAATTCCAC
This sequence comes from Candidatus Avelusimicrobium stercoris, assembly GCA_002432025.1. GTDB lineage: Bacteria > Elusimicrobiota > Elusimicrobia > Elusimicrobiales > Elusimicrobiaceae > Avelusimicrobium > Avelusimicrobium stercoris. The sequence goes on along the minus strand of DJFE01000037.1, from coordinate 14,703 downwards.
AAACTGAATTTTCTCTTTATCCAAAAAAGCGCGGGCTAGTGCGTATATACGTACTTGTTCTTCTAAAATGGATTCATATCTTAAAGCAAAATCAAAAAATGAGAAAAATAATTTGCCGAAATAATGTTTGTACCGTAGAAACAAACCATTTTCTGCAAGGTATTGGTAAATGCAGATAGCAATTTCCAAGTGTTCAATCGCCAAACCTGGAGTACGGTTAAAAACCCGATCCATAGTAGAATTAGGCCTCCTGCGATAATAATAAAGTCTCTCCGGTAGGAAAAAAATGGATCTACAGAATAATCCATAAATGCTGCAAAAATAGGCGTCTTCAAAATGTAAGTCAATTGGAAAAGAAATATGATATTTATCCAACAAGTATTTACGGAAAATCTTATTGCAAGGAGACTTATCCATATTTAGCAAAACTTCTTCCAATGGAACGACTTTTCCCTTATATTTTATGTCATAATAGCGTTCGTTACATTGTTTGCCATCTAGCCCCACTACTGAAATGCCGAAATTGACCAAATCCACTTTCTCGGTCATCTGCTCCACAGCTTTCTCATAAGCGGTTGGGGCCAGCCAATCATCCCCATCGCAAAAAGCAACCAACGCCGAACATGCAATACGCAACCCAGTATTTTTAGCGGCAGAAGGCCCTGCCCTCTTTTGAGTAACAACCCGTATGCGGGGATCTTGTTTTTGATACTTTAGCAGGATATTCAAACACTCGTCTTCGCTCCCGTCATTTACAGCAATAATTTCAATATTTTTAAGTGTTTGATTAATTAAACTTTCCAAGCAGCGGGATAGATACGGCGCTACATTGTATACTGGGATGATTACACTGAGAGCCGGACGCATTATTGATTCTCCTTACAAAAACCCGGAAATTTAGCGCAAACTGTTTTTATAGGTATTAGCCCGAAAAAGAAATACCATGTTTTCTTCCCCCGCTTTATTTTGTCCACTAACAGGGGACGGGATAGTTTCTGCAACCAATAAAGGCTCCGCCACTTTAAAGAATAGGGAAATAATTGTTTTAGCATCTTTAGCCGAGTCTGGGAGGTAAAGCAATGCCGCCACTTTATTCCATCATCCACTAATATTTGCCCGTATGCCTCGATAAAGTATTTATGAAAAGCACTTCGATTTTCCCCTTCCAAACGTTTTAAATTCCAAAAGTAGTTACCCAATTTAACGTAAGTTCGCAGGCAGCGACTGGATTGTTCCAAATGGGGGTATTTTTTCAGATACTGTTCTATATTCACCCATTCGTCACGCACGCAAAATACTTTTCCTTGGGAATGTATGGAAGAACTCGCATTGTCATTACGGTAATGTAAAAAAGCCTTTGATGTAAACCATACCCGTTCGGCCTGAACCCACACTTTAAAATTAAACCCGATGTCCTGATAAGAGGCCCCGGGAGATTCCAAAAAATCAATTTGATACTTTTCCAAAAATGCACGTTCATAAATCGCTGACCAAATACAGGGTTGGTAGTAAAAGATGGCGGAATTTTCTTTTGGATTAAGAACCCGGTTAAGTTCGGAATCAGCTAAAAAGTCTTGTTTTTTATTTCCCATTCTAACGGAATAATTATAAAAAGCGGATTTAACCACCTGTACCCGGTTTGTTGTCGCCAAACGGAACATTTCGCCAAACATATTCACATCTGCCCAGTCGTCGCTTTCTACAATGCCAATATATTTTCCACGGGCCTTTTTCAGCCCTCTATTCATAGATTTTCCATATCCTTCATTGGGTTTGTCTATAATAACAATGCGGGAATCTTTAGCAGCGTATTCTCGCAGAATAGATAGCGTTTTATCAGTGGAACCGTCGTTAATAGCAATAATTTCAATATTTTTCAACGTTTGTTTTATTAAACTATCCAAACATTGGGGTAAATACGTTTCCACATTATAACAGGGAACTAAAATGGATATATCGGGGATAACTGTCATACATTATTCTCCAAATATGCTTTTTATAACAGATAAAGCCCGGGCAACAGCTTTATCCATGTCGTAATATTTATATTCGCCTAAACGGCCAACAAAATAGATATGCGGCAAACGGGCCGCTTCTTGTAAGTATTTTTGATATAGTTCTTCATTTGCCGCGGCCGGAACCGGATAATACCGTTCATTTTTCCCGAGACAAAAAGCCGTTGAGTATTCTTTGGCAATAACGGTTGTAGGCGAGGAATCCTGCAAGTAATACTTGTATTCATGGATGCGTGTAAAATCGTAATTGCAGGGATAATTGACCACAGCGTTCTGCTGATAATAAGGGCGGTTATGTTCTTCCATCTTAAAAGAGACGCTGCGGTATGGCAGTTCGCCCCACTTGTATTGGAAAAACTCATCAATCGCCCCTGTGTAAAATGTCCTCTTAAAAGTTCCTTTTATGTCCGTATATTGGGTATTTAAGTGAACTTCTATATTCGGGTGGGCCAGCATTTTGCGTGCCATTTCGGTATATCCATACAAGGGGATTCCTTGATAAACGTCCTGAAAGTAGCGCTCGTCCCAACCGATATATACGGGTACTCGGGCGGTAACAGTGCCGTCCACCATATCGGGAGTAGTTCCCCATTGTTTGGCGGTGTAATGCAAAAACACTTTTTCATAGATATATTGCGCCAAAAATTTTAAGTCAGCATCGTCCTGTTTTTGAAATTCCAGTATCGGAATTTTTGTATTGTATGAAAAATTTTTACATAATTTTTCCTCTAACCGCATGGCTAAAGAGGAAGGAAATACCTGATAAAGTGTCCGTAAACTAAAAGGGATATTGGCGGGAATTCCATCTATTACGGCCAGCACTTTGTGCATATACGTGTTAAAGGAAGTAAAACGGGATAGAAAATTCCACACTTCGGGCAGGTTGGTGTGGAAAATATGCGAACCGTATTTATGAATCATAATTCCATGTTTATCACGATAGTCATAAGTATTTCCAGCAATATGTGCACGCTTATCTATCACCAATACCTTTTCACCTAACTCTGCCAACTGGCGGGCAATAGTGCATCCCGTAATCCCGGCCCCTACTACTAAATTTTTAGAATTAAGCATATTATAAACTCCTATTTCAGGAAATTTGTCTGCAAGACTTTTCTAAATGTTTCTTATATAATAAACTGGCACAATAATGGGAATATCAGTTTTTGTTATTTTTTACAAAATTCTCAATAAATATATGCCTTTTGATTTTGTTAATAATAAAAATTGAACACAATCTAAGAACAAAAATTTTAAACTTTTGTCTTATAGTTTGTAAAAAAGAACGATTTAAAGACAATGTGGAAAATAAAGGCCCTATAGTATTCTCGTCCCATAACAGGAAGCCTTCTTTTCGATATACAAGTTTTTGTTTAGGTAGTTGATACAGTTTAACCCCTTTTTCTGGTTCTAAGCATACACTCCCTTCGTCGTCACCGTTATATTCAATAAATAGAAATTTTAAATTTTGTCTATATAATTTTTTAATTTTTCTAGTAAAAAAGAGAATATCCGTTTGGGATAGCGTTTGTCCTGTTTCTCCATACCATACTAAAAGGATGTTTTTATTACTCTTTAAATCATTTTCAAAACGGCTAACCCTTCTTTGATACTTATCCAATACGGGTTGAATTTGGCTCATAAGAGGTTGATTGACAAAAAAATCGTGAAAAAATAAATACCCTGTTTGTTTATGTTGACAAACCAAATTAGAGGCTTTATGGTTTGAAACAGGATTTATTTGCAAAAATGTAAAATTCAGAAAATCCGCAAAATGATCTAATATACATACAAAAGGCGCCCCTTTTAAGGGGGAAGTGATCCAATCAAAAGGCCCCGCATATTTACGCAAATTATATTTGCGCAAATATTCAGCAGTAGCACAGTTATTACCCAATGAATAAATAACATCGTAAGTATTTAGGTTCATAACATTCGGAAAATTTTACACCAAATATATCTGGTATGTCCTTTCAGGCGTTTTGCCACAAAAATAAAATTTTGGTATAGGACTTTTTTAGGCCCCCTAATCAAAGATTGCAAACTCTCTAATTCTTTCAAAGATTGTTGCCATATAATTTCGTTTTTAATTTTATTAGAAAAAGAAATTTTACGCAGAGAAGCCATATGCCATATAAGTAAATGGCATAATAAACTACAAACTTGTGATGAACACTTACCAGTTTGTCTTAATATGTGGCACACATAGAATAAATTTAAAAGGCGACCCCATAAGACTTTATCCCTATTGATAGGTGCCGTAATAGCTGAAGGATTATCCCGGCAATAAATATATAATTTATCTGGAACAGAAACAATTTTATTAGCAAAAATGAAAAGTAATATGATAAATGAGAGGTCTTCGCATACTCCATCTTCACAAAAATGCATATTATTATGAACGATCAGACTTCTTTTTATCAGTTTTCCCCACACAATAGAATCATAATATCCGGCAAAAATACGTTTCTTTAAATCCTTTTCTATGGGCAAATTCCGTTTTGAGGAACATCCTGGATTTTGTATCATTCCCAGTTTTTTTTCTTTCCATAGGCACCGCACCACATCCGCCTGCTTATTTAAGGCACAGTTAAGCAAATACTCTATATAGTTAGGTTCAATGGTATCATCACTATCTACAAAGGCAATATACGCACCTTTTGCTTCTTGTAATAATTGGTTGCGGGTATAAGCAACGCCTTTATTGGCCCTAGAAATTATTTTAAAGCGAGAATCCTGTCGCGAAAAGTCTTGCAAAATAGTCAAACTGTTGTCGTTTGACCCATCATCTATACAAATGATTTCTAAATTAGGATATGTCTGATTTTTTATAGAAACTAAGGTTTTGGGCAGATATTTACCCGCATTATACACGGGAACCAGTATGCTAATAAGTGGTTGCGAGGTGTTATTTTTTTCCATAAAAAATCCCTTTCCCTTAAAATCGTGGGAAAAGGACTTGTGGAACTCTTGGCGGAGGTATTCATAAGTCCCTTTCCCGTTCACACGCCGTGCTGTAGCGTATGAAAACGATGGAACCTATTGAAATATATTCACTAAGGAAGAAATGAAATGGAAGGAAACAAAAACGGCTGAATAATTCCGAGGCTAATCCCAGTCCCAGTCATTAAACAGCCGTAGTTCCGCATAATTTTATATGCGGAACATTCGGCAGAAGACAAAGGGCTCATGACTTCCCTCTATCTTCTGCCTAAACCAGCTGTTTTGGGACGGGATTAGCACGTTATTAAACGACTTCCTATTCTTCAATAGGATTCCCAAAACAGAATAAATTGTAAGCTAACCACTTTCTGTGGCTGTACTGCAAAACTCCTATTAGAATTTATCTTTATAATACCATATTTGATAGTGCAATGCTATTTTTTCAAAAGGCCTATTTATATATAGGTCCTTTGGCCCAAGATGTTTAATATTTTAAATCCTATACTATAAAGAACACACTGTATATAATTATGAAATCCTAAGCATTTTAACCGCTTGGTCCCAACCCCTCTCATCTGGATTACTAGCTAAAACTATACAATAGTTTACACTTATATATTATATGACAGGGTATAAAAGCCCTATCTCCTAGAGTAATCTATGGAATGTTAGAAAGGAGATTAAATCATATGATTGATAGAGTAAAAGGCGGTATTGATATTGAAGAAGTAAAAGAATTGAAAGAAGGTGCAATAAAGAGCTGTTATGTGGATAAACCAGAAAATCCGAAAAGTAAACCTGTTGTATATTTCCATCATAATAAAGGGCAATTTGTGTTTGATGTAAATGTTCCTAGATGTTTATTCCAAAACAACTTAGAGGAAGCCTGCAATGATGACTTGCCGCTCTTGATAAAAGCTATTCAAGATGCTTTTAGATTAAGAGATTTGGAAGTTTCTGAAGAAGTTATTAGAACGGCTACAATTTGGTATTTGGAGTATGGTAAAAATATCATAAGAGAGGGCGAGATACAAACCTGTTTATCTCTTATATCTAATGGGCTTGCCAAGGGACAAAATACAAAAAAGATACAAATTTATAGCGAAAGTGGCAGCTCGGGGTATAAAATTGGCTTTAAAAACAAAGGACGCGATGTTGCCTTTTATGATAAAACGACCAAAGAACTAGTCAGCAAAAAACATTTTAATTCCTACAATAAAGCACTCTATAAAAAAATGCAAGATGAAGGGAAAAACATTATCCGTTATGAAATTACCTTTTATTCTGCCAAAGCTGTAAGCCAAAATTTAGGCAAATTATTGAATAAAAAAGGAAATTTAACTTTACAGGATGTGTGGAACTCTACTTTGGCACAAAAGGTTTTGATTTCTTACTGGGAAGATATTAAAAAGACTATTCCTCAAGAGATTTCAGATAAGGATATATTAAAAAAACAGATTATAGAAGCAAGAGCGCGCGATCTTCCATTAAAGGATATTTTTCAAGCAGTAGGAATAAATTATTGTGAATCCATTTTGGGGGCTACAGAAACAAAAGATATATGTATTCCGATTGAAACGCGTGTAGGCGGACAGAAAGCACAATATTCGCAATATACTACTGTAAAAAACAAACAAGAAAAATGGAAAGAAGTTTCTGATATTCCATCTAATCCCTTTTTAGAAAATATAACCCAAAATCTAGTTACATTTTCTCCAATACAGAATGTTGCGATGTTGGAGTAGGAGACAAGATAATGAACAATTTAGGAGAAACATTAGAGATTTTTGATAAAGAGTATTTAGAAGAAAGCAGACCCATATTAGAAAGATACCTTGGGGGTTCTCTTACCTTGGCAGAGGTGGAAGAATTTGTTGCAGAATTATTGAATTTAGAGGTCTTGGTGCGTTCGTTGAGAAAAGTGTCTCAAGACTAGATTTGCTTTTAAGTAGAATTATGATATTATAGAAATATAAAGGATTATAAAGTTTATGGATGATTTAATAAAAGAATTGGAAGAATATAGGTTAAAAAACAGAATCTCACAAGAAAAATTAGCAAAATTGCTAGGAGTTTCTTTTGTATCAGTAAACCGTTGGTTAAATGGACACGCTAAACCACAAAAAATGCAAATTTATCAAATTGGACAACTTTTAAGGAAGGGGAACACATCTAATGAGCAATAATATGGAAAAACCAGGCTTGGCGGTTATGTATTTGCGTGTATCTAGCGCTAAGCAAGAAGACGGATATTCCTTAGATGCACAGGAAAAATTAGCATTAGAATACGCCCAAAAACATTGCCTAAAAGTAGTAAAGGTGTGGAAAGTACAGGAATCCGCTTGGGGAAAGAAAGAACGCAAAAATTTTACGGAAATGTTGGACTATCTAAAAAGAAATGAAAGCGTACAGCATATTATTTTTGATGTTGTAGATAGGATGACGCGTAATGATAATGATAAAATCCGTATTATTCGGCTGATTAAAGAACAGCATAAAACAGTCCATTTCTCACGTAGCAATCAAATGTTAAACTCCGAGAACTTAGACTCCACCAAGGAGTTTATGATGGATGTTGAGGTAGCTGCCTCTAAGAAACTTTCCAATGATATTGCCTACAAAACTAGAATGGGTATGACAGAAAAGGCAGAACAGGGGTTATATCCATCTAATGCTCCTCTCGGATATCGAAATACATTAGATAGTAACAAAGAGGCTATTATAGAAATTGACCCCATAATGGGACCACTGATAAAGGAATTGTTTGAGGTGGCTTCTACAGGTAAATATTCTTTGGAAGAGTTAATGAAAATATTTTATGATAAGGGATTAAGAAGTAAGGCTAAAAAGAATAAGGTCCCTATAACAAGTTTATCAATAATTTTGCATAATTCTTTTTACTATGGTGTTTTTCAATGGGGAGGAAAACTCTATCAGGGTAAATATCCTCCTTTAATAAATAAAACCTTATGGGATAAAGTGCAGGAAGCCCTATTGGCCAAAGCCCATCGTTTTGATACCAAGCATAGTTACGCATTCAATCGCTTAATAGAATGTGAACATTGTGGGCATAGTATTTTAGGGGCTGCAGCCAAGCATAAATACTTATATTACAGATGCGCTCATTATAATAAGGAGCATAAAAAGAGTGGGTACTTGAAAGAACCTGAGTTAGCACAAAAATTGTCTAATGTAATTAAAGATATTGAACTTCCCAAAGATGTAATACAAGTGCTAATAAAAGGATTAAAGAAAAAAGGACAAAAAGCCAATAGAATTAGTAGTAATACAAAAATACTTTTAGAGCAGGAACTATCTAAGGTAAACTCCAGGATGGGTACCTTGTTGGATATGCGGTTAGACGGGAAAATTTCCGATGAGATTTTTCAAACCCAAAATAATGAATTAATGGATAAAAAGAACAATATAGAGGCGAAATTAAATACTTGCCAAGGTAGTGCAGATGGCGCGGCGCGGGCTATACAAGGGCTAGAAATTCTTTCAAACCTAGAAAAGTGCTACCAAGAGGCGGATAATTACGGGAAAGCGGATTTACTGAGAGCCGTTGGAAAAAAATATGTTTTAACAACAGATAACCAGGTGGTAGTTGAATATAAAGAACCATTTAAGGCAATTTATGAAGCGAAAGCTTTTCAAGAAAAAAGTGAAAATGCAAAAAACTGGAAACAAAAAACAGCCCGGCTAAACCAAGGCTGTTTAAATCTTTCCGACGATAAAATGAATATTTATTCGTCCAAAAGTTGTAGCAAAAATTATTGGGGTGGATGACGAGATTTGAACCCGCGACCTCCGGTTCCACAGACCGGCGCTCTAACCAGCTGAGCTACATCCACCATAAATCGGTACTATATTATACCAATTTTCCGGCGCGTGTGCCAAAATTATTCTGTTGTGCATTATTGGGGCCCGGCCTTTTAGCGGGGGGAAAATAACCTAATTCCACGCTACAAAGCCGTGCCATCCCTATGTGCTCGCCGTTTACAGCAGTTCCCCGGGTTTCACCTTAGGCCCCACAAATGGCCCTTGCGCGTACGAAAAGCCCAACGCTTTAATGCGGTCTGCGTCCGCTTGGCTCGCCACATCGTCTGCTGCCAGAAAAATGCCTAATTCTTGGCAGACTTGTCCCAAGGATTGCGCCAGCATATTGCTTTTGCGGTCGGGGGACTTGGTCCACATTTGTCGCCCGATTTTCACGCCGTCTATCGGCATTTCTTTAAAGGCGGGCGACACCAGCCCCGTATAGCGCACGGTAAGATTAAATCCCTGTTGTTTTAGTTCTTCCCCAGCGGCTTTTAAGCGTGCATTTAAAATGTGCCGCTTGGTTTCCGTAAGTTCCAAATACAGCCATTTGGGTTCTACATCCATTTCCTTGGCTTTGGCGGCCAAACGCTCCGCAAAGCCCGGCGCGGTCAGGTGTTCGTCAGCAATTTTCACTACCAGAGGGATTAACTTTTTGCCTTGGGCTTTCCAAGTAGAAAGCGTTTCCAAGGCGGCATCCAGCAGATAGCGCCCGTATTGGTAAATAAACCCGTTTCTTTCAAATACCGGGCGGAAAACCGTCTGTTCCAGCGGGTCTTGGCGCTCGGGTACGGGCCAATCCGCCACCGCTTCGGCCGCAAAAAGAGAGTCGTCCTTCAAAGAGCGGATAGGCTCCACAAAAAAACGGAATTCCTTCTTTTCAATGCCTTGGCGCATACGGCTTTCAATCAACGCCTCTTCGGTTAATTCTTGGTGCCACCTCTTTTGATAAAAAGCCACAATCTCGTCGTAGCGGCCCTTTACGCGCTTCTTGGCCACGCACGCGCGGTTGTACATCTCTTGGGCGGATTCGCTGCGGTCTTCAATAGGATACACGCCGAAAGCCAGCATTAGGGCAAAGGTCTTTTTGTCCTCCGTTTGAAAGTTGGAAATCTGCTCGGCCAGCAGTTCCAAGCGGTTTTTCAGTTCTCCCTCGGAGGAGTATTTCAAAAGCATTGCAAAGCGGTCCGCATAAATACGGGTGAACAGTTCGTCTTGCTTTAAGCCCTCTTGTATCACACGGGATAAATGCTTCAAGAGTGTATCACCCGTTTTAAAGCCGTAGCGTTCGTTAAACGATTGGAACTTGCCCACGTCCATTGCCACAATAGCATAGGATTGGTTCGTATGCGTGCGGAAGATTTGTTCCATTTCCGGGCGGATAGCGGCCAAGTTTTTGTGCTGTGTAATGGGGTCTATAAAGGCGGTAGTGAATAGTTTTTCCCGAGACTTTTTTTGTTGGATGTAAATGTATCCCCACGCGCAGAGACCCGCGGCCACCACGGCCAAACACAGGCCCAAAAGCCGCCACACAAGCGCATTGATTTGGCGCGTCATTTGTACGGTGGGTACGACGGACAGCAGGTACCAGTCATTAATGTTTAAAGGTTGGTAACTAATGTGCAGTTCGCCTTTTTCGGCAGAGGTGTATTTTACGGTGCCGCTTTGGCGGTTTTGCATCGGCTCTTTAAGCGAGCGCGTCAGTTGACCTTGCGGGTCATCGGGCAGATTAAAAATATTTTCTACTTGGCTGATAGCGTTTTTGTGCAGGGCGCGGGCCACGCTGTCCCCATTGGCGCGGACGATAGCCGAGTAACCCTCCCCGCGGAAACTTTGCGTATCTAATTCTTTTGCAAACTCCTCCACCGAGCGCGTGGCAAACAAAACGCCGATAATTTTCCCGTTCTTTCGGGCGGGGACTGCTTCCACCAAAATATCTTTTCCGTCTGCCGCATCCGTAATGCGTTCGGAGACATTGGCCTCTCCCGCGAGGGCCTTTTTAATGTGTTCCTCCTTGGATAGGTCCAATAGCAAATCATCGCTTAACATTGCCATACCGTCCGGGCGGACAAAACCCATACGTTTAAAATTATTGACGGCGGACTCGTTTTTCATCAGGCGGTCAATGTGGCTGGCGGTTGGCTTGGATAGAGACTCTATTGCGGTGGCGATAGAGCGCAGCAGAGCCAAATCGTTAAAGACTTGCATTTCCACCTCGCTGGTGGTTTGGCGGGCGACTTCCTCCAAGTACATCGTGCGGTTGCGCTCCAAGGTGCGTTCAATTTGGTTTACATACAAAAAAATACCTGTGGATAACACCGCGGTACAAAGCAAAATAATAGCGGAAATTTTTTTAAAAGAAAGCGAATCACTCATTTCAGCCTCCTATATGCAAAAAAGAGCCGCAGGCAGGCGGCTCTTTTACTTTACCATTTTTCAAGGTGGATTTTGTCCGGGTCAAAGCGGTCAATATCCGGCTTTTGTTCGTTTGGATACCCAAGCGCAATCACATTAAGCGGTTTTACATACTCCGGCAAGCCGAACATTTTGGCTAATGCGTTCATACGGTCCTCGTTGGGATAAACGCCCAGCCATACGCTTCCCAAGCCCAGTTCGGTGGCGGCCAGTAAAATATTTTGCGTGGCCGCGCCACAGTCGGCAATCCAGTAGCCCGGCGCGTGTTCTTTGTGAGTATTGCCGCATACCAAAATGGCGCAGGCGGCTTCTTTTAACATTTGTGCGTACGGGTGAACCGTGGTAATTTTGTGCAAGGTGTTTTTGTCTTGCACGACGATAAACTCCCACTCTTGGCAGTTGCGCGCCGTAGGCGCCATCATCGCCGCGCGCAAGAGCGCGGTAATGTCGCCCTTTTCAATCGGTTTATCCGTGAAGCGGCGGATACTGCGCCGCTTTAAAATACCTTCCATTACGTTCATTTGTTACCCCCTTTTTTAAGCCGCAATACTTTTTCTTTAAAGAAACGGGCCAAGCCCCCGCGTGCGGTTTCGCGGTAGTCCTTGTTCATATCCAGGCCCGTTTGCATCATAGTGGCTAAAACGTCGTCGTAGGAAACGCGGTTGTCCCCGTCGGACATTAAGGCATAGGTAGCGCAGTCTAACGCGCGGGAAGCGGCCAGCGCGTTGCGCTCTATGCAAGGAATTTGCACTAACCCGTCCACCGGGTCGCACGTCAGTCCCAAGTGGTGTTCAAGCCCCATTTCGGCCGCATAAGCAATACGGCGGTTGTCGCCCCCCTCTAATTGGCAGGTGGCCGCGGCCGCCATTGCGCACGCCACGCCGACCTCGCCCTGACAGCCGACTTCGGCGCCGGAAATAGAGGCATTGGCCTTGGCCATATTGCCAAACAAACTGGCCGTTGCCAAGGCGTGCAAAATGGTGGTGTCTTCAAATTCGCAAATTTCTTGGATTAAGCGGCACACCGCAGGCACGACCCCGCAGGAGCCGCAAGTGGGCGCGGTAACTACCACACCGCCGGCGGCGTTCTCTTCCGAGCACGCCAATGCATAAGAAAACAGGTTATTCATACGGCGCAGGTATTGGGGAGAATTTTCCGCCTTGTAAAGGTAGCGGCGCGCCTTGCGCTCCAAATTTAAAGAGCCGGGCAATACGCCGCGCTTTTCCAAGCCGCGGTTCATTGTGGTTTGCATTGTCTTCCAAATGGTGCCTAAATATTGCCAAATGTCAGCGCCTTCAAATTCTTCCACATATTCCCATAGCAGCATACGCTTGTCCGAAGTGTACTGCAAAATTTCCGCCATTGATTTATGGGGGTAAATATTGTTGATTTCCTGCCCGAAGTTTTCGTCGGTGCGGATGTCGCCCCCGCCAATGCTGTACGCCACTTGTGCGCCCATTATGTGCCCGGCTTTATCCAGGGCTTCAAAGCGCATTGCGTTGGGGTGTTTGGGCAAAAAGGTGTTGTACTTCCACTCAATAGTAACGGGCTTGGGATAAAAGGCTTCTTTAATAGCGAAATCGGTCAAGTGCCCCTTGCCGGTGGCGGCCAAGGAACCGTAAAGTACCGCCCGGAAGGACTCGGCGGACGGGTAAGCGCGGTTGAACGCGTCGGCCGCTTTGCGCGGGCCCATCGTATGGCTGCTGGAAGGCCCCATACCAATTTTGTATAACTCTTTAAGCGATTGCATAATGCTCCCTAAAACGGGGAATATATAAAAAATGTTATCATAATTTATATGAATATTCTATCCGCTTTATTAGTTGCTTTGGGGTTATCTATGGATAACCTGGCCGTTACCATTGCTTCCGGCTGTTCCCACCAAAACAAAATTCCCCTGACTTATATAGGTAAAGTGAGCGCCTTATTTGCAGTAGCGCATTTTATTATGTTTTCTGTGGGCTGGCTGGGCGGCGCCGGAGTAGGGCGTTATATCGGCGCGGTGGACCATTGGATTGCCTTTGCGATTTTGGCCTTTATCGGTGCGCGTATGGTGAAGGAAGCGCGCAACCCGCAGGACGAAGAGGACGTATGTGTATTGCACTCCTTTAAAACCTTGCTTGCGCTTTCGGTGGCGACGAGTTTGGATGCCCTTTTGGTGGGTATTGGGCTTGCGTTTACCGAGGCTCCCTTTTGGGTAACGGTGCTTACGCTGACCGCGTGCGTGTTTGTTACCAGTTGGGTGGGGTTCTATTTGGGAGCATTTTTAGGGCGCAAGTTTGGCAAGGTAATGGAGGCCTTGGGCGGGCTGGCGCTTATTTTAATTGGCCTTAAATTATTGCTAGAAGGGCTGGGCATTTGGTAAAATGCTGGTATCTCAACCGGGAGGTTCCCTATGGGCATAATTGCCGTGAGTATCATTTTTTTGTGTATTTGTGTGGATAATATGGTGTCTGCCAATATGTCCGCTATGAAGATGTCGCCCGACAAAAAGAGCGTGTTTTCTATTAAAATGACGTTGTTCTTTTCGTGCTTTAACGCGCTGTTTTTTGCGTTGGGGTATGGGATAAGCGCCATTTTCTTTCATAAGTGGGCATATTTTGCGCATAATTGGGTGGCGTTTGCCTTTGTGCTCCTGCTGGGCATTAAGTTTATGTTGGAATCCATTGAAAAATCGCCCAGTTTCAGCAACTTGGATGCGGACGATAACCGCAAAATGATGAAGGTTTCCACTGTGCTGGCGCTCAATTCCTTTTTGGTGGGTTATGCCGTGGAAACGATGGAAAAGGCGTTCTTTCCGCAAGTGCTTATCTTGTTTGTACTTACGTTCTTAATGACGCTGATCGGTTTTCACTTGGGCAATCAGTCCTCTAAAACGATTGCCAGCAAAAAAGTGGAACTGGCCGCCGGGATTGTGTTAATTGTAATGGCGGTGCGGCTGATTATTCTGTAAAGCAATTTTTAGTTGGTTATATTCGGGTCCCGGTTTATTTTTAGCCGGGGCCCAGTTGTTTATAAAGGGGGCTTGTTGTTGCCGAGTGCTTGGCGGCCCGTAGGGTGCTGGGCTTTTTGTCTTTTGTATTGTTGTTTCCGTCATCCCGTAGTGTTTTTATACGGGATCTGTCGTTAGTTGTTGTCATTCCCGAGTGTTGTAGTCGGGAATCTGTTTTTGCCGTGCTTGTTCTCTTCCAAAACGACAGATCCCCGACTAAATTCCTCGGGGATGACGACTTTATTAAAAAAGAGGTCATCCTGAATTTAGTTCAGGATCTACCGATTGTGTTGTCGGTTGTTGGTGCTGGCCCTTAACGACAACTACCCAAGATGTAGATTCTGAAAACCCTGCGGGCCGCCAGTTCGGAATGCCCCCCCATTTTTATAACATCCTTGTTTTATTTATTGTTGCCGTTTCGTTTGTTTGCGACATTGCCAAAACAGTGTGGCTCCATTAGTCAAAAGAGGGGGAAAAGGTAAGCCGTCCGCAGGACTTATTTTAAAGGGGTTGTTTCGT
>DJFE01000020.1 GCA_002432025.1 Candidatus Avelusimicrobium stercoris | reverse complement strand
TTGATAAATTGCGGTGGTCGTACCCGGATGTATCCGCTGTATAAAAACGCGTATAAAAGTCCGTTTTGCTCAAATATAAAGGCCTTAAAAAGGAGAAAAAATGAAAGGATTTATGGATACTTTATTCTTGTCGTTATCCTGGAAAGTTGTAGTCCAGGATCTGTTGTTTTGTAAGCGTGCGACAATAACTAACAACAGATTCCCGAACCCTGCGGGCCGCCCCACACTCGGGAATGACGACACCTTAATACCTGTCCGTGTAACACGTGCAGGCTTTACTTTGATTGAATTATTAGTAGTCGTCCTTATCATTGGTATTTTGGCGGCGGTGGCCGTGCCACAGTACGAAAAAGCCGTAGAAAAAAGCCGAATTACGGAGGCTATTACGGGCCTAACGGCGATTGGCCGCGCGCAAGAAGTATATCATTTGGCGACGGGTTCGTATGCGGATGATTGGAGCGACTTGGATGTTTCCATCCAAGCAGGGAAAAATTTTACTTTTGGGGGCAAAAGATTGAGCGAGGGCCTTTATCCTGGTTCGGTGGCCGAGGCCAGCCGCACTCCCCGCTACTCGCGTTATACGTTATTATATATGCCTGAGGAGCAAAAAATTGTTTGTTTTGCCCACGCGACTAACCAGCGTCAATATTGTACGGCCGCTGGATTGGAATTTACCACCAATTCTTATTAAAAGCAGTTTGCCTGCTTTCCTACCAACCCATAAAAAAACCCCGCTTACGCGGGGTTTAAATGGTGGTAGGAATAGGATTCGAACCTATGTAGGGCGTAGCCCGACGGTTTTACAGACCGTTGCTTTTGACCGCTCAGCCATCCTACCAAACTAAAACATTAAAAACGCCGGAACTTAAAAGCCCCGGACCGTAGTTATTACTTAAACAACTAGGTACAAATATTATAACAAAAATTTACGTTTCTGTCATTTCTTTGTCTGGCGGCTTTATCCGGTTTCTTCCATTACTTTGCCGTCGGGCCATAAACGGGCAAAAATTGCTAGAATATCACTATGCAAAAGACTGGTCTTACCCCTTTAATGAAGCAATATTTTGACACCCGGGCCAAATATCCCGACATTGTGTTGTTCTTCCGCTTGGGTGATTTTTACGAAATGTTTGACGACCAAGCGCGTGAAATCAGCGCACTCTTGGGCCTTACCCTTACCGCGCGCAACGGTATGCCGATGTGCGGCATCCCCTATCACGCGGCCAATAACTACATTGTCCGCCTGTTAAATGCAGGTAAAAAAATCGGCATTTGCGAGCAAACCAGCGCGGTAATGGATAAAAACACCAAACTGTTTGAGCGCAAAGTTATCCGCGTGATTACCCCCGGTACGTTAATGGAAGATACCTTACTGGATGCAAACCAATCCAACTATTTGGTGTCCGTCATCACGTCGCCCGCGGGGTGGGCAATGGCGTGCGTGGAGGTTTCCACGGGCGAATTTTGGGTAAACCAGAACGATAAAGACGCTTCTTTAACCAATTTGGCCGCCGCCTTGGCCGCGGTCAACCCGTCCGAAATCATCGCGGACAAAGACACGCTTTTGCAACTTAAAACCAAAATCGTTTTACCCTCTAATTTAACGCTTACCGAGCAGCCCGCCTTTGACGGGGATTATACCCTGCCCGAAAATTGGCCGGCCTTGGGCGCGTGGGGCAATAAGCGCAACGCCTTGGCGTGCGCGTTGCTGATTATGCGGTATTTGAACGTAACCGAGCCCAGTTTTAAGCGTGTGCTGATTCCGTCTTACCGCGAACTGAAAGACTGCCTGCAAATTGACGAAAACGCCGTTGCCTCGTTGGAACTGGTAAAAAGCCAAGAGGGGGGCAGAAAGGGCAGTTTGTGGGCGTTATTAGACAAAACCAAAACCGCTGTGGGCAGCCGTAAATTAAAGGAGTGGATTTTGCACCCGTTAATGGACCCGGCGGACATTAGCGAACGCCAAAACGCGGTAGAAGGGTTTGTAAATAACCAATCCGCGCTGGCCGATTTGTCTGCGCTTTTGGAAAATATTTCCGATATTGAGCGCATTATGACGCGCACCGCCACGGGCACCGCTTCCCCGCGGGATATGTCCGGCCTGCGCAATTCCCTTTTAAATGTGGACCCGATTGCCCGCTGGTTTGAGGAGTACGGACAAATCGTGCCGCGCTTGGATGCTTCCTTAAAAGAACATTTGCCTGTGCTGCGCGATATGGCGCGCGTGCTGTACGATGCTATCAGCGAAAACCCACCCTTAAAAATTTCGGACGGACACGTCATCCGCCAAGGCTACAACGCCGAATTGGACGAACTGCGCTCGCTCAAAGCCAACAGTAATAAATGTATGGAGGAAATCTGCGCGCGTGAACGCGAAAAAACAGGCATTACCACCTTAAAGGTGGGATACACCTCCGTTTTTGGGTATTATTTTGAAGTTACCAAGAGCCACATTTCCAAGGTGCCTTATAATTATGTGCGCAAGCAGACTTTGGTAAACGCCGAGCGTTTTATTACCGAGGAACTCAAACAACTGGAAGATAAAATTTTAAACGCCGAGCAAAAAATTATCCGCTTGGAGAGCAGTTTGTTTGACGAAGTCCGCAAAACCTTGGCGGCGCAGATTAACCATTTAAAGGCGTTTGCGCATATCGTGTCGGAATTGGACGTATATATGTCCCTTGCGCTGGACGCAATGAAGGGCAACTGGACAAAACCCGAGGTAAATAGCGGTACCGAACTATATTATGAAAACGGACGGCACCCGCTGGTGGAAGCCACCTTGCCTGCGGGCAGTTTTGTGCCGAACAATTTGGATATTGGCACCCCGCAGACACAAATTATGCTGATTACCGGCCCCAATATGGGCGGTAAGAGCGTCTTTTTAAAGCAAACGGCTATCATTACAATTTTGGCGCAAATGGGCAGTTTTGTGCCCGCCACCGCCGCGCGCTTGGGCGTGGTAGATAAGATTATGACGCGTATCGGCGCGCACGACGCGCTGGGGCGCGGAAATTCTACCTTTATGGTGGAAATGAATGAAACCGCCCACATTTTGGCCTCTATGACCCCGCGCAGTTTGATTTTGTTGGATGAAGTCGGCCGCGGGACCTCTACCTTTGACGGTATTTCTATTGCGTGGGCCATTGTGGAATATTTGTATAAGCCGCACGGTGGCCCCAAGGTGCTGTTTGCCACGCACTATTTTGAACTGGTGGACTTGGAAAATAAATACGCCAGCGTGCGCAACTATCACGTGGAAGCCAAGGAATACCAAGACTCTACCGGCGAGAGTAAATTGGCGTTTTTGTACCAAATTTTGCCCGGCGCGGCGGACCGCTCGTACGGGATTCACGTGGCCGAGATTGCGGGCTTGCCCGCCGCCTGTACCTTGCGCGCTAAAAAGGTGCTAAAAGATTTGGAAGCCAAAAAAGGCTCCAAAATTTCCGCCAAGGAACACGATATGGTGAAGGATTTGTTTTCCTCTCCCATTGTGGAGGAAATAAAACTGGCCGATACCGACCAGTTGACCCCTATGGCAGCGTTGCAGTTAATTTGCGAGTGGAAGAAACGGATTAATGAGTAATATTCACGTTCTGGACGAAAAAACAGCCGGAAAAATCGCCGCGGGCGAGGTAATTGAACGCCCGGCGGGCGTTCTTAAAGAACTGCTGGAAAACGCGGTGGATGCGGGCGCGACGGCTATCAACATTGATATTGAGGGCGCGGGCCGGACCTTAATCCGCATTAACGATAACGGCTGCGGGATGAGCGAGGAAGACCTGTTGTTAAGTATCCAGCGCCACGCCACCAGCAAAATTAATTCGTTTAGTGATTTGGAAACCTTGCAAACCTTTGGCTTCCGCGGGGAAGCCCTGTATTCGGTGGCGGCGGTGTCGCGGATGACGATTACCAGTTGCCAGGCGGGCGGCCAGGGCCACCGGGTGGAAATCCACGCCGGAAAAGTGTTTGCCCAAAGCCCGGCGCCGTCTATCAAGGGTACGACGGTGGAAATACGTGATTTGTTTTATAACGTACCCGCGCGGCTTAAATTTTTAAAGAGCGATTCGTATGAACGGGCCTGCCTGTTAAAGGTAATTGAGGAAAGCGCACTTGCCAATTTAACGGTGGGCTACCGTGTGATGATTAACGGTCGTTCCGTGTATGACTTGCCCGCGCAAACGGGCGAACTGCCGCAAAGCGCCATTAACCGCGCCAAACATATTTTAGGGGACGAGGTGGCGCAGTCGCTTTTATTTAAAGAATTTGACGAACTGGGCCTAAAACTCTTTTTAACGCCCGCGGATAAATTGGTTTCCGTGCGGGATATGCAGTACATTTTTGTAAACCGCCGCCCGATTGATTCCAAAACCGTCCAGCAGGCTATTTATAAGGCATATCAAAACGTCCGCCCCAAGGACCGCCACCCAGCGTTTTTGGTGTATATGACGCTAAACCCCTCCGATTTTGATGTAAATATTCACCCGCAAAAGCGCGATATCCGCTTTGTAAACGAAAGTAAGGTGTTTGGCTTTGTAATGAACGCGGCGGGCGAAACCATCTTCAAAAATGCGCGCCCGGTGGAAGTAACGCTCGCGCCTAAAATAGATTTGCCCGCCTCCGCGCAACCGGCGGCGGAAAAATTATTTATGCCCTCACCAATGGAAACCTTTGCCAAAACGGTGGCGGAGCCTTTAAAATTGGGCGACTTTAAACCTAAAAGTACCTTTACTCTGCGGGAAACTGAGGAACCCGCTGAATATGTGGCCCGGCCCGAAGAAGCCCCCAAACAGGTGTCCTTTCCTGTTCAGACGGCCCCGGCAGAGCCTGAGGACGCGCCGCAACAAACGGATTTTGTTTCCGAGGGTGCGCCGGAGTGGTATCACGGCCCGTACCGTTATTTGGGCCAGTTACAGCGCAGTTATTTACTGTTTGAAAACCCGCTCGGGCTGGTGGTCATTGACCAACACGCCGCTCAGGAACGCGTACTTTTTGAACACTATTTGGAAGCGTTTGAAGCCCGCTCCGTAAAGGTGCAAAAACTTTTGTTCCCCGTTCACGTGGATTTGCCGCCGTCTAATGCCGAAACACTTTTGTCTTGGTCTGATTGGCTCAAAACGGCGGGCTTTGAGTTGGAACCCTTTTCCGCCCGCACCGTGCTGGTGCGCACAATGCCGCATATGATTCGCTTCAAAGAGGACGATATGAAGGAGTTTATCATATCCCTCTCGCAGGTGGTGGGCGACCCGTCCAAATCCACCGAAACCTTAAAGCGTAAAATGGTGGCAATGCTGGCCTGCAAAAAGGCCATTAAGGCGCACGATCAAATATCACCTGCCGAGGCCGAAGGCCTTTTGGAGAATATGAAGAAGTGTAAGGACGGTATGCACTGCCCGCACGGCCGCCCGTGCGTAGCGCAACTGGATATGAAACAGTTGGATAAACTCTTCGGTCGCTAATTTGCCAAAAGCCTAATAACTATCCCCCGGCGTAGCCGGGGGTTTTTCACATTGGGGCCCTGCCCCTCCTTACTAGCCACGCGTGTAACGCGTCTCAACGGCCTGTCGCTCGCGTTCACTTCCGCGTGTTCCCTTCCCACGGGCTCTTATCAAATGGCAGTTGCGCGCCTACTTTATCCTCTCGTAATTGGTTTTTGATATATTCCGCTATCTTTACTTTATTCTTCCCTACCGTATCTACATAATACCCTCGGCACCAAAACTCCCGATTCTTATACTTATACTCCATATTCCTCCAACGCTCGTATATTAATAAACTACTCTTTCCCTTTACGTATCCCATTACACTTCCTACGCTGTATTTCGGGGGTATTGATAATAACATATGGATATGGTCCGGGCAGACTTCCGCCTCTACTATCTCTACCCCTTTCCATTCGCATAATTTGCGTAGTATTTTCCCTATCTCCACCCTCTTTTCACGGTAAAACACTTGGCGACGATATTTGGGAGCAAATACGATATGATACTTGCAGTTCCACGTTGTATGTGATAACTTATTTAAGTCATTGGGCATAACAATGACCTCCTTTTGTTAAATTGCCTGCTAGCACAGGCAATTTATTATACAAAAGGAGTTTTTTTGTCCGGGGGAACGGTAGAACCTTACTGAACCACCGGCCTAGCCGGTGGTTTTCTAGGCACAATAAAAAGCCCCGCTTATTGCGGGGCTTTTAAATTTAGCGATTCTTATTTATTGTGGGGCTCTTAATTGTTTTAGGTGCTGGGCAAACTTCTGGTTGTAGCTCTTGCTCTACGCGAGGTTCTGCTAAAATTACTGTATAGGAACAATGTGAACCTACATCATTTTTTAAGGCATCAGGTACTTTAAGGTTAGGGTTCTCTTGCTCTATGTCCTCCGCGGTTTGAATACTCCAAAGCGGTAGTTTTTTATTTTTCCAATTTTCATAGGATTTTTGATTATCTTCGTCTATTTGTTTAAGCGATTGGTCAAGTTTAGCGTTACGGATTACTTGTTCTTGTAAAAGGGTTTTCTCTTGGTATTGTTGCCTATTATTTGTAATGCCGGATTGTTCCCCTTTTAAAAAGCGCGTTTCATAGGATTCCTTATCAGTTTGTGGATCCGTAGGCATTAACTCAATAGAGGCAAAATCCTTGCATTCAATCAATGTTGGCAGATCATTGGAATAGGTGTCCACTAAATGGCCAGATCCAGCATATACCAAAATTAGGTCGTAATGTTTTTCTACCGCTTTTATGCGTCTAGCCCATTGGTAGTTGCGTTCCAATACACCAAACGGGGATATCCCAATAAATTGTTCTGCAGACGCCCAGCGGGCAACTAATGCATCACATCCTTTATACTTTAAAAGAGGCAGTTTGTCCTGTGGTGTTACCCAAATGATATATTTACCTGTTTTTACAGCAACATTTTTCTCGTCAGTTATAAATATGGCATCATCCAAGGCCAGTTGGTCTATGCCCAATTTGTCAGCCGCTTGGGTTACTTCCGGATAGCCAGAATTTAGTTCGGACTTTTGGCCTGCTTTTTTGAGTATAGAATTGTGGCTATCCCCGTTCCATACTAAAAACTCTTGGGCGAGTAAAATTTTGGCATGAGGCCGCGCCTTGCGGGCCGCCTTTAAAATATTAATTACTTCTTGCGGTGCGGATTTCGTGTCGTGAGAAATATCCTCTGCGATAAAAATATATTTGTGCGTAAAGGCGTGGGAATAGTCTGGCTCGGAATTTCTATAATCTATCTTGGGAAAAACCATATTGGGGTTTGCTTTGAAGGTCAATTCCTGGGCTTTTACATCCAATCGGGTGGACACTAATAAGCGCCCTTTATCATTTTCGTTTAAGCGCAAGAATTCCTTCCAAGAAATAGGTTTCAAACAGGACAAATCCATTTCTTTGAGAATAGCAACTAAGGATCGTCCCTTATTAGTAAGGAGTCCTTTCAACTCTTGGATGCCCTTTGTGGATGGGGATAGGCTTGTATCTAACGCGTTTTTACCGCGTTGGCCCCACACCGGGGCGAAGATAAACAAAAAAGCAAATAAAAAGGTAATTAATTTTTTCATATTTATACTATAAGGTTTTTACCTGCAAAACACAAGGGCCAAAAGGCCTAAATTTCCCTGGGTCCGGTCCTCTTTCTTTTCAGGCGAAAAAAAGGTATCCTGTATTATATATCTCTATTGGAGGGTTTATGTCTGATATTCCCGTTTTGGAACGTGTTTTATTTTCGCAGGAGCAACTCGCGGCGCGCTGTGCTGAACTCGGCCGCCAAATCTCTGCCGATTATCGCGGCAAACAGCCGCTGTTTGTAGGCATTTTGCGCGGGTGCATTTTGTTCTATGCCGATTTAATGAAGAACATCAGCGTAGATTGCAATATGGACTTTATGTGCTTGTCCTCTTATGCGGGCGGCACGGCCAGCACGGGCCAAGTACGCACGATGTTGGATTTGCGCGAAAGCATTAAGGGCCGCCACGTTGTGATTGTGGAAGATATTGTAGATACCGGGCTTACCTTGGATTATCTGCTTGGCAATTTAAAAAACCGTGGCGCGGCTAGCATTGAAATTTGCTGTCTGTTGGATAAACCCTGCAACCGCAAGGCCGATGTCCACCCCAAATACATCGGTTTTACCGTTGGTAACGAATTTGTGATTGGGTACGGGTTGGATTACAACGAACTGTACCGCAACTTGCCGTATATTGGAGTATTTAGAAAATAATGAAGAATAATAAACGTCCGAACAGCCGCCGGATTATATCCGTCGGGCAAATTGTAGGCTGGTTGGCTATTTTTGCGCTGGCCGTGTTGCTTTTTAATAAACAAGGCCCCAAACAAGCGGAATTAGACTATTCCGATTTTAAAAACAAAGTAGCCGCGGCCGAAGTGTCGGACTTGACGGTGGCCCCGGGTGTCATTTCCGGGATGTACAAGAACCAGGACGGGCAATTTGCGCCCTTTAAAACCGTGCGTATGGAAGACCCGGACTTGGTAAACCAATTATCCGCCGCCAAAATTAAATATAAAGCCGAAAAGGACAACAGTTGGCTGGGCAATATCCTGTTCAACGTGTTGTGGATTGTGCTGTTAATCGGCTTGTGGTGGTTTATTTTTCTCCGCCCGCAAAGAAGCGATGGCAAAAGCGCGCTTAACTTTGCTCGCTCCAAAGCCAAAATGCAGGACCCTTCCCAGCAGACTGTAACCTTTAAAGATGTGGCCGGTTGCGACGAAGCCAAGGAAGAGTTGGAAGACGTTATTAAATTCTTAAAGAACCCCAAAAAGTTCCAGCGCTTGGGCGGTAAACTGCCTAAGGGCGTACTTTTGTACGGGGCGCCCGGCACGGGCAAAACCCTGCTGGCCAAGGCCGTAGCGGGTGAAGCGGGCGTGGCGTTCTTTTCCGCTTCCGCTTCGGAATTTGTGGAAATGTTCGTAGGCGTGGGTGCGGCGCGCGTGCGCGATTTGTTTGACCAAGCCAAAAAGAACTCTCCCGCCATTATTTTTATTGACGAATTGGACGCCGTGGGCCGCCGCCGTTTTGCCGGTATTGGAGGCGGACACGACGAACGCGAACAGACCTTAAACCAACTGTTAATTGAATTGGACGGTTTTGAAAGCAAACAAGGCATTATTCTAATGGCCTCTACCAACCGCCCGGACGTGCTGGATCCGGCGTTAATCCGCCCCGGCCGTTTTGACAGACATATTTCCGTCCCCGCGCCGGATTTAAAGGGCCGCGAGGAAATCTTAAAGGTCCACGCCAAAAAAGTAAAATTGGGCGCAGATGTGGATTTGAAGGTGGTTGCCAAGGGGACGCCCGGCTTTGTAGGGGCGGATTTGGCTAACGTCATTAACGAGGCCGCCATTTTGGCCGCCCGCGCGGACGAGGAGGCCGTAACCTCTGCTGATATGGACGAAGCCATTGAACGCGTGATTGCGGGTCCGCAAAAAAAGAGCCGTATTATCTCCAAGCACGAACAGCGCGTTATTGCCGCGCACGAGTGCGGGCATACCATTGTTGCGCGCTTGACGAACCACTCGGACCCCGTGCATAAGGTTACCATTATCCCCCGCGGCCAAGCCTTGGGTTACACCTTGCAACTTCCGCTGGAAGATAAATTTTTAACCAGCAAGTCTGAACTCTTGGACAAACTGTGCATTTTGCTGGCCGGACGCGCCGCCGAAGAAATTGTATTTGGCGAAATCACCTCCGGCGCCAGCGATGACCTCAACAAAACAATGGCTTATGCCCGCAAAATGGTGGTGGAATTGGGGATGAGCGACAAACTGGGGCCGATTGCCTTGCCTAACGGCGACGACGGCGAAGTGTTTTTGGGCCGCGACCTTTCGCGCCATAAAACCTATTCCGAAGAACTCGCCCGCACCATTGATGAGGAAATACTGACTTTGATTAAATCGTCCTATGCCCGCGCGAAAGAGATAATCTCTTCCCACCGCGTTGCATTTGATAAATTGGTGGAAACCCTGCTTGCCAAAGAAGTGGTGGACGCCAAGGAAATTGACGAAATTTTGGGCTTGAAACCCGTCGCGAAGGAGGATGCTTCGCCCAAGCCCGCAGAGCAAGAACCCGTAAAAGAGGAACCGAAGGCGCCGAAAGCCGAAAAGCCGGAGGCTAAACAGGCGGAACTCTTTTAAGGCGTTTAAACTTTGGGACGGGACTAACCGCGCCGGGGCCGCTTTGCGCCCGCCGGTGCAAAAGGAAGTGTGTATGGGAAAGTATTTTGGAACCGACGGGGTCCGCGCCGTAGCAGGCCAGTTCCCGTTGGTGGATGATTTCATCCAAAAATTGGGCTATGCCGCCTTGCGCGAATTGCAGGAATACGCCAAGAACGAGCATTTAAAGCCCCAAGTAATTATCGCGCAGGACTCCCGCGCCAGCGGCCCGGCTATTTTGGCCTCGCTGGAAAAGGGTATCCGCGCCAGCGGGGCGGACGTCATCAGCGTGGGCATTGCCCCGACTCCTTGCGTGGCGTACCTCGTTAAACAGACGGGCAGTTTGTGCGGCGTGGTTATTTCCGCCAGCCACAACCCGGCTGAATTTAACGGTATTAAATTTTTTACCAATCACGGTACGAAACTCCCCGAAGAGTTGGAAAACTCCATTGAAACCGAAATTGAATCTTTAAAAACGGTTCCCGCCCCCAAGGGTTCCCTCAAAGAAGATTTATCCTTGGTTAAAGAATACGAAAAATTTTTGATGTCCACGGTGGACGGTTCTTTATTAAAAGGTACCAAGGTCGTGCTGGACTGCGCCAACGGCGCCAGTTCCAAGGTGGCCGTAAACGTATTTGCGGGGCTCGGGATGGAGGTGGTAGTAACCGCCGCCAAGCCGGACGGCACCAACATTAACAAAAATGTCGGTGCGCTCCATACGCAGTTTATGCAGGACCTTACCAAAAAGGAAGGTGCGTTTGTCGGGTTTAGTTTTGACGGCGACGCCGACCGCGTGATTGCGTCTGACGAAAAGGGCCGCCAGTTGGACGGGGATAACATTATCGCCGCTTCCGCGCTGTGCCTGAAAAAGGAAGGCCGCTTAAATAACAATAAAGCCGTTTTAACCATTATGGCCAATTTGGGCTGTATTAATTATTTAAAGGAAAACGGCGTAGAGGTGGAACTGACCACGGTAGGGGATAAATACGTCTCCGAAGCGTTGGAAAAGGGCAACTTGTCCGTAGGGGGCGAAACCTCCGGGCATATCATCTTCCGCCACTTTGCCAACACGGGCGACGGTATTTTGTCTGCCTTGCAATTTTTACAATTTGTCAAAAAATCGGGCAAACCCGTCAGTTGGTTTGCCGACCAATGGTCCAAATACCCCAGCCAATTAACGGCTGTGCCGGTAACGTCTAAACCGCCGCTTGCTTCTCTGCCCGGCTTTTTGCCCGGCGTGGCCGAAATTGAAAAAACGATGAACGGCCAAGGCCGCGTAATCGTGCGGTACAGCGGAACGGAACCCAAACTGCGCATTTTGGTAGAAGGGAAGGATATGTCCGCCGTCAGCCGCGTAATGAAAGAGGTGGAAGCCCTTTATAAGCAGAAAACGGAGGCGTGCAAATGAGTTTAAAGTTAGGTGTAAATATTGACCATATCGCCACCTTGCGCCAGGCGCGCCGCGCCGCGTGGCCGGACCCGGTGGACGCCGCCGCCGTATGCTTGGAAACGGGGGCCGATTTTATCGTGGTGCATTTGCGCAAAGACGAACGCCACATTAACGAGAAAGACATTGCCCGCCTGTGCAAAACCTTCCCGGGCAAAATCCATTTGGAGTGCTCCTATACGCCGGAACTGGAAAAGGCGGCGTTAAAATACAAACCGTATTCCGTGTGTATCGTGCCGGAAGAACCGGGTGAAGTAACCACCACGGGCGGCTTGAAATTTACCCCGCAGGTGGAAAAGCGCTTGCTGGAAATGATTGAACGGTTGCATAAAAAAGGCATTTTGGTAAGCCTTTTTGTCAGCCCGGATGCCGCTTCCATCCGCACCTCGGCCAAACTGGGTGCGGACATTGTGGAACTGTGCACCCGCGATTACAGCGAAGCCACTACCGCCAAACAAACGCAAAAATTATTGCAAGACTTGGCCCTTTCCACCTTGCTTGCCAAGGAATTAGGGCTGGAAGTCCACGCCGGGCACGGGTTGGATTACCACAACGTGCTGGCGGTAGCCGATATTGGCGGGATGTCTTGTATGAACATTGGTTTTTCCATTGTTACGCGCTCCGTGTTTGCGGGTTTGCCCGCTGCGGTGAGCGAAATGAAGGAACTTTTATAGGAGCGTATTATGTGCGGAATTATCGGCTATGTAGGGAATAACAACTGTGTCCCCTACATTATTGACGGTTTAAAAAAATTGGAATACCGCGGATACGACTCCGCCGGGTTGGCCGTACTGCAAAACGGCAATTTGGTTACGGTCCGTGCCGTAGGCAAGGTGGCGGAACTGGAAAAAGCCACCCTGATTGCCAATCCCAAGGGTACCACGGGTATCGGCCACACGCGTTGGGCCACCCACGGCAAACCCAGCGAGGAAAACTCCCACCCGCATACCGACTGCACGGGCGATATCGTCGTAGTGCATAATGGGATTATTGAAAACTATTTAACGCTGCGCGCCAAATTGGAAGCGCGCGGACACCGCTTTAAAAGTGAAACGGATACCGAAGTAATCGCCCATTTAATTGAGGAGAACCTGCTTCACGTCCGGGCGGCCAACGACCAGGACCGTTTATTAAAGGCCGTCCAAAAAACCAATAAAGAAATTTCCGGCGCTTACGCTTACGGCGTTTTGTGGGCGCGCACGCCGGGACTTTTGATTGGCGTTAAAAAGCAAAGCCCGATGGTGGTGGGCGTAGGCAAGAACGAAAACTTTTTAGCCTCCGACGTTCCCGCTTTCTTAAAGCACACCAATAAAGTGCTGTTTTTGGAAGAGGGCGACGTGGCCGTTTTGCACGTGGATGGCGTAACGGTGCTGGATAAAGACGGTAAAGAGAAAAAGATTAAACCCGTTAAAATTTCGTGGGACCAAAAAACCGCCGAAAAGGGTGGCTATGCCCACTTTATGTTAAAGGAAATTTACGACCAACCCCAAGCCATTGAAGACACCCTGCGCACTGCGCGCACGGACTTCGGCAAAATTTTAGGTTTGGATACCGAGGGTATCCGCCAACTGCGCAATATTCATATTATTGCGTGCGGTACGGCGTATCACGCAGGTTTGGTCGGCAAATACTATATTGAACAGTTGGCCGGAATCCCGGTAAGTGTGGACCTGGCGAGCGAATACAAATACCGCATCGTGCCGCAACTGCCGCATACGCTGGCGATTGCTATCAGCCAATCGGGCGAAACCGCCGACACCATTGGCGCCATTAAAAAGGCCAAGGAGTTGGGGTTCCGCACGCTGGCGATTTGCAATGTGCTGGGCTCGTCGCTCACGCGCACTTGCGACAGCACCTTCTTTACCCATTGCGGGCCGGAAATCAGCGTGGCCTCCACCAAAGCCTTTACCAGCCAAATTACGTCTATGTATGCGCTGGCGGCGTTTTTGGGACAGGCCAACGGCAACTTAAGCCCGGCCACCTTTGAAAAATTATATAAGGAACTTTTAGCGCTTTCCAAAGCGATGAGCGAAGCCGTTAAATTGGAGTACGAGGTGCGCCATTTAACGCGCAAAATTTACAAGGCGGACCGCTTTATCTTTTTGGGCCGCAACGTAAACTTCCCGATTGCGCTGGAAGGAGCGCTCAAATTAAAAGAAGTTTCTTATCGTAGCGCGGAAGGCTTTGCGGCGGGCGAAATTAAACACGGGCCGATATCTATTATTGATAAAGGCACGCCTGTAATTGTGATAATGCCGCACGATGCGCTGTTTGAAAAAATGCTTTCCGCCTGCCAAGAGTGCCGCGCACGCGGGGCTTTTGTGGTGGCGGTAACTACCAAGGCCGGGGCCAAATTGGCCGCGGACGTGGCAGACAAGGTGTTTCTTGTGCCCCAAACGAATGAACTTTTACAGCCGGTGGTGGACGTGGTCCCGCTCCAATTTTTGGCGTATTGGATTGCCAAACGCTTGGGGTGCGATATTGACCAGCCGCGCAACTTGGCTAAAAGCGTAACGGTGGAATAATGCAGGTAATCGGCCTGGGCACGGATATCGTGGAAGTAAAACGGATAGAAGCCTTGGCCCAAAAGCCGGGCGCCTTATCCCGCCTGTTTACACAGAAAGAGATTCAATATTCTTTGGCGCGCAAAAACAAGTACGAGCATTTAGCCGTGCGTTTTGCCGCCAAAGAAGCCGTTTTTAAGGCGTTGCCGTTTGCAGAAATTGCGTTTAAAAATATCCAAGTAACCAATTTGGAAAACGGCCGCCCGCAGGTAACAGTAGCGGACGAACGCGCCAAAGATTTGGTTATTTTGGTTTCGCTCTCGCATACCAAGGAGTATGCCGCGGCAACGGCGGTGGTGCAAAAATGAATTTACTTACGCCCGAAAAAGTCCACTCTTGGCTGCCCGTCCGGCCCCAAAATGCTAACAAAGGCACCTTCGGCCGGGTGTTGGTGGTGGCGGGTTCCCGCACAATGTGCGGAGCGGGCTATCTGTGCGCCAAGAGCGCGCTTTTGGCGGGGGCAGGGCTTGTGTTTTGGGCACTTCCCGAAAGTATGCAGCCCGCTTTTGCGGCTGCTCTGCCGGAAGTAATTACGCTCCCTATGCCGGAAACGGAAAAGGGAGAATTGTCCGAAGACGCGCTTTATGAACTGACGGATTTTATGGCTGATAAAAAGCCATCCTTGGCGGTAGTAGGCCCGGGGATGGGCAAAAGCTCGCTGTTAATTCCGTTTTTGCAAACTTGTAATTTGCCTTTGGTGGCCGATGCGGATGCGCTAAATGCCCTAGCCCAGGAGCCGAATTGGACCGTTTGGTGGCCCAAAAACCGCCCTTGTATTTTTACACCGCACCCCGGCGAAATGGCGCGCCTGTTGCACACGCAAATAGCCGCCACGGCGCAGGGGCGCGTCAAACAGGTGGAAGCGTTACAGCAAAAAACGGGTAACGTGTGCTTGTTAAAAGGAGCAAACACCTTGGTAAGCGGGCACGCGGAAATCTGTCAAAACCCCACGGGTGGCCCGGCACTCGCCAAGGCTGGCTCGGGCGATGTTTTATCCGGCGTGATAGCCGGGCTGTGGGCCCAGTTGGGAACGCAAGCAGATTTTTCTGATAGCGCCTTTCGCGCCGCCTGCTGTGGCGTATATTTGCACGGCCTAGCCGGGGATTTGGCCGCGCGTAAGCGGTCAGACTATGGCGTTTTGGCAAGTGATACGGCTTCGTGTGTGCCGGAAGCAATTTGTGAACTTTTAAAATAAGGAGGACGTATGAGTCCCGTCTTAACTGTTATTGTAAGTATTGTCGGTTTGTTGGCGCTCTTGGCGTTATTTACCGTTTGGTTTTGCGTGCATTGCGCCAAAAAAGTCTTGCATCCCACGTCCAAGCGCAAACCGCTGGATGCGTGGCCGGACCAGTTTGGCCTGCCATATGAAAACGTCTATTTCAAAACTGAGGACAAGGTGCAACTGCGCGGGTGGTTTATCCCAAGTGCGGAATACTCCAATAAAACCATTATTTTAATGCACGGCTGGGGGATGAACCGCGCCGATATTTTAAAGAATACCTATTTCCTGCACGATTTGGGTTTTAACTTATTTTATTTTGATTTCCGCGCGTTGGGAGAAAGCGGCGGCAAGACGAGTTCTATCGGCTATTTGGAAATTAAAGACGCCGCGGCGGCTATCCGCTTTTTAAAGGAAACGCGCCCGCAATTTTGCGAAAAAATCGGTCTTTACGGTCTTTCTATGGGTGGTATGGTGGCCATTTGCGAGGCCGCCCGCAACCCCGAAGTCGCGTGCGTGGTGGCGGAAGCGTCTTATTATTCGTTCCGCCGTGTGGTGTCCCGCTGGGCGTGGGTGCATAACAAGGTGCCTTATTTCCCGCTTATTCCCATTATCTTGCACTACATCCGCAAAAATTTGGGCGTAAACCCGGAACGGTACAGCCCCAAGTATAATATCCCCAAAATTGCGCCGCGCCCCGTGTTTATCATCCACGGACGGTATGACAATTTGGTCCCGGCCGCGCAGGCAAAAATGCTGTTTAAAAAGGCGGGTGACCCCAAGGAAATTTGGCTCGTGCCCGGTGCGCGCCACAACAAATGCGCCGAGGTCGGCGGGTTTGAATACAAACAACGCTTGGCCGATTTCTTCCGCCAGCATTTATAATTTTACACCCGCCTTTCGGCGGGTATTTTTTGTAAGGAGCAGATATGAAGCAGTTGGTAATTTTTGATTTGGACGGTACCCTTTTAAATACGATTGCGGACCTTGCCGCGGCGGCCAATCACGCCTTGGAAGTGTTGGGCCTCCCGGTGCGGTCGCAAGCGGAGTGCCAAAGTTTTGTGGGCAACGGCGTGGGCAAGTTGTTGGAGCGCGCCCTGCCGGAAGGGAAAAAAACGCCGGAGTATATGGCTAAAATTCGCCCGGCTTTTTTTGAATATTACGACAAACACTTGGCCGATGCTACACTGCCTTATACGGGTATGGCACAGTTGCTGGCGCAGTTGCAAAAGCGCGGTATTAAACTGGCGGTAGCATCCAACAAATACCAAAGCGCCACAGAACGCTTGGTAAAACATTTCTTCCCGGATATCCATTTTACGGCGGTGCTGGGCCAACGCGAGGGAATCCCCGTAAAGCCGGACCCGACGATTGTAAACGATATTTTGTTTGTGGCGGGTTGCGCGCGCGAAGACGTACTGTATGTGGGTGATTCGGATGTGGATATGCAGACGGCCAAAAACGCCGGAGTGCGTGTTTGCGGCGTGCTGTGGGGCTTCCGCACGCGCGAGGTGCTGGCTGAATACCAGCCGGATTATTTAACCGCCGCCCCCAACGAAATTTTAGATATGGTTATGTAGCCCTTTATTTTTACACGGCATAAAAACTCCGCAGGCATTTATCTGCGGAGTTTTTTGTGTCCTATTTTGGGCGTGCTTACTAATAGATAATGGCTTTACTGTCATCCCGTAGTGTTTTTATACGGGATCTCGTTGTTGTCGTTTCGTTGGTTGGCAACATTACAAAAACAGTGTGGCTCTATTAGTCAAAAGAGGGGAAAAGGTAAGCCGTCCGCAGGACTTATTTTAAAGGGGTTGTTTCGTTTTTTTTGTTAAAATTTTGATAAATTGCGGCGGATGTACCCGGATGTATCCGCC
>DJFE01000029.1:10889-11417 GCA_002432025.1 Candidatus Avelusimicrobium stercoris | reverse complement strand
GGTATTTTGGCGGCGGTGGCCGTTCCCCAATACCAAACGGCCGTGGATAAGGCGCGGTATAGCAAAATTATCCCTATGACGCGCGCTTTAAAGGACGCTACGGAAATATATTATATGGCGAACGGAACTTATAGTTTTACTATTGGGGATATTGATATTAGCGGCCCGGCGGGGTGCCAGTTCCCGGCCGGAGATAACATTGTGTTGTGTGCGGACTCTTGGTATGATATTTTAAATCAAGCCCAAAACGTAATGGGCTTTATGGGGGCTCGTTACTCAACTACTACCGAACAAAACGCTTATCGTATTTGGTTGGACAACAATAACAACGGAAAACCGGCGGGGCAACGGGAGTGCGTGGCCTATGACGGAACAGAACGGGCACACCGCTTGTGCAAGGCAATGGGGGGAATACAACAGGGGGATAGCACTACTTATATTTTGCCGTAGCCGTTTGCGAACTGTCGCCAGCAAGGCATAAAAAACCCCCACTCTTTTGAGCGGGGGTTTTTTATAACTACTGCTCAC
>DJFE01000029.1:0-10816 GCA_002432025.1 Candidatus Avelusimicrobium stercoris | reverse complement strand
CTAGAAAACTTTGTTTTCTCATTATGTTTAGTAGCGGGCAAAATTAAGCAACGCTGAAATTTTGGAGCAAAAGAAACCCCGAGCGTGAGCTCGGGGAGTTTCATCTCAATCAAAGATTAATGCACGCCGTGCATCCATTTTTTGATTTTGCCCGTCATAATCCACATTACTACGCCAAACAGCATAGACATAATGGCCGGAACGGAGAACAGTGTGGTCAGGCTCCACGATTCGTAGTAACTGGCCAGCCATCCGGCAAGCAGGTTACCAAAGAAACTGGCCGTCAACCATACGCCCATAAACAGGGACATAAATTTAAGCGGCGCAAGTTTGGTTACCATAGAAAGTCCCACCGGGGACAAGCACAGTTCGCCCATTGTGCAGAACAGATAGACCAAAATCAACCAAATCGCACTGACCGGGCCGTTGGCTTGGTACAAGGCCGCACCTACCGCAATGGCGGCAAAGCCGATACCTTGCAGGAACAAACCCCAGCCGAATTTGCTTGGAATAGAGGGGTCTTTTGTTCCCATTTTGAGCCAAATTTTGGCGAAGATAGGCGCCAAGAGCACTACAAAGATGGGGTTCACCGCCTGGAAATAAGACGCTTTAAGCGTAATTTGTCCAATAAACGGCAGGACCGGGGTTAGGTTGGTGGCTTCTTTGGCAAAGAAGTTCAAGGAAGTCCCGGCCTGTTCAAAGAACGCAAAGAAGAAAACCGCGAAGAATACAAAGGTGAAAATCGCTTTGATTTTGTCCCACTCTTCGTCCGTAAGCGGTTTTTTGGCGGCTTCGGCTTTTGCTTTTTCTTCGGGGTCTTCGTCTTGGTCATTTTTGGTTACGGGGTGCAAACCAATGTGTCCCAAGTATTTGTTTTGGGAAACCAAATACCACACAAGACCGATTAACATACCTGTACCGGCGGCCATAAAACCGTATTTCCATTTGTAGGCTTCCAACACGTTCATCGGGTCGGTAGGTTCGCCTAAAAAGCCGCAGATAAACGGCGCAAAGAACGCACCTACGTTAATGCCCATATAGAAAATGGTGAAACCACCGTCTCTTCTGGGGTCGTTGGGTTCGTACAGTTCCCCCACGATGGTGGAGATGTTAGGTTTAAAGAAACCGTTTCCGATAATAATCAGCGTTAAACCCGTACCCAATGCGAGAATCGGGTTAATGAGTTCATAAGACGCCAGCGTAAATTGCCCCATAGCCATTAAAATAGCACCAATGGTAATAGAGTGGCGTTTGCCGATATAACGATCCGCTAGGTATCCGCCCAAGACGGGGGTTAAATACACCAGGGCCGTAAACATACCGTAAATTTTGCTGGAAGTCGCTTTGGTAAATCCAATTACGGTACTGATCATAAAGAGCGACAGAAGAGCTCTCATTCCATAGTAGTTAAAACGTTCCCACATTTCAACCATAAACAACATATACAGCGCTTTCGGTTGACCGTGTTTGGTAACGTTATGCTTTACTTCATTGTCTGTCATTTATTTCTCCTTGTTTAATTAAAAGGGTACTCTATATTGTACAAAAATATAGGCACACCAGAGAGGGAATATTATAAGGTTGGCAGTCCGCCGTTAAGCAATAGTTGCGTGGCGTCCTGCATTAACAGGAACGCGTGGTAAAAGGCCACCGCCAAATATACGCCCAAAAGTAGTAGCAGCAGCGTGTATATCCATTTTGCGGGCGTGGATATAATTTTGGAAAGCCACACCAGCGGCAGGGCGAACGGCCCCAATACAAGGGCCGCCAGAATTATCCCGGAGTGGGAATAAAAAAATCCGCGCCCGGGCTTTAAACTGCGCCCGCAAAAGCGGCAGTAATTGTCCTTTTCGTCCACTGCGTTGTGGCAATGCGGGCAGGTTTTTACCCCGTTCACAGTTCAACCCCTTTGCTGCGCAGGTAGCGTTTGATGTGGCTGCGGGCCCCGGCGGTTTTGGCAAATTCCAGCCAATCGCGCTTGGGCGCACCGTTCTTGCGCGTGATAATTTCGCACACATCGCCCGTTTTAAAGGCGTAATCCATACGCACCATACGGTTGTTTACCTTGGCGCCTACATAATGGTCGCCAATGTCGGTATGAATTGCGTAGGCAAAATCAATGGGCGTAGAGCCTTCCGGCAGGGATTTTACGTCCGCACGCGGCGTAAAGACAAAGATTTGCTGTAAGTTTACGTCTGTTTTGAACCCTTCCAAAAATTCGCGCGGGGCGGTCAAATCCTGCTGCCACTCAATCCAGCGGCGGATCCAGTTAATCTTTTCGTCAAAGTTTTTGTCGGGCTTTACGTTGCCCATTTTGTAGCGCCAATGCGCCGCGATACCGTATTCGCAGGTGCGGTGCATTTCCTCGGTGCGGATTTGAATTTCAATAATATCGCCTGTGGGGGATAAAACCGTTGTGTGGATGCTTTGGTACATATTGGCCTTTGGGGTGGCGATGTAATCGGTAAATGTGCCCGCAATCGGCTTAAAAACGCTGTGCACAAGCCCCAAGGCGCGGTAGCAGTCCTGCAAGGTTTTGGTAATAATGCGCACACCCAAGGAGTCCTGGATTTCCGCAAAGGTGCAATGGTGTTTCTGCATTTTGCGGTAAATGGAATAGTAGTTTTTGGCGCGGGCCAAAATGCGGAAGTCCAAATTGTCGGCTTTGAGGGCAGGCTCCAACTGCTTTTTAAAGGCTTCCAGCGCGGCCTGACGGTCGGCGGTGCGGGCTTCCACTTGCGCTTTAATGTCGGCATATTCCTGCGGGTGAAGGTATTTAAAGGACAAGTCCTCTAAATCCGTTTTAATGGTGAACATCCCCAACCGCTGGGCCAACGGCGCATAGAGCGAAATGGTTTCATACGCCTTAAACTGCTGGCGGTCCGGCGGCATAAAATCCAAGGTGCGCATATTGTGGGTGCGGTCTGCGAGTTTGATTAAAATAACGCGCACGTCCTCGGCCACGGCGATTAACATTTTGCGCCAATTTTCTACGGTTTCCTCATCGGTGGAGGAAAATTTTAAGTCGCTGATTTTCGTTACCCCTTGTACCATATGGGCTATTTCCGGGTTGAACTCCCGGCGCAGGTCGTCCAAGGTTACGGAGGTGTCCTCTACCGTGTCGTGCAGTAAGCCTGCACAAATGGTGTCGGCGTCCAGGTTAAAATCCATTAAGATATTGGCGACGTGGCAACAATGCGTAAAATACGGCTCGCCGCTTTCGCGCTTTTGCTTTTCGTGTGCCTTTTCGGCAAAGTGATACGCCTTTTCAATCAAAGAAGTGTCTTGATTGGGGTTGTATTCTTTAAACTTACGGAGCAAGGCCGGTAAATCGGGAGCGTTTTGCATAAGGTTACTCGTGTTTTAAATCGTTTAAAATTTCCGCCGCGGCCCGTTTGGCTACGCCGGGTTCGCCCAAAGACGCGCGCAGTTTGAGCAAGTCTTTGCGCATAGCGGTCAGTTTGTCCGGGTTTTGGAACATTGCCATTGTTTCCGCCGCCAAAGCGTTGGCGTTGGCGTCTTGCTGGATAAGTTCCTTTACCAGGGGGCGGCGCGCCAGCAGGTTGACGAGCGAAATATACGGCACTTTAATCACACGTTTGGCAATTTCGTACGTCGGCCAAAAAAGTTTGTATGCCACCACCATAGGAATACCGAGCAAAGCGTTTTCCAAGGTGGCGGTGCCGGAGCAGGCCAGCAAAAAGTCCATTTCCGAGCGTTTGGCGTAATGGTTGTCTTTTACAAAATGGAAATTGTCGTGCGGTTTTTCGCCGATTAAATCCAAGAACACCTTTTCGTCGGCGTCCGGCAATAAAAACATATACGCTTGCGTATGGGGGAATTCCTTTAACACTTGTTTAAAGGTTTGGTAGAAAACAGGCGTTAAGCGCTTGATTTCGCCCATACGGCTACCGGGCAGCATACCCAGTTTCCACGCGTGGTTTTTATGGTCGGTTACGTTGAAGTTTTTGTCCTTGGGGGCGGGTAAATAGTCTAACAACGGATTGCCCAAAAATACGGCGTTTCCGCCAAATTGTTTGTGAAATTCCGGCTCAAAGGGGTAAATGACGAACATTTTTTTCGTCAGGTTCGCCAGCTGTTTGGCGCGGTATTGGCGGCTGGCCCACACTTGCGGCGTTACATAATAGTAGGCCGGGATGTTGCGGTGCTTGGCCATACCCAATACTTGGTGGTTAAAGCCGTAAAAGTCCACTACGATAAGCGCCACCGGGTTTTGCGTTTCCATATAGTCGCGGATTTGATTTAAAAGTTTAATCCAAAGCGGCATTTTTTTAAGCGGTTCAATAAATCCGCTTGCGCCTTGGCTGGCCAAATCAAACATAAAGGTATCGCTGGCGGACGCTAATTGTTTGCCCCCAATCGCCGTAACGCGCACATCGGGGTCGGCTTCT
This sequence comes from Candidatus Avelusimicrobium stercoris, assembly GCA_002432025.1. Taxonomy (GTDB): domain Bacteria; phylum Elusimicrobiota; class Elusimicrobia; order Elusimicrobiales; family Elusimicrobiaceae; genus Avelusimicrobium; species Avelusimicrobium stercoris. The sequence continues at coordinate 6,404 of DJFE01000029.1, read as the reverse complement.
TTTAAAGCGCGCACCAAGGCGGCGGCGTGGATATCGCCGGATACATCCCCCGCCACGATGAGAATATTTTTAGAAATGGGGGTAATGGTGGACATTATTTTTCGTCTCCTTTAAATTGGCCCAAGGTTTCGTCCAATACGGCTTGGGCGGCGCGGGCAACGGTGCTGATGGCCTGCAACGGTTTGGGCGTGTGCAGGTGCCCCGTTTTCGGAATATCAAAGCGGTTCATTTTTTCGCAAATTTGCAACGCAAGTTCCAAGGCTTTGGTGCCCTTTTCGCCGCTGGGGGCAGGCGTTCTGGCCGTTTTGATGCAGTCAATAAAGTGTAAAATTTCGGCGGTAATGGGCAACTGCTTTTCCACCTTGGGGTAATTAACCGTCAAATCGTTCATATTATTAATGACGGGTTTGTCCTTGCTGTATGTTTTCACGCGGGCGTTCATAAAGTCCACGGACACATATCCGCTTGGCTGGAAGAGGTGCATAAAGCGGGCGCGTTCAAAACTGGCACGGCTGGCGGTTACGTCGGCCACGGCGCCGTTGGCAAAGTGCAGGCGGACGTTGGCTATGTCCTCGTGCGGAGAAAATACGCTAAGCCCCACGGCATCCACGTGGACCACTTCGCTGGGGACAATGGTGTAGAGTAAATCAATATCGTGAATCATCAGGTCCAGCACCACGCTGATATTGGCCATACGCCCGTCGTACGGTCCTTGGCGGGTAATGGTGATAAAGCGCGGGTCTTTGATGTATTTTACGGCTTCCACTACGGCGGGATTAAAGCGTTCCACGTGCCCAACCTGTAAAACCAGGTGGTGGCGTTTGGCGGCTTGGATTAAGTCGCGCGCTTCCTCCATTGTTACCGCAATCGGTTTTTCTACGAGCGTATGCACGCCGTGTTCCAAAAAGTACATACCTATTTGGTGGTGCAACTGCGTAGGAGCCGCTACAATTACGGCGTCCACTTGCCCGACGAGTTCCTCGGGCTTGGTATAGGGGGTGCAGTTGTGCGCCCACGCGAGTTTTTGCGCGCGCATTACGTCCGGGTCGCACACGCCCACCAGCGTAACCCCTTTCATTTTAGCAAGGGTGCGGGTGTGGAAAGTTCCGATTTTGCCGGCGCCGATAACGCCGAATTTAATAGGTTTGTCTTGGACCATAGATGTTTTCTCCGTTATTATCTATTATACCTAATGTGCCCTTGTATTGGGCAAAATCCTTTGCGCGCGCAAAAAAGTTGACAGGCGTTTTAATCTTGGTATAATGTGAATATGAGATATATGGAAAGAACGCTTGTTCTAATTAAACCTGATGCTATTGAAAAACGCATTAGCGGTCTTATCTTGGACCGCCTTGATCACCTCGGCCTGCAAATGACCGGGGCCAAAGTAGTTTCGCTTACGGAAGAATTGGCCCGCGCGCACTACAAAAATTTGGAAGGCAAACCCTTCTTGGAAGAAGTTATCCAATATATGATGGGTGAATTTAACAATGTGCCGAACCATAAAATTTACGCCTTCGTTTTCCAGGGCGAAAACGCTATCGCCAAAGTCCGCCAGGAAATCGGCAGCACGAACCCCGAAAAGGCCGCCCCGTGGACGATCCGCGGCAGTTTCGGCCGCTTTATCGGCGATGTAATGCAAAACTGCGTACACGCCTCCGGCTCGCCGGAAGATGCGGAAAAGGAAATTGCGCTTTGGTTTAAACCCGAAGAGGTGCTGGACCGCTAAATGTTTGTCCGTTTACTTAAAATTGCCGCGCCGGCCTTGGTGCTGGCGTGTTCTTTAACGCCGCTTTTCGGAGCGGAAACGGAAGAAAAGACGGTTTCCTTGTCCACGCAGGACGGTTGGGCGCTTTCCGCCGTGTACCGTCCTGCTTCTTCGCAGGATAAAACCGTTGTCTTACTGCACGATTTAAATAAAAAGAAAGAAGATTTCTCCTCTTTTAAGGCCGACCTTGCCCGCGCGGGGTTCGGCTATTTGGCATTGGATTTGCGCGGCTACGGCCAAAGTACGGGCGGTGGCGAAGCCAAAACCTTTGCCAAGGAAGGGGTGGATAACCAATTTAATAAAATGACCCGCGATGTGGACGCAGCGATGAAATTTTTGCAGAAGAAAGGTGTTACCCCCACGGAAACGGTGCTGTTGGGCGCCGGTCTTGGCGCCAATGTGGCGGCCAAGAGCGTAAGTTTCTGGCCGGACGTGTCCGCCCTGGCCCTCATCAGCCCCACGACGAACAACCGCGATGTTCTTTCCATACCTGCAATGCGGTTATATAAGGGGGATGTACTGATTGCCGCGGGCGCGGCGGACAAAAAGATGTTTTTGGAAGCCAGTGTGATCCGCAATGTATCGTTTTTAAGTGCGGGGGAGGGGAAAGTAACCTTTTTAACCGCGTATGATTTAACGTCGCACGAAATGTTGGACAAATATTTGCGCCCGGCGCTTATCCAATGGCTCAAAACGCCGCATAAGCCCGAGGTGCTGCCGGACCCCAAACTAACGCCGGACCCGATTCCGTCGGACGGCGCGTTGGTGGCCCCTTCCCAGACCGAAGAGGCCTTGGTTCCGTCCGTACTTTGATTAGGAGTCTTTTGTGAAACCCGCCCGTATTGTTTTTCCCGGTTTTTGGTTTGGAAAAAGCGACTTAAAACAAGCCGAAGAATTAGCGCGCCGCGGCGTGGGGGGCTTTTGCCTCTACGGGGCGACCGCGCGGGAAGCCTACGACTTTACGCGGCGTATGCGCGACGTTTCACCCTACGACCACTTGCTCTTTTGCGCGGACATTGACGAGAAATTAAACGAAATTATTACCGATGCCCCCGCCCTGCCACCCAACGGTTCTTTGAACCGTTTTCCCTCGCCGCAGGACGGCGCGTACCGCAAGGGCAATCTCTTGGCGCGTATGGCGCGCAGTTTGGGGATTGACTGGGTACTGGCCCCGGTGGTGGATTTGGGGTATGCTTCCCCTGCGTTTGCCGATGTGCCGCTGACGGTTACCCATTTGGCGGGCGATTTTATCGCGGGGCTTTCCAATGGCGGAGCCTTAAACTGCGTAAAATATTTTCCCGGGGTTTCCGGCGTTTTAAAGACCTTGGCGCAAATGGAGGATGCCGAATTTGTGCCTTATAAACATATCTTTCGCCGCGCCGATGCCATTATGCCCTCAGATATGACGTTTCCCAATATTGATAATGACAACCAGGCAATGCTGTCGGATAAAATGATTAAGGGCCTTCTTAAAAAGCGGCTTAATTACAAAGGGTGCGTGGTGAGTTTCCCGCTGTTTAAGGGGCGGTTGCGCTACGAGGATGCGAGCGTAATCAAAATGCTGCATTGCGGCATTGAGGATATTTTAGCGCCCAAGGATGCCTCGTCTGTAATTGACGCGATTGAGCGTGAGGTGGATAAAGGTTTTTTAGTGGACGAGATTATTCACGCTGTTTCCAACCACGAAATGTTTATCAGTAAAGTTTTTATGGGCCCGGAACCAATGGACTACAAGGAAGCCTTTGATATGGCCCGCAGTACCTTTGGAAAATAGAAATCAAACAGCCCCGGAGTTTGCTCCGGGGCTGCTTTATCGGTTCAAAATTACTCTTCGTCTTTTTTGAACTTGGCGGCAAATTCGTCTTTGCGGCGGTTAAATTCTTTTACCACTTTGTTTTTGCCGTCTTCCAGTTTTTCGCGCGCTTCTTCGGCACGGTCGGACAGTTTGTGGCGGAAATCTTCCGCGCGGTCTTTAATTTTTTCTTTCAGTTCGCCCGCGTGTTCCAATACATATTCCTTTTGTTCTTCGTAGGTATCATCCGCCCAGCGTTTGAGTTTGCGGCGGGTAACTTCGCCCTTGGCCGGGGCTAACAGCACTCCGGCGGCGGCGCCTACCAGCGCACCCAGCAAGAAAGCGGCAATTCCCGCTCCGGCACATTCACATTTATGACACATAACTTCCCCCTCCTTTTGCTTTGCTATAATGTTATATATATTGTACAACAATTAGTAGGAACTGCAATTCCTATACATAGTATAGCCGTAAATTTAATTTTTGTCAGACCTATTTTTAATTAGTTGGAGGTAACTATGCCAAATCCGTCCGCTCCCCGTCAAAACGGGAAACAACTGGCCCCCGAAGTGCGCAAACGCAACTTTGAAGAAGTGGCCCAAATTTTTACCAAAGAAGAAGCCCAGGCCGAGGCCAACCGCTGCCTGCATTGTAAAAATGCCCGCTGTCAGGCCAACTGCCCGGTAGGGGTGCAAATCCCGGACTTTATCGCTCTGTTAAAGGACGGCAAAGTAGGCGAAGCCGCCAGCAAAATTATGGAAACGAGCCTCTTGCCCGCTATTTGCGGTCGTGTCTGCCCGCAGGAAAAACATTGCGAGGGCAACTGCATTTTAAAGGAACGCTTTGGCTCGGTAAATATCGGGATGTTGGAACGCTACACCGCCGATACCGCCCGCAACGAGGGCTTATTAAAGGCCCCGCAAACGGCTAAACCGACGGGCAAAAAGGTGGCTTGTATCGGCTCAGGCCCGTCCTCTATTGCCGCCGCGGCGGAATTGGCTCGCGCCGGGCACGACGTAACCGTGTTTGAAGCGTTGCACGCCTTTGGCGGGGTACTGCGCTACGGGATTCCGTCCTTCCGCTTGCCGCGCGAAGTGATTGACCACGAAATTGAAACCGTTAAATCTATGGGTGTTAAGTTTGTAACGGACGTGCTTGTAGGCGCGACGGAAAAAATCGCTGATTTGCTTAAAGATTTTGATGCCGTGTATGTGGGCAGCGGTGCCGGCCTGCCCACCTTGACGGGTATCCCCGGCGAAAATGCCGTGGGCGTATATAGCGCAAACGAATTTTTAACCCGCATTAACTTAATGCAGGCGTTTAAATTCCCGGAAACGGATACGCCTATCCAAGTAGGCAAACACGTCGTCGTGTTGGGCGGCGGGAACAGCGCAATGGATGCGGCCCGCTGTGCAATGCGCCTAGGCCCGGATACGGTTACGATTGCTTACCGCAGAAGCGCGGCGGAAATGCCCGCGCGCGCCGCGGAGGTGGAACACGCCAAGGAAGAGGGCGTTCAATTTGAATACTTGGTAACCCCCAAAGAGGTGTTGGCAGACGAAAAGGGCCGCGTAACGGGGCTTAAATGCACCCGCAACCAGTTGGGCGAACCCGATGCCAGAGGCCGCCGCCGGCCGGTGGAAATCCCGGGCTCGGAGTTTGTAATGCCTGTGGATACGATTATTGTGGCTATCGGCCAAAAGCCGAACCCGATTATTGCCAAAACTACGCCGGAACTGAAAACCACGGAGCGCGGCGTTTTGGTATTGGACGAAGAGGGCAAAACCACTATGCCGGGCGTGTATGCCGGGGGCGATATCATCCGCGGCGGCGCCACGGTGCTCCTAGCGATGAAGGACGGCATTGAGGCCGCCAAACGCATTAACGCCTACTTGGAGGGGAAATAGTATGGAAGAAAATACCATTTTAATTAAAGAAAATTTAAGCGATGTGGTGGCAAAATTCGTCATCTATAAACCGCTGATTGCCAAGGCCGCCAAGGCGGGGCAGTTCGTCATTTTGCGCGGACGCGAGGGCGGCGAACGCGTGCCGGTTACGCTTGTGGATTGGGATAAAGAAAAGGGTACCATTACCGTTATTATCCAAGCCATTGGCAAAACGACGAGTTTATTTAACTCCTTAAACCAAGGCGATAAATTTTTGAATGTGGCCGGGCCGCTCGGTACGCCTGTGGAAATTAAAAATTACGGCACCGTAGCTGTTGTAGGCGGCGGTGTCGGCATTGCCGAAGTGTACCCGATTGCGCGCGCGTTTAAGGAAGCGGGCAACCGCGTAATTGCCGTGTTGGGTGCGCGTACCAAAGATTTGCTTATCTTGGAAAAAGAAATGAGCGCCTTGTGCGATAAAACCGTCAGCACCACGGACGACGGCTCCTTTGGTATGAAGGGTATGGTTACCGATGCTATCCAAAAGTTGCACGACGAGGGCGAAAAAATTAATGCAGGCTTTATTATCGGGCCGATTCCGATGATGAAGTTTACCTCGCGCTTAATGGATAAACTGGATATGAACCCGCACGCCAGCCTGAACCCGATTATGCTGGACGGCACGGGGATGTGTGGTTGCTGCCGCGTAACCGTAGAGGGCAAGGTGCGCTTTGCTTGTGTGGAAGGGCCGATGTTCCCGTCTAAAACCATTGATTTTGACGAACTCATCCGCCGCACCGCCGAGTACCGCCCGCAGGAAGCGCAAAGTTTGGAACTTTACAAAAAGGACCACGTTTGCAAGTGCGGCCTGCACTAATAGCAAGTTGATTTAAAAACGCCCCGGGTAATACAAAAGCCCGGGGCGTTTTTGCAAAGCATATGAAACTCCCCGAGCTCA
>DJFE01000017.1 GCA_002432025.1 Candidatus Avelusimicrobium stercoris | reverse complement strand
TTAACAAGGAGAAAAAATGAAAGAATTTATGAATACTTTATTCTTGTCGTCATCCTGGAAAGTTGTAGTCCAGGATCTGTTGTTATTAAAAAAGGAAAACGACAGATTCCCGGCTACAACTTTCGGGAATGACAACAATAATAATAGCAGATCCCGTAACCCTGCGGGCCGCACGGCAAGTGCTTTTGTTAAAAGGTTGGTTGTTATGTCCCTTATTTGTCTGTTTGCAACGGTAAATGCCCCGGCGGAAATTATTTCCGCTGTGTCGTATAACCCGTCCCGTATGGGTGATTATATTTATTTAAAGGTGGCCAATAAGGCCAATTTAAAGGGTGGTATTGAAAGTAACACAATGACTGTGCGCTCTGGCGGAACGGTTAGCGCAAGTTCGCCCAATTTAAATTATGATGTTCCTGCCGTAGTGGGTGTGTCCGGTTCCACCTTGAATATGCCGAACACGGCTATTCACGGAAGCAACGCCAATACTTATAACGGTTATCAGGCCGTAAACAGTGCTACGCCCAGCGCGCTTTTGAATAATGTTTATGTAAACGGAGGACAAACAACGATTAAAAACGATTCGTATATTTCTACGTTGGACGCCGTAAATAGACTGAAACAAAAAGCGGCAACTCTGCGCGCTAATAAATTATCTGTCAGTGGTTCGGAGGATGCGAGCCTTTACGACGGGGCGACGACGGATGGGTTTACGTTGGCTGGAAACGATATCCCGCAGCCGACGTCTTCGCACGTGAACACGGGTTCTGCATTAAGCAATTGCACCTTAAAATGGGAAGAGCGGGTAACAAGCGACAATCAAAAGGTAAAACTTTTGGCACTTACAAATTGCGGAGGAACTACTCCGTCCACGGGCGATTGTTCCAATGCTACCTATAAGGCAAGCCATAAGAGCGAGTGCTGCCCGTCCGCCTCTAAAACAGATACGGTGTGCTATAAATATGGTTGGATTTATACAGGTGGGAGTGCAGGCAATGAGCCGGATTGTGCTGGCGCGGGGCGTGGAAACTATGATGATTGTGGTGATACGTGTAATGAAGAGGGACAGACTTGTTCAATTATACTTTGCCAAGACTACATATTTGAGTCGCGTTATTATACTTGTGAATTACGTAAAAATTGGTAAAGAAATGCTTTTGGCATAAAAACCGCCCCGGGCTTTTTTAAGTCTCCGGGGCGGTGCAATTTCGGCAAAAGTTATTTGTTCCCTTTATTGTTCGTTGCCAAAAATGGTGTTTAATTGGCGGTTTACGCGGTAAAAGGTAGCGCATTTGGGCATATCTTTTAAGCGTTTGGCGCCGATGTACGTCATACAACTGCGCATACCGCCCAATAGAGCCAGCAGCGTGGGCTCAATCGGCCCGCGGAACGGCAGTTCCACCACCTTGCCCTCGCTGGCGCGGTACTTTTTCATCCCGCCGTAATGTTTGTCCTGCGCGTATTGGGAACTCATCCCGTAGAAAATTTTGTATTGCTTTTCCTCAATTTTCATTGCGCAGGTCTTGTCGTCAATCATATTCACTTCGCCCGTTTGAAAGGCCTTGGTGTGCATTTCGCCGCCGCTTTCCGCGTGCCCGGCCAGCATACCGCCCAGCATTACAAAGTCCGCACCGGCGCAAAAACTCTTGCATACGTCGCCGGGAACCGTGCAACCGCCGTCGGCGCAAATCATCCCGCCCACGCCGTGTGCCGCGTCGGCGCACTCAATCACCGTGGAAAATTGCGGACGGCCGACCCCGGTTAATTTGCGCGTAGTGCAGACCGACCCCGGCCCGATACCCACTTTTACAATATCGGCCCCGTTTAAAATCAGGTCCTCGCACATATCGCCCGTAACCACATTGCCCGCCATAATCAGGGCTTGGGGCCACGCCTTGTGCACCTTGCGGATGTAGTTAATCAAATAGGGCGAATAGCCATTGGCTACATCCACGCAAATATTGGCGCAGAGTTTTTCGTCCATTACGCGGGTTAGTTTTTCAAAGTCCGCATCCGACACGCCGGAACTGACAAAAAGCAAATCATTAGAGCCAAATTCCTTGGCGTTATCCTTTAAAAATTGGATTAACTCCTCGGCGGAGTAGTGTTTGTGCAGGGCGCTCATTAAATGCTGTTTTTGCATTTCGCGCGCGATTTCAAAGGTGCCGGTGGTGGCCATATTGGCCGCTACAATGCCCGTGGCGTTTAATGTGCGCGGGCACCATTTAAAGGTATAATTGCGCGTAACGTCCACTTCCGAGCGGGAAGCCAAGGTGGAGCGTTTGGGGCGCAGGAGTACGTCGCAATAGTCTAGTTGGATATCGTCGTAAATTCTCATAAAATTCTCCCAGTTGGGGGAAAAATGGCTTTTCCGCCCAAACCGTCTTATATCATACAAAATTTACGTGCCCAAAACGCTAAAAAACCTTTTGCCAGACGGCAGTTTTTTAGATATAATGGGTATTGTATTTAGCCTAAATACAACTATACTTTTTGTAATGGAGCCAATATGAAAAAAGGGTTTACCTTAATTGAATTGTTGGCGGCTGTGCTGATTATGGGTATTTTGACGGCTGTTGCCTTGCCCCAGTACCGCCGCAGTTTGGAGCGCACCCGCGTGGCCGAGGCCTTGCAGATGTTGCCTAGTATTTATGATGCACGGGAAAGATTAGTAACGGAAAACGATTGGACGTGGAGCGAAGGACTGCACGCCGGCACGGCGGCAAGCCGGGTATCCTTTAAGAAGTTGGATATGGAAATGAAGGGCCAGCAGGGGAGCAAGGCGACTACTTGGGTAACGGATAACTTTACCTACAATTTGGCGGATAATTGCCTTGGAATGTTGTGCGTGGTAAATGCCGAGCCCAAGGTGTCGGCCAATATGTTGCGCGGAGCCTATAAAGGGACGACCATTTATTATACCGGCAACGATTTTTTCTGCTGTCCAGGCACAGTAAGCGATTCTTGCGAACGTTTGAATTTGACGCAGGCAAGTAATTGTTCTTTAAAGAAGTTTTAAAAGGGTAAAATATAATGAATAAAAAAGGTTTTACGTTGGTAGAATTATTGGCCGTGGTGCTTATCGTGGCTATTTTGTCCGGCGTGGCTTTGCCGCAGTACCGCAAGGTAGTGGAAAAGGCGCGCTTGTCGGAAGCGGAAAGTATGATGCGCGTGATTTACGATTCCAGCGAACGCTTGGCTGGGGAATTTGGCTACCGCAACTTTGTGGAAATGTATCAAAACAACGCATCCAAGGCGGTTTTAAGCCGTATGGATATGTTTGATTCGTCCAATTTGCCCAAGGGATGTTCCCTTTCGGGCAATACGCTTACCTGTGCCAAATTTATTTTTACGCCCTATGTGGTTAAAAACGGACGCTATTTTGTGCAGGCGCAAAAGCGGGACAACCCCTATAAGGATACGTTAATTTTGTTTGACCGCGGCAATCAGCAACTTTACTGCTCGCCGGACGGCGATGCGTGCGATACCTACGGGTTGGATGTGCTGTAAGAGGATAATATGAAGAAAAACTTGTTTAACGGCGGTTTTACGCTGGTGGAAATTTTGGTAGTGATTATGATTGTGGCGCTGCTCGTTACAATGGCAATGCCGATGTACGAAAAAACGGTGGAAAAAAGCCGTATGACTGAATCGCGCACGATGCTAAAAAAGATTTTGGAATCCAAACTGCGTACCTTGGATAATATGGACCAAACCAATTATTCTAGCGGTCTTTTTGGCTTTGAAAATTTGGATGTCAGCGTGCCGTGCATTAATACTTCTACGGGGGCGAAACTTTCCCGTTGTTCAGGGAATGTCGTGTCCACGAAGGACTTTACTTATAATTTGCTGCCGTCTGGCTCTATCCCGGGCGGTTCTACGGCCAATATTGCCAACGCGGTTTGCGCGGTTCGCCGCACGGGTGATTATGCGGGCGTGAACTTTTTGTTCTTGGGCGAGTTGGAAACGGACCCGAGCAAAGAAAAATTCTTTTGTAACAACGGTGGAGTAACCGACGGCTGTAATGTATATGGCTTGGACTCCACGGGCTCTGCTTGGTGCCGGTAAAGTAAAAATTATTTGTGCATATGAAACTCCCCGAGCTCA
>DJFE01000006.1 GCA_002432025.1 Candidatus Avelusimicrobium stercoris | reverse complement strand
AACAACAACGACAAACAACAGATCCCCGACTACGACACTCGGGAATGACAACCACAGCAACGACGAGATCCCGTATAAAGACTCTACGGGATGACGACTCCTCTGCGGGCGGCTTTCTTGCCCCGGAACGACAACAAAAAACCGGGAGAGTATTATAAAACACTCTCCCGGGGAAAATAAAAAATTAACTACTGCTTTATTTAACGGTGAAGCCGGAGCCCGCAAACGATTTGCACAAATTCGTGGCGGTGGAACCCGTCGGCGTGCAAGTGCGCAGGGTGGCTACGTCGTTGTAGTTATTGAAGAACGTCAACACATATTTTTCGGAGCCACCCAAGTTGCGCGTGGCTTCCACGCGGTCGCCCTTGGATAAATCATACACAAACAAATTCGTAGTATATTGGTTTCCTGCCGCATTCCAAGACCCGCCGGAAAGTTTGATGTCTAGGTCATAGCGCGTTTTGGGCAAATCGTTGGGACGTTCGTTCAAGGCGCGGTTCATCGCGTCCACAATCGCCCGCCCGTTTACAAACGCTTCTGATGCGCGGCTCTTTTCCACCGCGGTTTCGTACTGTGGCAGTGCAATCGCCGACAAAATGCCGATAATCAGCACCACCACCAAAAGTTCAATTAAGGTAAAACCTCTGTTCATAAAAGCCTCCTAAAAGGGTTATCTACCGATATAGTATAAAATACCCGGCGCAAAAATACAAGTTTTTCGGGTATTCTCTATATAGAAAGCGGGCAAAATTTGCTATGATATGGGTATGCAGAAAATCATTAAAATAGGTAATTACAAGATTTCCAATACTTTACCCTTGGCATTTATGGCCGGAACGTGCGTCATTGAAAGCGAAACGCACTATATTGATACCGCCAAAAAGTTAAAAGCCATTATCGCCAAGACGAAACACCCTTTTATTTTAAAAGCCTCCTTTGACAAAGCCAACCGCACGTCGGTAGATGCGTACCGCGGGCCGGGGCTTGCCAAGGGGCTTGAAATTTTAGCCAAGGCAAAAAAAATCACGGGCCTTCCGCTCGTGGTGGATGTGCACGAACCTTGGCAGGCCGAAGAAGTGGCGCAAGTAGCCGATATTTTGCAAATTCCGGCGTTTCTGTGCCGGCAGACCGATTTGGTCTTGGCCTGCGCCGATACGGGCAAAGCCGTCAATGTGAAGAAAGGCCAATTTTTGGCCCCGGCGGCAATGGAACAAGTGATTAAAAAAATTGAATCCCGCGGCAACCATAAAATTCTACTCACCGAACGCGGCGCCAGTTTCGGCTACGGCGATTTGGTGGTGGATATGCGCTCGCTGGAAATTATGAAGCAGTTTGGCTATCCCGTCATTTTTGACGCGACGCACTCCGTGCAAAAGCCCGGCGCGCTGGGCTCGGCCACGGGCGGAAACCGTCAGTTGGCCCCGGTACTGGCCAAGGCGGCCACCGCGCTTGGGATTGCGGGCGTGTTTTTTGAAGCGCACCCGGACCCGGACCACGCCTTGTCCGACGGGCCGAACTCGTTAGACTTAAAAATGACCGCCAAAATGACGCGCGAATTGTGCGCCATTGACGAATTGGTTAAAAAATTTAAATGACTGGTAAACTCCCCGTTTGGACGCCGTCTTTAAAAGGGCACGCCGTGTTGCTTGGCCTGCTTTTGGTACTCTGCGCGGGGTTGTATTTTACTTTTTCCTTTGTAACGGTCCGCTTGCCCGAGCCGTTTAAAACCCAACGGCCCGCGTCCGAAGCGACCCCGTGGATAAACAGGTGAAACTATGACACAAGAATTTTCTGAAACCGCCATAAAGCGTATGGCCCGCCACGTGCTGGAAATTGAACTGGAAGCCCTGGAACTGAGCAAAAAAAGCATTGACGACCAATTTTTAAAGGCCGTGGACGTAATCGCCAAAACCAAGGGCCGCGTAGTGGTGTTGGGCATTGGCAAAAGCGGGATTATCGGCCGCAAAATTTCCGCCACGCTGGCTTCTACGGGCACGCCGTCTTTCTTTGTGCACCCGGTGGAAGCCCTGCACGGCGACCTAGGGATGATTATGCCCGGCGACGTGATTTTGGCGATTTCTTTTTCTGGCCAGACCGAGGAAATCAATAAAATTCTCCCCTCCTTGGAGCGCCGCAAACTCACCATTATCGGTATGACGGGCAACGCGCACTCCAAACTGGCGTTAATGTCCGATATTCACATTACTATTCATATTGAGCGCGAAGCCTGCCCATATAACCTAGCCCCCACCGCTTCCACCACCGCCACCTTGGCCGTGGGCGATGCGCTGGCGCTGTGCTTAATGAAAATCAAACACTTTGAAAAGCGCGATTTCGCCGTCTTTCACCCGGGGGGCTCCTTGGGCAAACTGCTTACCCAACAAGTTAAGGATTTAATGCGCAAAGGCAAAAACAACCCCACCGTGCGCGAAACGGCTTCCGTTAAGGACGCGCTCTTTGTAATGACACAAACCGGGGCCGCCGGAGCCACCAGCGTGGTGGATAACAAGGGCCATTTGCTGGGGTACTTTACCGACGGAGATTTGCGCCGCTTACTGCAAAAGGGTGCGGACCTGCTCAATAAAAACATTACCGAAGTAATGACAAAGAACCCGCACCATATTTTGGACACCGTACCCGCCATTGATGCCGCCAAAATGATTCACGCCACGCACGTGGATAACCTGCCGGTATTGGATAAATCCGGCAAGGTTGTGGGCATTATTGACGAAAAAGATTTAATTGAATACTTGGCGTTTTTGGATAAAAAATGAGAAAATACCTTTTGTTTGGTTTACTGCCTTTATTAGCCGCCTGCGGCGGGAGTGATACTTTTTCTCCCACCGAAGACGCCGGTATGCAACTGGCTACGCAGGTTTCCATTTTTGAATCAAAAGACAGCCAAAAACAATGGGTGCTCCGCGCCGACGCGGTGGACTTTTCCGACTTAAAGAGCGCCACCCTAAAAAACCCCGTGCTGCTACTGAAAGAAAACGGGCAGGACAGCGTACAGGTAACCGGTGATACGGGAACCTTTGATTACCCGCACAAACTGGTATCCATTGACGGACACGCCGTAATAAAGTCTTTAACCGAAAATGCCACTATCACCGCCGAGCAATTTTCCTACGATGTAGATAAAAACCGCATTTGGTCCGACACCAAAACAGTCATCACCCGCGGCGGGGCCAAGGTAACGGCCAAGGGCGGCGTGGAAACCGATTCCAAATTATCCAAAATTGAACTTAAAAAACAAAGAACCCGTTTGCCCGCGCGCACGGACGAATTAAAACTAAATAAGGATATCCTACACAAATGAAGACAAAATGGCTCCTTTTGCTCCCCTTGCTGGCAACCGTGGCGATTAGCGGCTGCCGGACGGTGCGCGCCCAAGGGCCGGAAATCAAAATTCCGCCCGCCAAAAAGCAACTCACGCAGGCCAAACGCAATTTAAAACAAAAAGCCGCCGTTAAAAAAATGCCCGAAGTGTTGGGCGGGCTTGTGCAAAGCGACAGTTGGGTGATTTACAAGGATAAACAGCAAGAGGAATTTAAGGGGCACGTTTCCTACGATAACGGGACGTACCGCTTCCGCTCCGATTACGCCTTGTCCGAGCGCGCCTTGAACCGCTTTACGGCCAAGGGACACGTCTATCTGCGCCAAGCCGAAAAGAACGCGCCCGAATACCAGGCCTATGCCGACTACGCCCGCTACAACTACAAAACGCAAAAGGGCCTTTTAACCGCCAACAAGGGCAAACAAATCCGCCTGATTTACACGGATAAAAAGAACGGCTCCGCCACCGCTTACGCGCAAAAGGCTTCCTTGGATTTAAACAAACAGATTTTTATTTTAGAAGGCAATGTCCGCGTCGTGCGCGACACGCCGCAAGGCCCGCAAACGCTCACCGCCGACAAGGCCACCTACCACCAGGCAAAAAACCATTTGCTCTTGGAGGGCGGCGCCTCGGCTTCGGACTCGCTTAGGACCTTGGAAGCCGACACCATCATTTACGACGGAAACAATAACGAGTCTTACGCCTATGGTTCCCGTCCGCTGGTGCACGGCACAAGTGAGGAAGGCACATTTGCTATAATAGCGGATAAGGTCCAGTCCGACAACGAAGGCAAAAAAATAATTTTAGACGGCAAGGTGCAGGGCTGGGCGGTCTCCCCCCGGCTCAACGAAGCCTCCGCCAACACCAAATTTTAGGGGTTTTTACTTATGGAACTGCGCAGCGAACAAATTGTAAAAGTTTACAAGGACCGTATGGTCGTAAAAGGGGTGGATATTCACGTTAAATCCGGCGAAATCGTCGGGCTGTTGGGCCCCAACGGAGCCGGAAAAACGACCTCCTTCTATATGATGGTCGGCTTTATCAGCCCCACCAAGGGCCGCGTGTTTATTGACGGCGACGACGTAACCAAACTGCCGATGTATGAACGCGCCCGCCACGGCCTGGGATATTTGGCGCAGGAACCCACCATTTTTAAAGGCCTTACGGTAGAGGAAAATCTGCTGGCGGTGTTGGAACGTATCTTGGATAACAAGCAAGAGCAAAAACGCCGCGTAGAAGCCCTGTTAAACGAGTTCGGCCTGACCAAACTGGCCAAGCAAAAAGCGTGGACGCTCTCCGGCGGAGAAAAACGCCGTATGGAAATTGCGCGCTGTATGATCAGCAACCCCAAAATCATTTTGCTGGACGAACCCTTTGTAGGCATTGACCCGATTACCGTGTCCGACCTGCGCCATATGATTTTTAAACTCAAAGACAAAGGTATCGGCGTGTTGATTACCGACCACAACGTGCGCGAAACCCTGCCGCTTACGGAACGCGCGTATTTGATTTATGACGGTAAAATTTTGGTAGAGGGCGACCAAAACACCTTGCTTAACGACGCCAACGCCCGCCGCCTGTATTTAGGGGAAGATTTTAAGATGTAAGGGGGCTCTATGAATCCGTTTTCCAGCGTAACCGAGGAACTGAAAAGCACTTTTGATAAAAAATTTTACGAAAAGGCCAAGTTTATCCCCTCCGCCACCGAAACGGTAGAACTCTTTTGCGCGTTTAAAGACTTTTTATACCAATACCCCTTGGAGTGCACCGCGCAAAAGGCGTGCCCGGCATCGCTAGAACAACTGGCCGCCCGGCTGGAAAAACAGATTTTAAACTCGCTTTGCTTTCTGTGCAAGGAAAAGGCAGACTGCAACGCCTGCCACGCCCGTGCGCATCAACTGACGCAAGATTTTGTTTTGGCTCTGCCCGATATCCAGCGCCTGCTGATTACCGACATTACCGCCGCCTACGAGGGCGACCCGGCCGCCGTAAATCCCGTGGAACCACTTTTGTGCTATCCCGGTATTACCGCCATTACCTTACAGCGTATGGCCCACTTTTTGCACAAAAACGGCGTGCGCTTAATTCCGCGCATTGTTACCGAATACGCCCACAATTTGACCGGGATTGATATTCACCCCGGCGCGGAAATCGGCTCCGGCTTTTTTATTGACCACGGCACGGGCGTTGTCATCGGCGAGACGTGCGTGATTGGCTCCAATGTAAAACTCTATCAGGGCGTTACCTTGGGGGCCAAGAGTTTCCCCTTGGACGAACACGGCAACCCCGTAAAAGGCATTAAACGCCACCCCAATATTGAGGACGATGTCATCATCTACGCCGAAACCACCGTGCTTGGCAACGTAACCATTGGCAAGGGCAGTGTTTTGGGCGCCAACAAGTGGATTACCCACGACGTGCCCCCTCACTCCCAAATATAGCCCTGCGGGCACCCTAGCGGGCCGCCACTTGACCGCGCTCTTTTGACTAATGGAGCAACACGGTTCTTGCAATGTCGCGCCCTACTGAAACGGCCCTGCGTGCTGTGCCACTCTATGCGCTAGGTTACGATTAGTTGAGCCACACTACTTTTGTAATGTTCCAAACAAACGAAAAAACAACGACAGCTCCCGTATAAAAACTCTACGGGATGACAATAAGGGAAAGGCATTTTCCTCTTTGGTGTCATTCCCGAGTGTAGTAGTCGGGAATCTGTTGTTTGTTGTTCTTTTTCCCTTACGAAACGACAGATCCCCGACTAAATTCCTCGGGGATGACGACATAACAACACAATAAAAAAAAGGCTATTATAAAAATAAAGGTCATACTGGAAGGTTTCTGTCCAGTATCTGTTATTTTCCTCTTTTTAATAACGACAGATCCTGGACTACGACTTTCCAAGATGACGACAACGACTAGCGACACAATCGGTAGAGCCTGAAACCCATTAATAGACCCCGTACAGAAACCTTACGGGGTGCCGCTAAGTGGTAAGAGCGGCAATTCAGGATGACCCCCTTGTTTAATAACGACAGATTTCTGGCACGGTGGTCGTGGGGCTATCTAATAATATAGGCGGTTTTTCCGTCTATTTCAAGTGGAGAGGATTGGCGGGATTGTCCTTCGCAAAAGTTTTCGCCCGCACCATTAAGCCCGATGCAGGCCAAATCCATAAAATTATTAGTAGTCGTCAGTTGGTATTGGGCGTGCGGGTTCGTGGAGGTTTGCGTGAAAACGGCTTCCCAGCAGGGAGTATTTTCGTCGTTTCCCGGGCGGCAGACAGCCGAACCCGTAAAATATTTAAAATTTGCCTTTTTAATTTGCTCCGTCAGCCGGGCGGCCTGTTCCGCGCTCATAAAACGCCCGTTTACAAAATTTTTTTGCCGCCCCCATAAAAGCACCACTTCCGTAATGCGCGCATTTTCCACCGCGTTGTAATAGTACGGGAGAGCAATCGCCGACAAAATGCCGATAATCAGCACCACCACTAACAGTTCAATCAATGTAAAACCCTTCATAACGCTCCTATACCACGCGGACCTTGTAACCCTCTTTTTCCAACATTTGGGCCGCGCGCAGTTTTTTGTCGCCTTGGATTTCCAAACGCCCCTCTTTGACCGTACCGCCGCAACCCAAGGATTTTTTCATTTTTTTAAGCAAATCCTCTTTGCCCTGCGGGTGAAGCGGCAGTTTTTCTACCACTGTCATACCGCTCCCCTTGGCGTTTTTTACAAAACGCACACGCACAGGCTCGGTTTGCTTTTTGGGTACGCCCAGTTGGTTGCAAACGCACGGAATATGCTTGCAATGCGGGCAAAAATCGGGGTCGGTGGAATAAAAAATTTCGCTCATTTGGCTTCCCCCAAGGTGCGCTTTATCAAATCCTTAATCTCGTTGGATTCCGTGCGCAGACCAAGCGACCAAGCCGCTTCCTGCAACACATCCGTGAGTAATTCCGGCAGACGGGTTTCCAGGTCGGACAAGGTGATTTCCCTATCCAGCCGCAAATAATCTTCCAACACGGTGGCTTGCCGCTTGCCCAGCAGGGCGCGCAAAGCGCGCGTGTTATTCATTTTAAAGCGGAAATATAGCGGGCCGCCAAAGGCCAAACGGGATAAAAATTTGCGCGAAGTTAAAAGAAATAGCGTCAAATTTTGCGCCAATACTTCTATGCGCACGGTTTTGGCGGTGTGCCCGTTAAACAGTTCCTCGCGGGTGGCGATTTGCTTGTTCATAATGAGCCCATAATCGTTAAATTCCGTCATTTTATATACGCCGCGCGTGTTGGAAATCACAGCCACGCCGTCCTGCACCGGGCGGAGCGGATAATCGGGGTTTGCCATTGTGCCGTATTCCGCGTGCGAGGAAGAGGCCGCTATCATTTCAGGCAGTTTTTTATAATCGGTCAGCGGTTCGTCCGGGTACAATGGCAACAGCGACAAGGTGCAAACCGTTTCTCCGTCCGTGGAGACGTTCATCGTCTTTAAATAATTGTCAAAATGACTTTCGGCCTTATCGTAGAGAATATGCCGCAACCGCTCCGATTTTTGACGGTGGTCCAACAGCCACGGCAGTTTGGACGGGTGAACGATAATTTCCGGGCGGCTGCTCTGCCCCGTGCGGATGTACGCCCGTTTGGAGGGACCGACCAAGTGCGGGGTTAAATTGCTCTGCGGAATATTGATAAGCACAAACATCCTGTCCCCGCGCGGGCTCAAACAAATGTTAATATCCACAAAGACAATCGGGTCAATATATACTTGGATGACGTCCTCAATGGAGTTGCGCATTTTTTCGTGGTACGGGATCCCGGTAAAGGGCGGTTTGGGGCGGTCGTTGCGGTCGTCCTGTACGCCCAAGATGATAAGGCCGCCCAAGGCGTTAGCAAACGAGGCTATCGTCTTGGCGAATTTTTCGCGGTTTTTGGGCATAATGTATTTGTAGTCCAACTGCTTGCCCTCGGGCAGGCCCCGGCGGCAGAATTGCACTACGTCTTGGAAGGTTACGGCGTGAAAGGGTTTATTAAAAAACATTTTATACCTCGCAGTTTGGCCTTATCGGGCGTTAATTTATTATAATAAATTAACAGAGGTTTATTTAAATGAACTCCCCAATGCACGCCTTGGCGGGCGTAATAACTGAAAAATTTATTTTGGCGGCTCCGCAAGAGGCCGCCCGCGCGCTGGCTTCCTTGGCCACGCACGAAGTATTGCTGTTAATCGGCCCGCTGAAAGCGCAGGTGGTGGTGGCTTGTTTGAACCCGATGGACCCGCCGAAGGCCGCGGCTGTTTTGCGGAGATTGCCGTTAAAACAGGCCTCGTATATTTTAGCGCGGTTAAATGTGGAGCAAGCGGCCAAATTGTGGAAGGAGTTTTCCACCCCATACCGAGAACGCCTTTCCTCCGCCTTGGGGCCCGCCTTTGTAAAACTGCTGGCGGAAGCCAATTCCTTTGCGCCCGACAGCGTGGGGCGGCTGATGCACACGGACTTTGTGTCCGTCCGCACGGAAGCCAAACTGTCGGCGCTGATAGAGCGGCTTAAAAGTTTGCCGCGCAAAAAATTGCCTGCGGCCTGCTACGTTACCGGGAAAGACGGCGAATTAAAGGGCGTTATCCGCACGGCGGAACTGGCTTTTTATACGCCCCAATCCGTTTGCGGCAGCGTGATGAACCCGGCGGAGTTTTTGCACCCGCAAGACGGGGCCGAAAAAGCCCGTAAAGCGTTTACAGAAGCGGAAACGGATTCCTTACCCGTAGTAAACGAAAAAGGCGTTTTACTGGGCGTTTTGCTCAAAGAAGCCCTGCCTGTAACAGCCGAAAAGACCTCGCTTTGGTCCCGCCTTACGAAATAAAGAACAACCTTTGTTTTTGGTTTATAGGAAGTCTATTCCTTATTTGAATAACGACAGATCCCGGATAAAGACACTACGGGATGACGGCACGCTGCGCGCCGCACCTTGCAGGCGGCAGATTGTCCGCGCCCTTTTGATTAATGGGGGCACACCGTTTTGGCAATGTCGCGCCCAAACGAAAAGGCAACGACAATACAAAGGACAAAAAACCCGGGGCATAGAAAATATGCTCCGGGTTTGTATTCAATAATATCTAACTTATTTGTTGTCTTCGTCAGTAGAAGTTTTGAAAGAGTCCTGCAACAACTGACCGAGGGTCGGGCGCGGGGCCTGTTTCAAATACTGGGCGACCACTTTGCGGTTTTGCACTTGGTCGTATTTCTTGACGGAGAGGTTCACCGTAAAGGTTTCCGGGTCCACACCCACGACGAGCGCGGTGATGGTGTCGCCTTCCTTGGCAGTAAAGTCGCGTCCCATTTCAAAGGGGCTGATAAACCCTTTGGTGTTGTTTTTGCCAATGGTGCATTCCACACCGTTTTCGGCATCCACTTTGGTAATGACGGCTTTAACGGAACTCTTGTACGGATAGCGGCGTTTCAACGCGTCGGCCGGGTTCAAGAAGAGTTGCTTCAAACCGAACTCCAATCTCGGGGTTTCTTTGTCCAATTTTAAGAGTTTGGCTTTAAGGCGCTGGCCGCGGCGGAAGTTGGAAATAGCGGTTTCGGGCTCCTTCCAAGCGATGTTTTCCAAGTTTACCACGCCTTCAATGCCGTGGAAGCGCAAGAACAATTTGTCCTTGTCAACCTTGGAAACGACTACGCGCAACACTTCGCCTTCTTTAATTTCGCCCAACACTTGCTCGCGGCGGACGGCTTCGTCCTCTTCCAGCACTTGTTTGCGGGAAATGATGAGTTTCTGTTTTTCCTTGGCAAATTCTACGATTTGGGCTTTGATTTTGGCGCCTACGGGTAAATAGTGTTTGTAAGCGGTGTGGAGTTCAGACAAGGAAAGCGGCATAAAACCGTTCACGCCGAACACTTCCACAATATAGCCGCCCTTTACGCATTGCACAATGGTGCCTTTTACGCGTTCTTTGGCTTCGTAGGCTTTTTTGCAGATGTCCCAGCCCAAGTATTCCAAGGCTTTTTTGTGGGACAAGATGGACGGGCGTTCGTCGCTGCCGCGTTTTACGAGCACGGCGGAAATGGTATCGCCCACGGCGGGAAGGGTTTTGCCTTCAAATTCGGAAACGGCAATCGCGCCTTCTTTTTTAGCGCCGGTATCCACCAAAATATAATCTTGGTTAATCTGTACTACGGGTACTTCTACAATTTCTTTTTTATACAACTTCTCCGATAAAGACTCTTGCTGCGCAATTAACTCGGCCATCGTCATTTCTTGTTCGTTAATTGTGTCTTCGGTATTTTTGATTTCTTCGTTCATCGTCATAAGTCCTTATTACAGTCCTTCCCTGCGGGAGGACTGCGTAACCTCCGTTAGATATTAATTGAATTTATTTCTTCCATTATTTTATTTGCAAATTGTTTGTACTGCGCTTTATGGTCCAAGGCCGGGTCTTTTTCCAAGTGCATTACCGTGCCGAATTTCACACGGATTTTGCGTACCCACGGCCAGCCAAAGGTTCCTTCCACTTTCACCGGGAGCACCGGCGCCCCCGTCGTATAGACCAAGTAGCCAATGCCGCTCTTCGGTTTTTGCGGTTTGCCCGTTTTACTGCGGGTTCCTTCCGGGAACATTACCACGCTTTCGCCCTTTTCCAAGGCGTGCACGACCGACTGCAACGAACTAAACGCGTCCATAGAGCGCGCCCGGTCCACCGGGATATATCCGCTGCGGCGGAAGAACCACCCCAAGCCGGGAACAGAAAACAGTTCCTTTTTGGCCACAAAGCGGGAATCGCGCACGAGCCCGGCAAAACTGCCGATAGCCGGCGGGTCTGCATTGGACAAATGGTTCCCTGCAATAATCAGGGCACCCGTTTTGGGGATATTTTCAAGCCCTTCTACCTTAAAGTCGTAAAAGGTTTTAAAATAAATCCTTGCTATTAATTTTATCAAATTAAGAAGCATAGTGTTTGATTTTCTCCAAAACCGTATCAATTACCTGCTGCATTGTAAGGGACGAAGTGTCAATTATCACTGCATCGTCCGCCGGTTTTAAGGGGCTGACCGCACGGTGGCTGTCCCGGTAGTCGCGCTCCTGAATCATTTTTAAAATCTGGTTATAATCGGCCTTTTGCCCCGCTTCCTTCAACTGTTTTACGCGGCGTTTGGCGCGTTCCTCGGCGGACGCATCCAAATAAAATTTTAGTTCCGCATCCGGGAACACCACCGTTCCCACGTCGCGCCCTTCCATTACCACGCCGCCGTCCTCGCCTACGTCGCGCATTTTGTCAGTCAGCACGCGGCGGGCTTCTCCGTTGGTAGAAACGCGGCTGGCAACCGCGCCCACTTCTTCCAAGTGAAGTTTATCGCCCAAATATTCCCCGTCCACAAACATTTTGAGTTTGGCGTCCGGCTGGCGCATAAACGTAAAGCGCAACTGACGCGCGGCTTCCAACACCGCATCGTGGTCTTCGGGGTTGATTTTTTTGGCAAATACCTTGTAGGCCAGCGCGCGGTACATTTCCCCGGTGCTTAAAAACCCGTAGCCCAACTGCGCGGCGACCGCGCATCCCACCGAGGATTTTCCCGTTCCGGCGGTTCCGTCAATAGCAATTAAATATCCGTTCGTGCGCATACTATTCGTTCACCGCATCCAAACTGCCGCTTACGCCGCGGATAGCCAACATAATGGCATCGGGGCTGGTGGCGGCGGACTGGGCCGTTTCCAGGTCAATGGCGCCCTCTTTGTACAAGTGCGCGAGGGCTTGGTCAAAGGTGTTCATACCGTAGAACTCGCCCTGCTGCATAGCCTTTTGCAAATCGCTGGGTTTATTTTCCAAAATCAGTTTGCGGACCTGCGGCGTAGAAACCAATACCTCTAACGCTGGTCGCATACCGGGCTTAATCGTCGGCAGTAAGCGCTGGCAGACAATCCCGCGGATAAGTTCGGAAAGTTGGAGTCTTACCTGGTCGTGTTGTTCCACCGGGAACGCATCCACCAAACGCGAAAGAGTCTGCGTTACGTTTACCGTGTGCATCGTGCCCAATACCAACTGGCCCGTTTCCGCCGCACCAATAGCGGCGCGCATTACTTCGGGATCGCGCAATTCGCCGATTAAAATCACGTCGGGGTCTTGGCGCATAGCCGCGCGCAGGGCCGCCGTGTAGGACGGCGTATCCACGCCCAGTTCCAACTGGCTGACAATACAATGATTGTCCGTGTGCATAAATTCAATAGGGTCTTCAATCGTCAAAATGTGTCCGGCGCGGGTTTTATTGATGTGGTCAATCATCGCGGCCAAGGTGGACGTTTTACCGGAGCCCGTCATACCCGTTACCAAAATGAGCCCGCGGCGCGTATTGGACATTTTGCGCAAGATATCGCCCGGCAAGCGGAGTTCTTCAAAGGTAGGAATTTTGAGCGGAATATGGCGGATAGCCATACAAATTTTGCCCATTTGGCGGAACACGTTAAAGCGGAAACGGCCAAAGGATTTGGCGTCTAACGAAAAGTCCACCGCGCTGTACTGTTCAAAAATGCGGCGTTCGCGTTCGCCCATACAGGCATAGGCCATTTTTTTAACTTCGTCATTAGGCACAAAACTGTCGTCAATGGGCTTCATTTGCCCGTTTAAACGTACATACGCATTGGAATTGCCGCGGATATGTAAGCCGCTGGCTTTGTTGTCCACTACCGTTCTTAATAAACTTTGTAATCCTACCGCCATAGAGTTCTCCTATATTACCGGTTTTTTTTGCGGCGCAAACACGCCGGGATAAGCATTGCATCCTCGGGCTCGGAGGTTTTGGGTTCAAAGGCTGTGAACACATCCTCGGCCGTGAGTTTTTTAACAGAAAAAGAAGCCGGCATACCGGCATTGGGAAGCGGCCTGCGCGCGCTGAAAACGCTGGCCTTTTCGGCGCTGAAACCCGTAGCAATTACGGTAACCTTAAACATCCCGTTTAAGGTGGAATCGTACGAGTGGCCGAACATAATAATAGAATCGTTGCTGGCGTACTGGCGGATTAAATTCATTACCTCGCCCTGTTCCAAAAGCGTCAAATTTTCCTCGGCGGAAAAATGTACGATAAAACCTTTTGCACCGCGGATATCGGCATTTTCCAGCAGCGGCGAAGAAATAGCCTGCTTGACGGCCAACAAATGCCGCCCGGGGCCGCTGGCCTCGCCAATGCCGATAAGGGACTTATGCGAGTGGCACATTACCTTGCGAATATCGTTAAAGTCAATGTTTACCTCGCCCGGCTTGGTAATCACTTCGGAAATGCCCTTTACGGCCTGCAACAGCACCTCATCCACCATTTTAAAAGCATCGCGCGACGAGGTTTCCGGGTCAATATTGGCAAAAAGTTTTTCGTTCGGGACAATAATCATAGAGTCCACATACTTTTGCATTTCCTTAATGCCTTCATCGGCCTGCTTTTCGCGGACGTAACCTTCAAAATTAAACGGGCGCGTAACTACGCCCACTACCAACAAATCGTCGCCGTAAATTTCTTTGGCAAGTTTGGCCAAATACGGGGCCACGCCCGTACCCGTGCCGCCGCCCATACCGGCCGTGATAAACAGCAAATCGCATTGGCCGATGATAAGTTTTAACTTTTCCTTGGATTCCTCGGCCGCTTTTTTACCCTTTTCCGGGTCGCCGCCAACGCCTAACCCTTTGGTAATCTTTTCCCCCACCTGCACCAAATAGGGGGCTTGGTTGCGGCGCAAGTCCTGCGCATCGGTATTGACGGCAATAAAATCCACATCTTTAATTCCGGCGCTGACCATATGGTTGATGGCGTTTCCGCCGCCGCCGCCCACGCCGATGACTTTAATTTTGGCCTTTTTGCTCTCAAACGAGCCGGCCGGCATAAATAAATCTTTCATAAGAAAACGTCCTTAATTACCAAAAATATCCAGCCCTTTGATAAATTTACCAAATTTACCGAACAGCGACCCGCCGTTATCGTACGAGCCGGAGCCGTAATCGTCGTAACCCGGGTTGCCCGCCGCATAAATGGCAAGCGCCATAGCGGTGCTGTAAAGCGGGTCAAAAAATTGTTCGTCGCTGGAAACCAAATCGCGCTGGACGATACCGCGGCGGACTTCCTTCAAGCCCAAAATGCTCACGCAATGCTCGGTAATGCCCGGCATTACGGAACCGCCGCCCGTTACCACGCCCACCACAGGGAAATTTTTATAGCCGGACGTATCCACCACGCGGCCAACTTGTTCAATCAGTTCCTCTACGCGCGGCTGGATGATATCCAACACATAACTCTTTTTGATGTTATGCGTGCTGCGCCCGTCCAAGGACGGCACCGGGATTTCCCCTTCCTCGTCCAAAAACGTCGGAAACGCCACGCCGTATTTTTCCTTAATTTCGCGGGCGTTTTGGCGGCTGGTGTGGAGCAAACGGGACAAATCGCTGGTAATCAAATCACAACCGTAGGGAATATCGCGCGAGAATTTTAAAATACCGTCAATGTAAATACCGACGGACATTGTTTCCCCGCCGAAATCAATCAGCATTGCGCCGATTTCCTTTTCCTCTTGCGTAAGCACGGCATCCGCCAGCGGCACAAGGCCGTAAATCGTATCGTCAATATTGTATCCCGGGCGTTGGATGGCCTTCGCCAAGTTGTTAATGTGCGTAGAAGAGCCCGTAGTGATGTGGACATCCACTTCCAACAGGGAGCCTTCCATCCCCTCCGGGTTGGTAATGCCCTTTTGCTTATCAATCGCGTACCCTTGGGTAATTACGTTGATAATTTCGTTATCGTTTTTAATGGGCATAGCCTTGGCGTTTTCAATCGCCAGTTCCATATCGGCCTGGGTAATTTCTTTATCCATACGGGAAATGTTATACGTCCCGTGGTTGGAAAAGGATTCCAAATGCGCCCCGCGCACACCGACGTACAAACTGCCGATGCGCTGGTTGCACTCGCGTTCAATGCTGCTTAAAATATGGGTAACGGCGGCAGAAGTTTCGCGGATATCCGACACCATCCCCCCCTTAATTCCGCGGCACGGAACGCTGCGCCCGGCGAGCACCTTTAACGTATTGGTTTCAAAATCGTGTGCGGCGGCGATACAAGTCAACTTCCCGCTGCCGACGTCCAGCCCTGCAATAAGATTCGTTTTAGCCATAAAATCCACCTAAAAAAATTTATCTTACTTCTATTATAAAACTTAATGAAACTTCTGTCTTAAAAAAACTTTTCCGTATTCAAAAAATTCAAAATCCAGTTGGAGCGGATGCGCGTATCTGTCGCGCGAAAAAGCCATAATCTGCGCCGCGCGGACCGCTTTCTTTTTGAGGTTCTTTGCCTCACCGAAATCAATCAAGGACCCGTCCGGCATATACATTTTTACGGTGTTTTCCTTCAAATTCATCCGCAAAAACGCATAATCCAACTCTTTTTTTAACTTTAAGGTGCTTTCCACCAAATCAATAAATTCCGGGCTTAACTTTTCCGGCACGTCTCCTTCCAATTCCACAAACGGCACGGGATTTAGCACATTGGGCGCCGGGTCGGAATACACGGTGCTGTCGCCGTCAATGTATTTGACCGATTCATCCGGCAGCACGAATTTGGCCACCGGCACGCGGTGCTTGGCCGACACGGTTAGTTTGCCGCTTAAAATACCGCGGCTGACGGAGACATCTTTTAACATCGGGTATTGGCGCACAATATTCTCGCGCAAGGCGGCGGAATCCTTTAACGAAAAGGCCTGCCCCTTGTATTTGGCGGACAGGGATGATAAATCCTTATTTAACTGGCCGGAAACGCCCGAAACGGCAATCTCCTTGGCGTGCCAATTGGTCCACTGGGCGTGGACTAAAAGTTGATAGGTTTTAGAGACGGCAAAGCAGGCCCCGCCGACGAGGCCCAACACAATAAGCCACAAAAAAAGTTTAAAAAAAAAGGATGACCCTCTCTTTTGCCGAGGGCTGCGTTTTCTGCTTCTTAAAGACGCCGCTTTCGGCCGGTAGTCATTCTTTCTCATAGTAGGTGGAACCAAAAATAAAATGGGCGGAAAGGGAGTTGAACCCTTAAGGACTTTCGTCCATACGGTCCTGAGCCGTACGCGTCTGCCAATTCCGCCACCCGCCCAATTAAGTATATTTTAGAATATTGCGAAGAAAAAATCCAGCATTTTATTTTGTATTGCGGCCGCCGGGGTTAAAAGCGGATATTGTTCTTAAAATGCTGTTCCATTTCGCGGTTTAAATCGCGCTTTTTCAAACTTTCGCGCTTGTCAAACAAATGCTTGCCCTTGGCTACGGCCAATTTTAACTTAGCCCACCCGTTTTTGAAATACACCTCTAAGGGAACCAAGGAATACCCCTTAATTTCGGCCTTGGCCGCCAGTTTGCGCAGTTCCTTTTTGTTGAGCAGCAGTTGGCGCGGGCGCGTGGGGTCCAGTTCCACCAGCGAGTTAAACTTGTACGGCTTTACGTGCATATTATACACGCGCGCCGTGCCGTTTTCCACGCGCACAAAACTCCCCTCCAAACTCAGTTCCTTTTGGCGGACGGATTTTACTTCCGCCCCCAACAGCGCGAGCCCGGCTTCGTAAGTGTCTTCAATAAAATAATCGTGGTACGCTTTGCGGTTGGAGCAAACGACCAAAACGGATTCTTTCTTCGGCATAGATATATGATAGCAAATCCGCGCGCCGCGGGGAACGGCAACCCCCAAAAGTGGTATCATATATATATATGATTATAGACAACGAAAAACTGCAACGCACTTTGGAAAAAGCCAAGTCCCATACGGACTCCGAAGTAACGGAAATTTTAAACAAAGCCCGCCTGTTAAAGGGCATTTCGCTTGAAGAAGCCGCCGTACTGCTAAACATTACGGACAAAAAACTGCTAAACGATTTATTCGCCGCGGCCAAATATGTAAAGGAAGCCATTTACGGCAACCGCATTGTACTTTTTGCACCGCTGTATATTTCCAACATTTGCACCAACGAGTGCGTCTATTGCGCGTTCCGCCGCTCCAATACCCATTTAAAGCGCCACGCCAGCACGCAGGACGAAATCCGCCAAGAGGTTACCGCCCTTTTGCAACAAGGCCACAAACGTATTTTAATGGTGGCCGGAGAAGCCTATCCCGGCGGCGGGCTGCAATATGTGTATGACAGTATTAAAACCATTTACGATACCCGCTGGAACGGGCAAAATATCCGCCGCGTAAACGTAAACATTGCGCCGCTGACGGAACCCGAATTTGAAGAATTAAAAAAGTGCAACATCGGTACTTACCAGTTGTTCCAGGAAACGTATCACAAGGAAACCTACGAAAAACTGCACTTGGCAGGCGCCAAAAAGGACTATCAGTTCCGCTTGGACGCTATGGACCGCGCCTTGCAGGCGGGCATTAACGATGTGGGCATTGGGCCGCTCTTGGGCCTGTATGACCACAAATACGAGATTTTGGCCACCTTGGAGCACTCTTGGTATTTGGACAAGACCTACGGCGTAGGCCCGCATACGATTTCTATTCCGCGCATTGAGCCCGCCGAAGGGTCCGATTTCAGCCAACACCCCAACGACGTACTAAGCGACGACGAATTTAAAAAATGCGTGGCCGTTCTGCGCTTGGCCGTGCCATACACGGGCATTATTTTAAGCACCCGCGAGTCCCCGGCTATGCGCAACGCGTGCTTGGAGTTGGGCGTATCGCAGATTTCGGCCGCTTCGTGCGTAAACCCCGGCGGCTATTCCTACGACAAGCAAAACGGCAGCCAATTCACGCTGACGGACAGCCGCTCGCTGGCCGAAGTGATTGATGCTGTGGTGGACGCCAAGCATATGCCGTCTTTCTGCACGGGCTGCTACCGTTTGGGCCGCGTGGGCAAGGACTTTATGGATATGGCCAAGCCCGGGCTGATTAAAACGCATTGTCTGCCCAATGCTATGTTTACGTTTGCCGAATACTTGGAGGATTTTGCCCCCGCCCCGTTAAAGGCCAAGGGATATGCGCTGATTGACAGCACGACCAAGGAAGCCTTTAAAGAGGGAACGCCTGTGCGCAAAATGATTGATGAGAATTTGGCCAAAATTAAGGCCGGAAAGCGGGACTTATACTTTTAGTTCGGCTTTACTAATGGTTTATTTTCCCCCCGCCCTGATGTTTTTGCCAGGGCGGGGTTTATTTACAAACAAAGTTCTGGATATAAATCTTTCCAAACGGGGTTAAACTTACTAATTAATCGCTTTTTCCACGCTCTCTTCCAAAATTTAAGCACCTTTTCCCGCTCTATTGCCTGAACGATATCCGTATAGCACTCATAATATACCAACTTGTTTAAGTGATACCGTTCGGTAAAACCGGGCACTATTTTCGTGCGGTGTTCATACACTCGCCGGACTAAATTATTCGTAACCCCAATATACAAAACCTGATTGGTAGCATTAGTCAAAATATATACAAAAGACATAAAAAAATTATAACAATAAACCCCGCATTTTAACACAAGGATTTATGACTGACACCTATCCAAAGGACTCGGCTATTATAAAATTAAGGACATTTTGGAAAGATATACTGACGCGGAGCGTTCCGAAATCTGTCGTTGCTGTTGGCCCTATTGTTAGCAGTTGTCGTCATCCTGGAAAGTTGTAGTCCAGGATCTGTCGTTATTAAAAAAGAGGAAAACAACGGATTCTGGACAGAGACCTTCCAGAATGACCTTAATTTTATAAACAACAAATTCCCGAGCCCTGTGGACCGCCACCCTAGCGGATTGCCACTCCCGGGAATGACAACAAAAATAGAATAAGAACAAGGCAACTGTCATCCCCGAAGGTTTCTGTCGGGGATCTGTTGTTTCGTAAGCGAACAATAACGACAAAAACAGATTCCCGACTACAACACTCGGGAATGACAACCCCACCCCTATAAACACCAATCACACACAGCAAAAGGCCCCGCCACGGGGGCGGGGCCTTTAACAAAACTATCAGCAGTCAGTTAAGTTAGAACTTTATGAGCATACCCAACTGGCCAACGGTGTTGTCTTTGGTATCTTGGTACTTTCTACCAAAGGTATCGTTCGCAACATTGCTATTGCTGTATTTAGCATAACCGACACCGGCAAAGAGTTGTACATAGTCGTTGTGGTTGTATTTGGCCACCAAGTCGGCTTCCCAAGTGGAAGAGTCTTGGGCGGTGCGGTCTTGGAAGGAGTAGCCGTCCAAGGAGAATACGAACTTGTTCCAAGCATAGTCCACGCCCACGTTGAACATTCTCACACCATCGTTAGAGTATTCGGCAAAGGAATCGCCGTTACCCGCTAATGCGTGGCCGACAGCCAAACCCGGGTAGTAGTTGCCATAAAAGGAAACGGTATCTTTGGCTTTGGCGTAGTAGAAGGTCGCTCTGGGGGTGATTACGTCCATATTCAAGGCCGCATCCACTTTCACCATATACGGAGAGTCATTGCCTTCTCTGAACAGTCTGTTGGCTTCGTAACCGCGGGCATATTCCGCGCTTAACGTAGCGGCTTCGGGCGCAAAGGTGGCTTTGGCACCATAGAAACCTTCGTGTCTCTTTTCGGTGGAAGCATCATAGTTGCTGTTCATAAAATCGTAACCGTAGATTTGGGCGGTCAAGGTGTCGGTCAAGTTCAGTTTCAAGTCCAACCCATAAACGGTGATATCATCGGTCTTTACACCGTGCTCATCGTAGGTAACCACTTTACCGGCGATCATCGTGAAGGTTTTAAAATCATCGCTGTAAACCAATTTGGCAGCGTCCAAGGACGGAGCAGCGTGCATATCAAACACATAGTGGTTGGGGCCGAAATACATAACGGCGCTGTCTTCATCGCCGTAGAATTGGCGGCCGACCGTGGCTTCCAAGCAGCAGAACAAGTTGGAAAGCACCACATTGGCTTCGGCCAAGCGGACATTGTCCCAGTAGTCCTGTACGGTGTCGCCTTCGGTACCGCTCAACCAAGCGTTGTTGTATTGGAACATTACGTTGGCTCTTACGTCTTCCACTAAATCAGCGGATAAACCAGCCAATACGCGGAAATTCGTGCCGGATTTATACAAACCGACGTTATCGTGGCGGGCATCAGAGGCAATCGTTTGGATTTCGCCTTTGAGGTCCACGTTTTTGAGCACTTCTGCACTTGCCGTTACAGGCCACGCCATAGTCATAGCCAAGAGCAAGCCTAGTAGTTTCTTCATTGGGTACGTCCTCCTATGTAATTTTTACTACCCTACTTTTTTATTAAACTCTTTTCTTTACGCTTTGGCAACCCCTTTTTTATTTTCCGCTTGACTTAGGGAATAAATACTTTGTATTATGATAGTCCTTTTGCCAAAGGTAGCGGAAATGAGGCGGCTAGGGTCTTTGCCGCCGTCCCGTAGTGTCTGGCGGCGCGCAGCGTGCGGGGATGACAGTTGCCTTGTTCTTATTCTATTTTTGTTGTCATTCCCGTGAGTAGCAATCCGCTAGGGTGCGGCCCGCAGAGTGCGGGAATATATTGTTTGTATGGGTGGGGTTGTCATTCCCGAATGTCGTAGTCGGGAATCTGTTTTTTGCTGTTGTTGCTTTATTTAATAACAGCAGATCCCCGACAGAAACCTTCGGGGATGACGGCAAAGACGATAACAACAGACTGAAACCATAAAAAACCCCGCGCGTGTAAAAAACACAAGCGCGGGATAAATATTTATAAGCCCGGGTTAGGCCCAAAGCGAAAGTTTGGTAACCTTGTCGGAGCGTCTTACCTTGGGTTCGCCCACCAGTTCCTGGATATACGCTTCGCAAACGTAAATCTTAGTGCCGGGGAACAAGTGGCCGCCGATGGCGTTGTAATCCTTGCCGCACATCACCACGTGCGCGTGCACTTGGGGGCGGTTATCCTGGATGCTGATATTACCCGTGAGGGAAATCAGTTCCATTTCCTCGTTGATTACTTTTTTATCGTATTTCTTTTTGGATTGGTCATACACGCCAACCGTCGCGTTGGACACCGAGCCCATTACGCTTACGATACCGCATTTTACTTGGTTATCGTGGCAAAAATCGGCCAAGGTTTCCAACAAATCTTTACCTTTGGGGAGTTTAAATAAATACGTCCGTCCGGTTAAATAAGGTTTTTCTTCTGCCATTTTAATCTCCTATAAATATGTTACAGCCACGCTTGGGCTTGCGCCAAATCGCGCGCGTAGTCTTTTAACGCCGCCAACAGGGAAGCGCCGTCCAGCCCGGCTTCTTCATATACTTTGTCAGCCGAACCGCTGGATAAAAATTCGCCTTTTTTATGCGGGTAGAGCGAGTGCGCGCGACCCGCCACGCTGTTAAGCCAGCAATCCAAGGTCGGGAGCGTAAAGTCCGTAATACCCATAGCCGTGCGCAGCATTTCGGGCGGCAGGATTTTGTCCTGTTCCGCTTTCGGCAATGCTTCAAACAGTTCGCGGCTGGCTACATACAGCACATTTAAGTCCGGCCCGCCCGCGTTCAAAGCAGGCAACACTTTTTCTACCACAATGCGGCCCACGCCCGCACCTTGCACAATCACCGTACCGGCGGCCTTGCCTTTGGCGCGGCGCAAGTAGTACACGCCGTTTACGGCATTAATCGCCGGGTCGGCGCCCAAGGCTTCGCGGTCCATAAACGCATAAGACGGGCGCACCACAAACGGCGCAAACACCGCCGGGCGCAAGGATAACGCGCGCACGGTAAGCGGCCAAATTTCATCTACTTCCAAGGGCGTAATAGTAATGCAGGCGCCCTTTGGAAAGTTGTCCTGCACCAGTTGCAGGGATTGCGGGTCGGCGTGCGTCGGGCCGTCCTCGCCGGTGGGCACGCTGGCGTGTCCGTTAAACATAATAAAGGTGTTGGGGTTCACACCGGCTTCGCGCGCACATTGTACGCCGATAGCGTGCAAGCGGGCCGCCACGTGTTCAAAGGCTAAAAACGCCCCGTACGAAGCCGCCACGCCGACGTGCTTTCCAAAAGCGGAAATACCCGTGCACAGCGCGGCCATACCGTCCTCGCAAATACCGCCGCCCGCCAAACGGCGAGAAAGCGGATTGGTCTGCGTGTTAAAATTGCCCGCCGGGAAGTCCTTGGCAATCGCCGCGGCGCCCGTGGAGCCGTACAAATCGGCGGACGCGGTTAAAATCGTACCGTTCGTATGTTTGTTCAAATAGGCGAGCACCGCACCCAAAATACCGCGGGTGGTGTAGGATTTGCCCTTTTCAAACACAAATTCCGCCGGGACTTCGCCCTCGTGGAATTTGGTGTAAAGGTCCTGGCAGTTGCCCAAGTCCGCGCGGACGGCGCGTTTTTTATTGGCCAACTTTTGGCTGGCGGCCTTTAATTGCGCCGCACCAAAAGCGGCTACCGTTTTGTCCGCTTCCAACGCGTGGCGGACGGTCAGCAAACTGTCCCAGTAGTATTTTTCAATATTTTCGGCGGTTTTGTCGCCTTCAAAGTGCGGGAATTTCACGTTAAAGGTAGTTTCAAACTCTTCCAAGGATTTATAAAACCCTTCGGAAGCGAACTTGTGGCCGGAACCGTGCGAGGCCTTACCCTCAATACCATAATGCCACCCCTTTACCGTGCGATAGACAATCGCCGTAGGCTGGTGGTTGGTGATTTCTTCCGCCAGTTTGTGCGCAATATGGATTTGGTTGTAATCGTGGCCGTCCGGCACGCGGATGACGTTAAAATCGTGGATATAGAAGAACTCCATCGGGTTCCATTGTACATAATCGCCGGGGTGTTCGCCGTCGGCGGTTACGCGTTCGCTTTCAATAGAGGCTTCGTTCCAGTCAATATGGAAGACCGCGTTCTTTAACTGCGCCGTAGCCGCCATACCGGCCACTTCGCTCACGCGCCCGGCCGTTAAGCCGCCTTCGCCTTCCACAATGTGCACCACGGGGCAATTTTCGCCGTAGGCATCAGCCGCCGCCAAAGCAAGGCCGACAGCCGAGCCGTCGCCCACGCCACTCGCGCCCGTAGAAGTGCGCACAAACGGAACTAAGGGTTCCGGGTGGCCGCCCAAGGCTTTGGAGTGGAATTTTTTAAATAAAGGGGTTCCCTGCACTTTGGGGTGGCGGAAGCCGAGCAAATCCTCCAAGCGCAGTTGTTCTTTGTCGCTCGCAGGCAAGAGTTCCGGCGCGGCAATACGCGCACACTCGTTGCGCAAGGCCCACATTGCATACAGGCCCAAGGCCTTATGCCCCGCCGCGTAAGAAATAATATCGGCTTCGTCTTTGTGCGGGTGCGTAAGGTCGTACGCCATATCCTTATACAACAGGTGTTCTACAAACCGCCCGCTGGAAATACTGCCCCCCGGATGGCCGGAAGTGGGCACATAGTTATATAAAAGGGATACCAACGCGCGATAGGCTACGTCCAAGCGCGAAAGGGCTTTTTTATCCTCCTCGCTTATTTGGTAAGCGGGGTTATTTAAATAATCGGTTACGTCAAAGAAAACGGCTCTTTTTTTGCCTAATTGAAATGTACTCATAATTTTATTATCCTCCGGCCTATGCTTTCAGGCCGTTCTGTGCCGCCCAGTATGCCAGGCGGAAAGTATTTTCTAGGTCTTGTTTACTGACAATTTCCACATTGGAGTGGATGTTGCGCGTGGGAACTGACAACCCGCAAGTGGGCACACCCGTTTTGGACAAGTGTACCGCGCCTGCATCGTTTCCGCCGCGGGGTGCCACGCGCACCTGCCTGCGGATATTGTGCGTATCACAAATCTGTTTAAGTTCGTTAAATAAATTTTCGGGCGTAATCGTCCGCGCATCCAAGGCCGTAAGCCCCACGCCGCCGCCTAACGAACAAATATAATCCTGCGGCGCGCAGCCGGGAATATCCGCCGCGCCCGTGGTGTCTAAACATAAGGAAACATCGGCATTTACGCCATAAGCCGCCGTAGTGGCCCCGCGCAAACCGACTTCCTCTTGCACCGTAAAAACGGCATATACATTATAAAAGGGATTTTTTAAGGCGCGCACCACTTCGGCCAATACAAACACGCCCGCGCGGTTATCTAACGCCTTGGCGGAAATTTTACCGTCGCCAAATTCCTCGTAACTGCGGTCCAAAACCGCCCAATCGCCGGGTTCCACGCGTTTTTTGACTTCTTCCGCGGAAAGCCCCAAATCAATAAAAAGTTCCTTTACGCCTAATGCCTTGCCGCGGTCGGCCTCGGTGGTAATGTGCGCGGGTTTGGTATCAATAATCCCCAACAGCGCGTCCGATTTGGTTTGCACGCGCACCCGTTGGGCAAGCAAGGTGCGGGGGTCAATTCCCCCCACCGTTACAAAGCGCAAAAAACCGCGCTCGTCCACAAAGTGAATCATCAGGCCCACTTCGTCCATATGCGCGCAAAAAAGTAAATTTTTGTTAGACGAGCCCTTTTTAAAAACAATCAAATTGCCCAAGGCGTCGGTACGGATTTCGTCCGCCGAATCTTTCAGCAAATTTTTTAAGTATTCCCGCACGGCGGTTTCGCGGCCGGACACGCCGGGAAGTTCGGTTAAGGTTTTAAGAATAGAAAAATCTAGTTTTGCGTCCATTTTTACTCACTTTTAGGCAGTTAAGGTATCTACATTATACCCACAAAGGCGTTTTTTTGCAAGTTTTTCCGTCTAATTTACGAACGCGCGCGCACTCTTTGATGCACCCGGTGCAGTAACTAATCCAATTCCCCCGCCCCACAAAACGCAAAAAATAGTAAAATATTTAGGACAGAAATATTTTTTAGGAGGATGTCCAATGACCGTTTCTTATAAAGAACTGGGTCTGGTAAACACCAGACAGATGTTCAAAGACGCTATGGCTGGCGGCTATGCCATTCCGGCTTACAACTTTAACAATATGGAACAGTTGCAAGCGATTGTTACCGCTTGTGTACAGACCGGCTCCCCGGTAATCTTGCAGGTTTCCAAAGGCGCCCGCCAATATGCCAACTCCACGCTTTTGCGCTGGATGGCCCGCGGTGCGGTGGAAATGATGAGCGAAATCGGCAAACCGGTACCGCTCTGCTTGCACTTGGACCACGGCGATTCCTTTGAACTGTGCAAAGACTGCATTGACAATGGTTTCTCTTCCGTAATGATTGACGGCTCCCACTTGCCGTACGAAGAAAACGTAGCCCTTACCAAAAAAGTAGTGGAATACGCGCACCAACACGATGTAACCGTAGAAGGCGAACTCGGCGTTTTGGCTGGTATTGAAGACGAAGTTTCCGCCGAACACCACACCTACACCGACCCCGCCCAAGTGGAAGACTTTGTAAAACGCACCGGCGTGGATTCCTTGGCCATTTCTATCGGTACTTCGCACGGCGCTTACAAATTCAAAGTGAAACCCGGCGAAAAATTGCCCGAACTCCGCTTTGATATCTTGGAAGAAGTTTCCAAACGCTTGCCCGGTTTCCCGATCGTCTTGCACGGTTCTTCCAGCGTTCCGCAATGGGCCGTCAAACAAATCAACGAATACGGCGGCAAATTGGAAAACACCGCCGGCGTGCCCGAAGAACAACTGCGCAAAGCCGCCAAAATGGCTGTGTGCAAAATCAACGTGGACTCCGACGGCCGCTTGGTAATGACCGCCACCATCCGCAAAATCTTCGCCACCAAACCCAGCGAATTTGACCCGCGCAAATACTTGGGCCCGGCCCGCGAAGAACTTATCAAAATGTATGCCGAAAAGAACCAGAACGTCTTCGGTTCCGCCGGTCGCATTAAATAAGTAACTTGTTTTAACTGAAAAGCCCCCGGTTTAACGCCGGGGGCTTTTATAACTTTTATACAGGAATATTAGTTCAAATCCCAATTAGGGGAACCAGAAAATACACCACCTGCATAATGTTGGGACGTTTCCGTACCTAACGCCTTACACAGCCGACGCCAACGGGCTGGCTGGGAACTTACCCTTTCCGCTCTAACACTACAAGTTCTTTTGGCATCCGCGCATACCTTGTTATAAGAACTGGCATAGTTATGCGTGCGGAAATATACGGCATCATACGGAGTCCAAGGAGCAATAAAAGAATAGCATTGGTTGGTGCAAATATGCGGATAGCCCCAAGGTTCCCCCGTCGCCCAGCAATCGCCACCCCAACTCTCCGGCTTTTTATACGCATAGGTCTTCGGTATTTCCACATCCAATTGGTCAAAGGTACTTGCGTATTGGCCGTTTGCCAAGTAATACGCTTCTTGGGCCTTTTCCACCGCATCTAACAGTGGCATATTGGATGCAAATTTGGCCTTATCCACCGCCACCTGATATTGCGGCACCGCCACCGCCGCCAAAATGCCAATAATAAGTACAACGACTAATAGTTCAATTAAAGTAAAACCGACGGCTGCCGTGCGGGCACTTGTTGTTAATCCGTCTTCCCGTAGTGTCTTTATACGGGATCTGTCGTT
>DJFE01000007.1:27631-42427 GCA_002432025.1 Candidatus Avelusimicrobium stercoris | reverse complement strand
TACCCGGATGTATCCGCTGTATAAAAACGCGTATAAAAGGCCGTTTTGCTCAAATATAAAGGCCTAAACAAGGAGAAAAAATGAAAGGATTTAACAAATTTTGGCGTTTTTTGCCGTCATCCCCGAAGGTTTCTGTCGGGGATCTGTTTTTATTAAAAAAGGAAAACGACAGATTCCCGAACGCTCCGCGCCGGCAGGCACTCGGGAATGACAACAAAAACAACAGCAACTACAACGACAGATTCCGTAACCCTGCGGGCCGCCAATTCCTCGGAAATGACGACTTTATAAAAAAAGGAGGTCATCCTGAATTTATTTCAGGATCTACATCTTGGGTCGTTAGTCGTGGTTTTACCCTCATAGAACTATTAGTCGTCGTCCTTATTATTGGCATATTGGCGGCGGTGGCGGTGCCACAGTATGAACGGGCCGTAGAAAAATCCCGCGCTGCTGCGGCTTTGCCGCTTTTGGATGGTATTTATCAGGCCCAAGAAGCGTATTATTTGGCAAATGGTACCTATGCTAGGGATTTAGAAGATTTGGATATGTCTTTGCCGTGGACTGGGAGTGATTGCCCTAGTTTTAATTCCTCTTTATGCGGCGTTTTTAAACAATTTTCTGATGTATCATCCCGCTCGGACGGTCGGTTTATTTTGGCTTCCAGCGTAAGCCGGGACGGAAACATCTTACTGGTGGCAGTAGTGGCACAGAAATATGCATCCGGTTCAGGCTTTTTAAAATTTGCAGGCCCTACTTATAAGAACACTTCTCCTGGTGCCTTATATTGCGTACAACGAACGGACGGCAAAGGTGCCAACGATTATTGCAAAAAAATGGGCTATCCGAACCGCATAACAGATTATGCTGGGTACTTCTATTTTTATTCCCAATCTTAATTCCCGTCCGGCTGGGCGAGTAAGCGCTTAATAATGTCCTCGTGGATGCGGAAGAGGGCCTCGTCTTTACTGGCCAAATTATTTGCTATTAACGCAAAGGCGATTAAACGGCCGTCCTTGTCGCGCGTATAACCTGCCAAGGCTTTTACTCCGTCAATCGTGCCGCCTTTTACGCGCACCTCTTGTACGCGCTTTTGCGGCTTTAAAAATTTGCGCAGCAGGAGCAAATCCCCGCGGTCGTCCGGCGTTGCCAAGGAGTTATAATAATAGGAAAAGTTTGGGCTTTTGGACATAAACAAAAGCGTGTTTACCAGCGTTTTGGGGGTAACTAAATTATCGCGCGATAGCCCGCTTCCGTCATACAAAACAGCCGTTTTTTCGTTTGCCAAATTATTCTTTTTTAAAAACGCGTACAATTCATCCAGCCCGTTTTGCACGCTTCCCTTTTTCCCGGCGTGCAAGGCCAAATTACGCAAAAGCATTTCGGCATACAGGTTAAAACTCCGCTTGTTTACAATGACGACAATGTCCTTTAATTCTGGCGATTGGTACGTATCCAGCAAAGTCATTGTAGTATAATCGGGCGCGGTCCGCGTGGTAGCGGTGTGCCCGCCCACCGCAATACCTTCGGCGCGCAAGGCGTTGTGCAGGGTCTCTGCCGCAAACAGCGCGGAATTGGGCAGGGCGGCCTTAATGGTAAACCCTGTAAAGTTGGTAGGAATTGTGCCGTAGAGTTCCATTTCGTACTGGTTGGGCGCACCATATGCGTAGGCGTTGTCTTTCTTGGTTTTTCCGTCGGTGGTTACGAAACTTTTTAAGGTGAGCCCGGAAACTTGCGGAACAGTTTTTTCCACCTCGGCGGGTCTGTCTGCACGGGGTTGGGGTTTAAAGTGAATTTCAAATAAATTATCGTTAAAGCACAACGGGCTCGCGGGCGCGGCGTAGTAATTGCCCATATTTTCCCAATTTACTTTATTGGGAATTGACGGGCCCTCAAAGGCAGATTCGTCCGCAATTAAGTCGCCCTCCACGCGTGTAATGCCCGCCTGCTTGACGGCGCGTGCCCAGCGGGTAGCCACGGTTTGCCACGTTTCGCCGCCTGTTACGCGGGTGGAGCCCAAGGTCGGGTCAGCCCCGCCTTGCAGGTAAAGGTTTCCGTGCAAAACGCCTTGTTCATCGGGTGCGGTCTGCGCATATAAACGGGTTTCAAAGCGGTGGTGCGGGCCAAAGGTTTCCAGCGCGGCGGCGGTGGTTAAAAGTTTTAAGGTAGAGGCGGGGGTAAAGCGGGTATCGGCCTGAACGGAAAAAATAGTCGCGTCGTCGTAGGCGGCATAACCGCCCCACCAAGCACCGAGCAAAACGGGGTGTTGCAGGCGCGCTTGCACATACGTTTGCAGGCCTTGCGCGCCGGAGAAAAGCGGGAAAAAGAGAAAAATGAGTAAGTAAAAGTATTTCATATATATAGGATATCAAAATTAGCCCGCCCGCGCAGGAGCGGAAAATTGCTACAATAAAAAAAATGAAAAATAAAATAATCCTTTTACTTCTTACCTTATTGTTTGCCGCGCACGCTTGGGCGGCCGAGCGGATTACGCGCTTTGATTCCACGGCTTGGGTAGATACCAACGCCACCGTGCGGATAGCGGAAGAAATTTCCGTCGTGGCGGAACATCAACAAATCAGCCGCGGTATCTACCGCGAACTACCCTCTTCGCGCAAAAATCCCGTGAAGGTGGAGTCCCTGACAATGGACGGAGCGCCACACCCGTATTTTACCGAGCGCGTGGACGCTAAAAACTTGCGCGTAAACTTTGGCGACGATAATTATATTGCCCCCGGCGCGCATACATACCGGTTGGTTTATTCTATACCTAATGTTATTTTGTTCTTGGACGGCTACGACGAATTTTATTGGAACGTAACGGGAAACGGGTGGAATTTTCCCATAGAAACGGCGCGGTTTTTCCTCCACTTGCCGGACGGCGCACAGGTGGATAAAAGCCGCATTTCCCTTTACACGGGCGCCTATGGCAGCCAAGGAAACGACGCGAGCGGGGATTTTGAAAAACTTTCCTTTTGGACGCTCCGCCCGCTGTCTGCCTACGAGGGCTTTACCGTGGCGGTGCCGTTTGCCAAAGGGCTCATTATGCCTCCCGTCAAAACGTGGAGAGATGTTTTATTGGACCCGTATGGCTGGGGCGCGGTTTGCACGGTGCTGCTGTTGCTTTGGGCGTATTATCTGTGGGCCTGGAACCGTGTGGGGCGGGACCCCAAGGCGCGCGTCCTGCGGCAGTTTGAGCCGCCAGCCGGGTTTTCGCCCGCTTTAACGGGTTATGTCTATTGCTATGGCAAGTTGGATAATTTGCTTACGGTGGTGCTGGTCAGTTTGGCGGTAAAAGGCGTAATAAAAATACAGGAGAAGAAGAACTTTTTAACGCGCGAATATACCTTGCAGCGCCTAGATGTTTCGCCGGAGGAAAAGCCTGTTTTAGCCAAGGAAGAACGAGCAGTGCTTCAAGCGTTATTCCCCGGCAGAACCAAAGAGGTTATGGTTAGCCAAGCCTTCCGGGAAACCTTTTTAAAGGCCGGAAAGGAATTGCAAAAAAAATTAGAAGCGGATAAAAAGCCGTATTTTACGGAAAATATGGCCTGGAATTTGCCCACTTATTTGGTACTGGCCTATTTTGCATTTCTGCTGTTTAAAATGGGCGGGATGGATTTGCTGGTGCCCGGGGCGTTTTTTATGATGTTGGCTATATGGGTGCCGCTGGTTGCCTTTAAAAACTGGTTTATGACGGTTTATGCCTGTGTTTTTGTCTTGTTTGTTGCGCCGCTGTTTTTTACTGCCTTGCGGGAATTTGAGGCTCTTCCCGTACTTGCGGGCGTAGTGTTTGTTGTTGTATCCGCCGCTTTTTTTGTCTGGTGGATTAAAGCCTATACACGGGTAGGCCGGCAGAAAATGGACGAGATTGAGGGCTTTAAGGAATATTTAAAAATCGGCGAGGGGGGAAGAGTGGCCGCTTCCAACCCGGCGGATGCGGAAAAAATATTTTGCGATTATCTGCCCTATGCGTTTGTGTTGGGCGTGGAAAATAAATGGATTTCCTATTTTGAGCGTACGCTATCGGCCGAAATAGTGGAAAAGGCCGTCCGTTCGCGCGGACTGTATGTCGGAAATTTGCACGGCTTAAATACGCTGTCGTCTTCTCTGGGGAGTGCCGTCTCTTCGTCTTCGTCAAAGGGCGGTTCGGGCGGCGGCGGATTTTCCGGCGGTGGTTGTGGCGGAGGCGGTGGCGGCGGAAGGTAACGTTCTGCACCCGCAAATATAAATATGATAAAAAACCCCGCTTTCGGCGGGGTTTTTTGAAATCAGTTGAACCACGGATACCATTTGTCGCGGTCGCGGATGTTTATCAGCAGGGAAACTGCCAACAAATCGCGTGCGTTAATGGCTTGCGGCTTATCAATGTTGCATACAAAACTGTCAAATGGTGCGTGCGTATTTTGCAAGGCTCCTTGCGCGTCCATTGCGCCGCTTATCGTGTAATCCGCGCGCAACAGCCCCCATAAGTGCCCGCAAACCTTGCGCAGCAGGGCTTTACCCAAACTGGGTTCCGTCAGGTGCGCCAGTGCCGCACCCTCGCGCGTAAATAAACGCCAGTTGCGGCGGCAGGCAAAGCGTTGGCGGGTAACTACCAGCACATCCTTGGAGCGGGCGAAATAAATCTCGTACCGTTCGTTTTTAAGCCCAAAACCTTTCTGCAAAATAATAGCGGCCTTTTGCCCCTTACGGTCAAAGAGCGTAATCTCGCGCAGGACCAACTGGGACCACACCAGCCCGCAGAAAAACACAATCCCGCCCAGCGGAATAATCAGCGAGCAGGCGGAATAAACTGTGTTATACACAAAGTTAGAAACGGGAAGCAAGTCCGTCTGTTCACACAGCCCAGCCACCGCCAGCACCGCAAAGGACAGCACAATTAACAATAACCCCGAGAATAAAAACAAACTATCCCAGCGCGAGGACAGCGAAATAAGCGTATTGCCTTGGTTGTCTTTGGCGCGGAAGATGAGCGACGGCGTGCCGTAGAGGCGTTTAAACCAAATGGGATAAAGCGAGTTGGGGTTGGCCGGGGGGAGATTTACCCCTTTGCGCAAAAACGGGCGCACGCATCCGGCCCCGGTAAGAAGCAAAATAAACAGCAGCCCCAGGACCGTCAGCACGTCAAACCCGCGGCCCAACTGGCGCACATACGGCGGCATATTTTTGGATAAAAGCGTTTTGCCCTTTAAGGCGTTCCATACTTTTTTTACCTTGGCGGTAAAGGATACCGACGGCTTTTTTGCCTTAGCGGGTTCGGTTTGTTGCGGAGTTGTTTCCGCCGACGGAGCGACAACCGTTTCTTCCAAGGCTTCTTCGTGTACGGCGGGCAGGGCGGCAATGTCATAAGCGCGCGGATCCTTTAAATCCAGTTCTAAGGGCTTTACTTCCGGCTTTTCAACCGGGGAAATAAACGAAAATACCAAGTCGGTTTCCGCGTAAGTCAGTTCTTTGGCTAAAATGGAATAGGCCTTGGAATCAATTAAAAAATACCCCGCGCTAAAATCGTTTTTGGGCGTAAAGAAACTGATGTAGAAGAAAGGGTCCCCGGTGGAAAATTCAATGCGTTTAATTTCTTCCCCGGTATAGGAATTGCCGACTACCTGCATTTTTTTGCTTTTTACATCGGCCAAATCTGCGTTAATTTTCTTTTCAATGCAGGTTTCGGTGGTGCAAGACACGCTTTTAATGTCCAGGCGCGAGGCGCCCTTTTGCAGGGAAAGCACCGTAGGTTCGGGCGCGTTTTGCACCTGTTTCCAGCCCGCGGGCATATCCAGCGTAAAAGCCCCGTCCTTAGACGTAAATACTTCGGCCTGTAACGCAAACGGAACGCACGCTAAAAGTGCGCCCAGCAGAAATTTTTTAAAAAACGCATATTGTGGCATACTTCCATTATTATATTATATTCTGGCGCGGTTTTACCGCAATATTCTCCTACGCGCGCGAAAACTATTAATTGTGAACGCGCTGTAAAATTGTTATGATATCTGTATAGAGGTTTCGGAGGAAAATATAATGGCTGAAAAAATTGTAACGGCGGACCGCTTGGCCGCGCTTAAAAATTTAATGCAACAAAACAAGTTGGACGGCCTGGTTGTTACCAACAATTTAGACCAATTTTATTTGAGCAATTTCTTCTTTTACCCAAATGAATCCGTTTTTTTAATTCATACAAACGGCATTGTGTGCTTTACGCGCGAACTGTATGTGGAGCCGTTTAGCAAGTTTGCCCCGTATATGGAAGTTATCGGCGGGGAAAACCGTGTAGCCGCCACCGTGGCCAAGGTCAAAGAGTTGGGCCTTAAAAAGGTAGGCTTTGACGCAGAAAAAGAATCCTTTTTAAACGGCGAATTAATGCTGAAAAACGGCCTTGTGCAACTGCCCAGTTTTGTTACGGAACTGCGCAAAACCAAGGACGAAGCGGAACTCAAAGCGATGCGCGAATCCAACCGCATTGCATACCTGACGTATGAATACATTTTGCCGCGCGTAAAAACCGGTATGACCGAGTGCGAAATGGCCGCGGAAATGGAAAAATTTATGCGCGAACACGGCGCCACCTCCACCTCTTTTAATACCATTGTGGCGTTTGGCGCAAACGCCGCCAACCCGCACCACGAAACGGGAGATACCAAACTCAAAGAAGACGATGCCGTTTTAATTGATTTCGGTTGCGTGTACAAAGGGTATTGTTCGGATATGACGCGCAGTTGGTGGCACGGCAAAAACGAACCCGCCGAATACAAAAAGATTTGGGAAATTACCGATACCGCCCGCAAGGCAGGCATTAAAAAAGTAGGTATCGGCGTAGCGTGCAAAGCCGTGGATGCGGCCGCGCGCGAAATTATTGAAGCGGCCGGATACGGCCAATATTATACGCACGGCACGGGG
The DNA here is from genome assembly GCA_002432025.1 of Candidatus Avelusimicrobium stercoris. GTDB lineage: Bacteria > Elusimicrobiota > Elusimicrobia > Elusimicrobiales > Elusimicrobiaceae > Avelusimicrobium > Avelusimicrobium stercoris. Next base: position 35,539 of record DJFE01000007.1, on the reverse strand, counting down.
CACGGTGTGGGGATTGAAATCCACGAGGAACCGTACAACGCACAAAATTCCGCTTCTATCTTAAAAGAGGGGAACATTGTAACCGTGGAGCCGGGCATTTATCTGCCGGGTAAATACGGCGTGCGTTTGGAAGACACCGTGTCTGTAACCCAAACCGGGGCCAATATTTTAACGAAGAAATAATATGGCAAGTAAAGATTTTTCCCAAGAGCGGATGCGTGATTTCCGCCACGTACTCAAACAAGCGGGGCTGGACGGCTATTTAACCGCCGACCCGCTGGAACAGCGCTACTTGTCCGGCATTGAACTCTCTGCCGGGGAAGCCGTATTTTTGATTATGCCTACTAAGGCTTGGTGCGTAACCAAGCAGTTAATTGCCAGCAAAATGGTGCCCGCCGCCAAATTTTTAAAAACAATTATTGTTCCCTTTGGCGGGATGTTGGACGGGGCTTTAACGGAAATCAAAAAGCGCGGTTTAAAGACCGTAGCCTTTGACCCGGCGCTTGTGGACCTGGCCACAGGGCAGAAACTTTTGGATAGCGGCCTTAGCCGTGCCGAAGGGCTCATTGGCGAAATGCGCCTTAAAAAATACGACGACGAAGTCGCCCGTATCAAAAAAGCCTGCAAAATCGCCGCCCAAGCGTTTGACGAAGTTTTCCCGCAGATTAAAACCGGGATGACGGAGGACGATGTGCGGATTTTAATGGCGGTGGCGATGCTTCGCCGCGGGGCGGATTCTATTCCGTTTAATATTGTGTGCTTTGGCGAAAACACCGCTGACGCTCACCATACTGCCAGCAAAACGCGCAAGTTGAAGGCCGAGGAACCCGTGTTAATGGATTTTGGCTGTTTTTACGAAGGGTACTGCTCGGATATGACGCGCAGTTGGTGGCACGGCAAAAAAGAGCCGGCTGAATACAAAAAGATTTGGAACATTGTGGACAAAGCCCGCACGGCAGGCGTAAAAGCCTTGCGCCCGGGTGCGACGGCGGGAGAAATTGACCGCGCCGCACGCAGCGTAATTGAAGCCGCGGGGTATGGAAAGGAATTTTTCCACACTACGGGCCACGCGATTGGTCTCGTAGTGCACGACCGCCCGATTTTGCGCTCCGGCGCGCCGGACGGGTTGGAGGAAAACTTTGTAGTAACCGTGGAGCCCGGCATTTATTTTGACGGGCGCTGGGGTATCCGCTTGGAAGACAGTTTCCTGCTTACCAAGGACGGTTCCAAAAAATTGACGCACAAATAGATTCTTGGGCTTCGGCCCGAAAAGAGGTAATAAAAATGCTTAGCACGACAGAATTTCGTGAAGGTCTTATTTTTGAAGACGAAAACGGTCAGTTGGTAGAAATTATTGAATTCCAACACCACCGCAAAAGCCAGGCTCGCGCCGTCGTTCGCGTGAAACTGCGCAACATTAACACCGGTTCCGTGATTGAAACGGCTTACCGCCCCGAAGACAAATTCAAAGAAGTGGAAGTTGAAAAACGCCCCTTCCAATATTTGTACACCAACGGCGATATGGCCACCTTTATGAACGCGGAAACCTACGACCAAATTGAAGTACCGCTTAAAAAATTGGGCGATTTGAGCAAATACTTAAAGGATAATATGGACGCTATCGGCATCTATATTAACAACCAACTTTTTAACGTGGAACTGCCGATTAAAGTACCGCTCAAAATTGCGTCCACCGTTCCGGGCGTGAAGGGCGATACCGTCGCTAACACTACCAAGGAAGCCACGTTAGAAACCGGCGCCGTAATCAAAGTGCCGCTTTTTATCAACGAAGGCGATACCGTGCTGGTAGATACCCGCACCGGCAACTATGTGGAACGCGTGGCGGCCTAATGTTTTATAAGCGCATAGTCCTGCTGGGGCTGTGTTTGTGGGCTTCGTTGGGGCTATGCGCTTTTACCTTGCAGTACGGCTCTTTGTTTAAGGTGGCGGACATCACGCTTACCCAAGAGGGCAAGCCCGTCCTGCCGCTTGCGCGCGGGAAATATGCCAATATCCGCGTGCTGACAAAAGAGACTTTTGAAATATTAAAAAAGTGCCCGGCTTCCTGCCGCCAAACGGCTGGCAAGGGAGATATTTCCTTGCACAGTTTCCGCCCGGCCCAAACGCGGCCCGGTATGTGGATTGCAGAGGTATCATATGATGAAGCGTGGCTGGTTACTTTTTTAATATTTCAAAACAAAGAAGGCTTTGGCGTAGTACCGCCGGAGTATTTTATATTTTTGGATAAAGCGTTACAGGCGCGTACCGAGCGGTTGTTGTCGGCCCGCGCACAGGAAGAAAAATGAAGTGTGTATTAAAACGCACCGGCGAAACGCTGGCGCAGGAAATAGAAATGGCAAACACGTATTGGACCCGCTTAAAGGGGCTGATGTTTCGGCGCGGGCTTGCCAAGGGAAAGGGTCTTTTATTGGATCCCTGTCCGCAGATACACACTTGCTTTATGCGCTTTGCGATAGACGCCGTGTTTTTTGATAAAAACGGGCGTGTGTTGTATGTGGCGGAACAAATGAAACCGTGGCGTTTTAGCCGCTTTGTGCGCGGCTCGCGCTACACCTTGGAACTTATGGGCGGTACGCTTGCCGGACGGGTAAAACCCGGCGACGAAATCGTGCTGACCAAATAACGATTTAAATTTTTACATAGAGGTTACAAATGAAAGTCAAGCAACTGGTTTTGGTTTTAACGGCGCTTTTTCTGTGCGCTCCGGGCGCGTTTGCCCGCAATATTTGGGACGATTTCGGAGCAAACGTAACCCAGCAGAACGTCCGCGCGTTTACGAAGGACTTGGGCGGCATTATCGGCTCGGGTACATACACCACGGGGCGAATTTTGGGCTGGGGGGGCTTTCAAATCGGCCCCCGCGCGAGTATGGTTTTTAAAATGAGTAAGGGTAACGGCGACGACCGCGCCACCCAACAGCATACTGCCTTAGGCGACCGCGACGATGTGGGCTCGGTAGTCTATCCGTGGTTGCAGGCCGATATCGGGATGCCTTTCCGCATTGACGGGTTTATCCGCGCGAGCAGTTACCAAGGGTTGACGATTGCCGGCGGCGGGCTACGCTGGGGGATTACCCGCCCGAACGAAATGTTGGGCTCCTTTCAGCCGATGCTGGTGGTGGCGGCCCATAGCGCAAGCGCGCGTGATTTTTCCGCCACGCATTATAACGCCAGTTTGGTGCTGTCTATGAAATTTAAATATTTTGTACCTTATGTGGGCGGCGGGGTGGATTATACCACGCTTAACATTAACCAAGCCCTGCTCTCGCCAGACCTTATTGGTACGCGGGAACACGCCGCCACGGCGCGCGCTACGGCGGGCTTTAACTTTAAATTGCCGTCGTACTTGGATTTGAGTTTGGCCGCCAACTATGCCTATTATGGCTTGGGCGCGGAAGCGTCCTTGTCCTTGCGGTTTTAACAAAATAGTTTTTAGAAAAGCAAAAAGCGGGGAATATCATTTCGCCCGCTTTTTGTTTATAGGAGCAATAAAATGATAAATGCTAAACGTATTGTATGGTTAGATATTTTGCGGGTATTTTCGGCGTTTGCGATTGTTTCCCTGCACGTCTCGTCTTATTATTTGGAAAATTCTATTCCGTTTGGTTCCGCTAGTTGGTGTTTGACGGATTTATATTTGGCCTTTACGCGCTTTGCGGTGCCCGTGTTTGTAATGATGAGCGGTGTGTTTTTTTTGAACCCGGAAAAGGAAATTACTCTTGGCAATATATTTAAAAAATATGTTTTCCGTATGTTGACGGTGTGGCTGGGTTGGGCGGCGTTGCGCACGCTGATTGTAAATATTTGGGTGGGTGGCGATCCTATGGAAAAGTGGGCAATGGACTTTTTTGTTTCCCTGCAATGGTATTGGTTCTTGCCGATGATAATGGGGCTCTATATCTTTACGCCGCTTTTGCGCCCGTTGGTGGCCACGGGAACGCGCACCTTGCTGGTGTATTTTATGGTTATCAGCCTTTTCCTGGCGACGGTTTGCCCAGTGCTGGAAGAAGTAGAAAAGGCGCTATTGCCAAATTGGCTTCCTATTAGTAGTTTTACGAATTTAATTAAAATTCCGTGCCTGATTTTCGGCGCACATTTTGTGTTTGGCTATTATGTGTGCAAGTTTGGCATTGGCAGACGGGCGAAAAAATGGCTCTATGCCGGGGCGTGGGCGTCGCTTTTATTAATGACGGCGGGCACTTATGCCTATTTTAATGTTCGCCCGAATCCTTTTTATAAATACGCCACCTTTGGGGCCAGCATTACGCCCTTTGCCTTTTTGCTGGGGGCGGGGCTCTTTGTGTGGGTAAAGGAACATTTGGAAAAAGTCCACTTTTTTGATAAGGCCGTAAGCCTTATACAGCATTTGGCTTATTACAGTTTGGGCGTGTATATGTGCCATTTAATTTTGGTGGATTTGTGTATGCACTATGGCTGGTTTAAGGCGTTTGGAGCGTGCCCCGTTGTTATGGTGGGGGCTTTTAGCGTATTGTTATTTGTGCTTAGCAATGGGATTATTGCCCTGCTGTACCAAATCCCGGGGTTAAAAAAATATTTGTTATAACCCTTTTATGCGCTGGTCGGAGGACCTTGCATTTGCTAGTTTAATAAAAGGGGGGATTTTTATATGATGAAGAATATTCCTGTGGCTTCGGCCGTAGAACTTAAAGACCAAGTATCGTACCAGCCCGGGCAGATTGTCAGCAAAACCTTGGTGCAAAACAGCGCGGTAAGCATTACGCTGTTTGCTTTTGATAAAGGTGAAGAAATCAGCACGCACGAATCGGGCGGCGACGCCTTGGTACTGTGCCTGGACGGAAAAGGCGAGGTAACCATAGACGGGGTAAAGCACGAACTGGCGGCAGGGGAAGCAATTTTAATGCCGGCCCGCCACCCGCACGCGGTGTATGGCAAAGAGCAGTTTAAAATGATGCTAACCGTTGTTTTTTAAGGTATAAAAAGCCCCGCTTTATTGGCGGGGCTTTTCTCTGGCTGATTAAATTACTTGTAATAAATTTCCTTTTTGGTTTTATCTGCGGCTTCCTTCCCGGCAACGGCCTGTAAAACCGCAAAGGCAAAATCTATCGTGGCGGCGGCGCTTTTGCCCGTAACGATGTTCCCGTCCGTTACGGCGTAATCGTCGTGATATGTCCCGCCAAAATCCTCGTTCATAGAGGTAAAGCAAGTATAATTTTTGCCCTTTAAATAGCCCGCGTGCCCAAGCAAAGTAGGCCCGGCGCAAATGGCGGACACCACCTTGCCCGCTTCCATAAAGGCTTTAATAAGCGCCTGTACGGCAGGGCTTGCTTCCAAGGCCTTGTATTCCGGCCCGCCGGGGATGACGAGCGCGTCATAATCCGCCGCGTTTAAATGGGCAAAGGCGTGCAATTTTGTGCAGGTAAGGCCAAAGCGGCCCGTGGCGTCTTGGTTAAGCAGGGAATAAATATCCACCGTCAGCCCGCCGCGGCGCAAAATGGCGTAAGTGCCTACGGCTTCAATTTCTTCAAATCCGTCCGTTAAAATCATACAAACTTTCTTCATTTATTCCTCCTCCGTGCGCGGGGCGTACGGTTCAAAAATTCCCTCAAATAAAACTTCTTCGGCCAGGCGCGCCGCGTCGGCAATGCACCCGGGGCATTTGCGTAATACTTTGCCCGTCTCTAACCCCTTTAATTCGCGGCACACGTCCGATCCGTTCCACGCTTTAAAGCGGGTTAATAATTGCCGTCCCAGTTGTACGGTGCTTCCGCGCCCGGAGCGGTCGTTTACGTCCCCGTTGCTGTTTTTAAGTCCGGCCAGCATTAATAGCCCGCATAAGGCCCCACAGGTGGAACCGCTGCCTGCAATGCCGCCCGCAAAGGCTTCCATTGCGCGCAAGGCGTCGGCCTCGCTCATATTCAGCAGCCCGCAATAGGTGCATACAACCGATTGCGCGCAGTTGTAGCCGCGCTGGTGGCGCAGATTGGCTTCGTGTACACGGGATTTTAACATAGTTGGAAATGTTCTCCTATAAAAGAGCCCCGCTTGCACGGGGCTTTAAATTAGTGTGCGGCCTTTTGAAGCGCGCTTACTTTATCCGTCTTTTCCCACGGAAATTCCTTTCGGCCAAAGTGCCCAAAGGAAGCCGTTTGCAGGTAAATAGGATTGCGCAGTTTAAAGTATTCAATAATGCCGCGCGGGGTCATCGGGAAAATCTTGCGCGCAATTTGCGCCAGTTTTTCATCCGGCAGAACGCCCGTGCCGTCCGTATCTACATAGAAACCGACGGGTTCGTCGCGCCCGATAGCGTACGCGATTTGCACGGTACACTCCTTGGCGAGTTTAGCGGCCACGATGTTTTTGGCAATGTATCGCGCCATATACGCCGCGGAGCGGTCCACCTTGGTCGGGTCCTTACCCGAGAAGGCTCCGCCACCGTGCGGACAGCGTCCGCCGTAGGTATCCACGATAATTTTGCGCCCGGTGAGCCCAGTGTCGGACTGAGGCCCGCCGATAACAAATTTTCCCGTCGGGTTGATGTAGATTTTTGTATCTTTATCAATCCATTTTTTAACTGCCGGGATAATGGCCGCGGCTTCAATTTCCTTCTTGGATTTTTCGGTAATTTTAGTGCCCGTTTTGTCCAAAATATCCTCGGTGTGCTGGGTGGAAACCACCACGGTATCCACGCGCACGGGTTTGCCGTCCACATATTCCACGGTTACCTGGCTTTTGGCGTCGGGGCCCAAGTACGGGAGCATTTTCGTGCGGCGGGCTTTTTCCAAATTCTTTAAAATTTCGTGTGAAAGCACCAAGGACAGCGGCATATATTCCATTGTTTCGTCCACGGCGTAACCCACCATTAAGCCTTGGTCGCCCGCGCCGCCCACGTCAACCCCTTGGCTGATGTCGGGCGATTGCTTGCCGATGACGTTAATTACGGCGCAGGTTTTGTAGTTAAAACCGTATTTGGCGTCGTCGTAACCGATGTTTTTGATTACGTCGCGCGCAATTTGTTCCACATCTACCCAAGTGCGGGTGGTAATTTCTCCGCCGACAATCACGAGCCCCCTCGTAATATACGTTTCGCACGCGACGCGGGCGGTTTTATCCTTCTTTAAAATCTCGTCCAAAATAGCATCGGAAATTTGGTCGCAGACTTTGTCCGGGTGTCCCTTGGAAACGGATTCGGACGTAAAATAGCATTTGCCTTGTTTAATCATATACGGCTCCTAGATACAAATTTGAGGGGTTTCCTGTATATTATACCACTTTGGAAATCTGCGGGGAAATAAGGGCTTTTTCTTATTGTTTGCCGTAGTGTTTGGCGGCGTGCTGGATTGCGCTAGTTGTTGTTTGCCGTTGTTGTCATTCCAGGGCCCGCATACAAGCGGGAACCTGGAATCCAGAGATAAAATGAGGAGTTTTTCTAATAAACAGACTGGATCCCGGGTCCACGCCCGGGATGACAACCAGAAAGAGGTGTTATCCCCGAGTGTTTGGCGGCGCGGAGTGTTTGGAAATCTGTTGTTTGTTGGGTAGTTATTAAAAGGTCATACTGGAAGGTTTCTGTCCAGTATCTAATCCGTATTTTATAACGACAGATCCTGGACTACGACTTTCCAGGATGACGGCAACGACAAACAACAGATTCCCGACTACGACCTTCGGGAATGACAAGGAAAATAGAATAAGAACAAGACAAGCGTCATCCCCGAGAGTTTCTGTCGGGGATCTGTCGTTTCGTAAGGAAACGAAAACAACGTAACGACGGATTCCCGACTACGACCTTCGGGGATGACAAACGAAGGATGGCTTTTTGTCGTTTTTTGATTGGCCGTTAAAGGCCCTAAAAGGGCCGTATAAAAGAGTTTTTTCGTCTGGGCCCAAAAAAGGCTTGACTCGTTTT
>DJFE01000007.1:0-27592 GCA_002432025.1 Candidatus Avelusimicrobium stercoris | reverse complement strand
TTTTTTTTTGATACAGTACCATTACGGCCCGGGGAGGGTTATATAAAAACTCCTACAGTTGCCCAAACCGGGCCGTACACAAGAGAAAAGAGAAAAGGAGAAGAAAAATGATTAAGAATAATAACAAAGGTTTCACGCTCATTGAGTTATTGGTGGTCGTGTTAATCTTGGGCATTTTAGCCGCAATGGCAATGCCGCAGTACTTCAAAGCGGTGGAACGCTCCCGTATGACGGAAGCCGTAACGCTGCTTTCTAACATCGCTACTGCGCAACAGCGCAAATACTTGCAGATTAACGCTTATGCCAAAAATTACAGCGGTTTGGACGTTGCTCCCGCGGGTGCTTCGGGTGCCGTTTTTTATACCAAAGGCGATGTTGCTAAGGGTACGAAGGGTAATGGCTTTGGTGTAACCTTGTCCACAGCAAATGCGTATAAAACGGGTTTTGCGACTGCCACCCGTGAAGCCAATGGTAAATCCAATGATGCTGGTTTGAACTACCAGTATAATTTGGTTCGCTTCTATGCGAGCCCTTTGACCCAATGCAACGGAACCAATAAGAACGGACAAGCGCTTTGTGCTGATTTCTGTGGTATTGATACACCGGTGCCTTCTTGTTGCAGCGACGGTGATAATAAAGCCTGTGCCGGTCCGTCAGATGGTAATTAATCCATAATTAATTCCATTAAAAACCCCCGCCTAGTGCGGGGTTTTTTAGTGGGGGAAAAATACATAAGTTTATTTTGTATTGTCATTCCAGGGCCCGCATACAAGCGGGAACCTGGAATCCAGAAATAAAATAAGGAGTTTTTCTAATAAACAGACTGGATCCCGGGTCCACGCCCGGGATGACAACCAGAAAGAGTGTTATCCCCGAGTGTTTGGTAGCGCGGAGTGTTCGGAAATCTGTTGTTTGTTGGGTAGTTATTTAAAAGGTCATACTGGAAGGTTTGCCGGCGCGGAGCGTTCCAGTATCTAATCCTTATTTTATAACGACAGATCCTGGACTACGACTTCCCAGGATGACGGCAACGGCAAACAACAGATTCCCGAACGCTCCGCGCCGGCTACCTTCGGGACTGACAACAAGCAAAAGCAAGTGTCATCCCCGAGTGTTTCTGTCGGGGATCTGTCGTTATCAAATAAGGGGTCATTCTGAACTGGTGCCCCGCAGGGTTACGGAATCTGCTGTTATTAAAAAAGGAAAAAATCCTTTGCCCGGCCGACAAAAACAAATGGGAATTTGCTAAACTTATATATATGAGAATCTTCTTTGTTCTGCTTGCTTCTTTATTGCTTGCCGCGTGCGGTGAATACCAAACCGTCCGCATTACGCTGCCCGACGGGTTCGCGGTAAACGCCCTCGTGGCCGACACTCCGCAAAAGCAGGAAAAGGGTCTGATGTTTGTAAAGGACTTGCCCGAGGACAAGGGGATGCTCTTCGTCTTCAACCAAGAGGAGGACCAAGCCTTTTGGATGAAGAACACGCTGATAGATTTGGATATTGTTTTTATCGGCGCAGACAAAACAGTAAACTCCGTGGAGCCCGAAGTGCCGCACTCCTACACCTATACGCCCGATGACGAGGTGGCCTATTCGCTCGGCTACGGCCAATATGTGTTGGAACTGGCCTCCAAAACCGCCGCCAAGCACGGCGTAACCGCCGGGGCGCCCTTGGAATTTACCGTGCCGGATAAAAAATGAAGCGCCTTCTGCTCTGCCTTTTGCTCGTTTTTTGCACTTTATCCGGCCGCACGCAGGAAACGCCGGATTGGACCCCGCTTAATGACGAGGCCAAACGCCATTTAATCAACCTGTTAAATATTGATACCTCTCTGCCGGAGCCGGACGAACTGTCCGCCGCGCGCTACATTTATAAAGAATTTAATAAGCACGGCATAGACTGGGATATTTTTATTCCCCGCCAAGGCCGCGCCAATTTAATGGCCCGTATTAAGGGTAAAGACCCGGCCAAAAAGCCGCTGCTTTTAATTTCGCATTTAGACACCGCCCCCGCCGCCGAGGGGTGGAGTTTCCCGCCCTTTAAAGCCACTGTGGAAAACGGCAATATTTATGGGCTGGGCGCTACCGACGACAAAAATTATACCGCCGCCTATCTGGCACTTTTTACTTGGCTAAAAGACCAAAAGGCTGTGCCGGAGCGGGATTTGATTTTCTTGGCTACGTCTGGCGAAGAGGCCGGAAGCGAAACGGGCCTTTTGTGGCTGGGCGGGGCGCATTGGGATAAAATTAACCCCGGCTTTGCGCTAAACGAAGGGGGCGGCATTATCAAAAATAAGGACGGGAAGGATATCGTTTTTGCCGAAGCCTCTACCAAAATGTATATGGATATTAAGGTTACGGCCTTTGGTACGGGCGCGCACTCGTCTATGCCCGTAAACGATAACGCGGTTTATTTGCTCTCGCAGGCGCTTGCCAAAATTGCGGCCTACAACCCTCCCGCCAAATTAACGCCTACCGCCAGAACCTTTTTTAAAGCCATTAAGCCGCTCTTGGACGAGGATGCACAAACCACTATCGGCTTTTTGCTCTCCGGCACCCAGCAAAACCGCCAGTCCGCCGCCGAGGTAATGGCGTTAGACCCCTTTTTTAGAACGCAGTTAAAGGACACCTTAAACCCGACCGTTTTGTCCGCCAGTAAAGATACGGGTTCCACCAGCGGCGAGGCTTCCGCTATTTTAAATGTGCGCTTATTGCCCGGCTCGGACCCGGACGAATTTTTTGAAAATTTAACCAAATTGTTTACGCCGGACGAACCTATTTCGCTGGAAATTATAGAGCGCCCGCAACTGCCCTTTCCTACGCCGATGGACGGCACGGACCCGCTGTTTGCTTCCATAGAAAAAACTGCCAAAAAACTGGTGCCTGATTCCATTACCGTGCCCGGTATGAGCCCCGCTTCGGGCGATAACGAATTTTTGCGCAAACTGGGCGTGATTACCTACGGCCTGGGCCCGGATATGGACCCGCTTGCCGAAAACGCCACCCACGGACCGGACGAATTTATCAGCGAAAAAGATTTTTTTAACCAGTTGCAGTTTATTGCCGGCGTTGTGTTTGATTTTGCCTACGGCAAGGACTTATTGCCGCTTACCCCGCAGGGGGCCGCTCCCGTTGCGCCCGCCGCCGACAAAGCCGCAGACTGATTTTATTTTACTTACAAGAAGGCCTTATGCTAGAACAAGACAAAAAAGACTTGGAAATTTTTTCCCGCAGTGAAATTACGGAGCATTTTATATACCGCCGTTTGGCGGAACTGGAAACGGACGAACATAACCGCTCCGTACTTAAAAAAATTGCGCAAGCCGAGTGGGAACACCACGAACTTATTAAAAACGAAACGGGCGTAAATGCCAAGCCTTCTCGCTTTCAAATTTGGCTGTATGTTTTATTAGCGCGCGTGTTAGGGCTGACGTTTGCCATTAAATTAATGGAATCCGCCCCGCACCACGCTTCGGGCGCGTACCGTGCGTTTACCAATTACCCCAAAATCGCCCAACTGGCGGACGAAGGCCCCGCTATGGAAAACGAACTTATTGCGCTGTTAGACGAAGACCGCCTGAAATATATGAGTTCCGTGATTTTGGGCTTGTCCGATGCTCTGGTAGAGTTTACCGGCGCTCTTGCCGGGTTTACGCTTGCGCTTTCCAATTCCAAATTAATTGCGCTGACGGGCGCCATTACCGGGGTGGCGGCGGCGTTGTCTATGGCGTCGTCGGAATATTTATCGTCTAAGACCGAAAAAACTTCGGGCAAAAAACCCTTAAAGGCCGCGCTTTACACCGGGGTAGCGTATGTGATTACGGTAGTAATGCTGATTGCGCCGTTTGCGTGCTTTTCTAATGTATTTATTGCGCTAACGTTAATGCTGTTACTGGCGCTGCTGCTGATTGCCGCGTTTATGTTTTACTATGCGGTGGCCCGGAGCGAAAGTTTCAAACACCGCTTTATAGAAATGGCCTGTTTGAGTTTTGGCGTGGCGGCGGTCAGTTTTTTAATCGGCTACGCCTTAAAAGCCTTTACCGGGATAGAAGCCTAATCCGCCCGTGTTAAATTAGTATAATAATAAAGATGACAGACTCCGCCGAAAACGTATTGGAAGTACGCAATTTGCAGTTGGAATTTTCCTCAGACGGTAAAACCGTTCCCGTGCTGCGCGGGCTTTCGTATGTTTTGCCCAAGGGAAAAGTGATTGGCGTTGTGGGGGAATCGGGCAGCGGAAAAACCGTGCACGCCCTTTCCATTTTGCAACTGCTTCCCCCGGCGGCGCATATCAGCGGCGGAGAAATTTTGTACCGGGGCAAAAATTTGGCTTCGCTCTCGCGCGAGGAATTGCGCCAAATCCGTGGCAATAAAATTTCTATGATTTTTCAGGACCCGGCCGCCAGTTTAAACCCTGTTTTAACGGTGGGGGAACAACTGACCGAAACCATTTTGGCACACCGCAAAATATCCAAAAAAGAGGCCCGCTTGCAAGCCGCCCAGTTACTCCATAAGGTGGGCATTGCCGAGCCGGAAAAACGGCTTTCCGAATACCCGTTCCAGTTTTCGGGCGGGATGTGCCAGCGCGTAATGATTGCCATAGCGCTTGCTTTATCGCCGGATGTGCTGATTGCCGACGAACCGACGACTGCGCTGGACGTTACGATTCAGGCCCAGATTTTAAAATTAATCAAAGATTTACAGAAGGAAAGCGGGATGTCCGCCGTGTTTATCACGCACAATTTGGCGGTGGTGGCGGGCATTGCCGACGACGTGCTTGTTTTGTATGCCGGGGAGTGTATGGAGTATGCTCCGGCGGCGGAACTCTTTAAAAACCCGCTCCACCCTTATACGCAAGGTTTGTTAAAATCCTTGGCGTCCGTGCATAATAAAGAGGATGTTTTACCCGTTATCAAGGGGCATCCGCCCGTACCGGGTGAAAAAATTACCGGGTGTCCGTTTGCACCGCGCTGTCCGCACGCGTTTGAAAAATGCCGCCAAACTTGTCCGCCGCTTTTTAATAAAAACGGCCGCCAAGTGCGTTGCTGGCTGTTGGAGGACAAATGACCGCGCCTGTTGTGATAGAACATTTATTTAAAACCTACACCCGCCGCCGCTTTATCGGTAAAAATGTAGAAAAAACGGTTCTGCACGACGTCAGCCTGACGCTGGAAGAAGACCACGTTTTAGGGCTGGTGGGGGAATCGGGCTGCGGGAAAAGCACGCTTTGCAAGGTGTTACTGGGCATTGAAAAGCCTACCGCGGGTACCGTGTTTGCTAATGGCAAAAATGTAGCCACAATTTCCAAGAGCGAATTTAAAAAACTCCGCCGCGTAATGCAGGTGGTGTATCAGGACCCGTATTCCAGTTTGGACCCGCGTATGAACGTGCGCCAACTGTTAAGCGAACCGCTGGATATTCACTGTCTGAAAAAGGACCGCGAAGAGCGGAAGGCCTTTTTAAGCGAACTGTTAAAGGCCGTCGGCCTGTCCGAAAGCCAGTTGGAGCGCTACCCGCACGAATTTTCCGGCGGCCAGCGCCAGCGCATTAATATCGCGCGCGCCTTGGCGTTAGACCTCAAAATTTTAATAGCCGATGAGCCCGTCTCCGCCTTGGACGTATCCGTTCAGGCGCAAATTTTAAATTTACTTAAAGAAATTAAAAAATCCCGCCGCCTTTCTATGCTCTTTGTAACGCACGATTTTGCCGTGGCGCGCTTTCTGTGCGACGACATTGCCGTAATGTACAAGGGGCGCATTGTGGAAAGAGCCCCGGCGGAAGCGTTGTTTACCAACCCCCAGCACCCATATACGGAAGCCTTGCTTTCGGCGGTGCCGTCGGCCACGGTGGCTAAAAAGCCCTTTGTGCCATTTGAGGAACACCCGGAGCGGTCCGCGTGGGCGTGCCCGTTTGCGCCGCGCTGCCGCTACGCCTCGGAGCAATGTAAGAGCGGGGAAAACACGTTAAAGGAAGTTTTTCCGCGCCACGCGTGTGCGTGCGGGGTATTGCCGTTTAAAGATAAAAAAAGTTCAGCAGCCGTATAGGAGCCCTTATGACGATTAACCAAAAACGTTTGGTAGAAACCTTTGTAGAACTTGCCCGGATTGACAGCGAATCCTTTTTTGAAAAGGACATCCAACAATTTTTAGCCGCCAAATTAAAGGAACTCGGCTGTAAGGTGCAGGTGGATAACGCCGGGAAAAAATACAACACCACCGCGCAAGGCAACGTAATCGGCCTTTTGCCCGGCACGATTAAAAGCGCGTCCATTGTACTTAGTTCGCATATGGATACGGTGGTGCCCGGCAAGGGCGTTAAACCCGTGGTGAAGAAGGATAAAATCACCTCGGACGGAACCACCGTTTTAGGCGCGGACGATAAAGCGGGCATTGCGATTATTTTGGAAATTTTAAAAACCTTGCAGGAGCAAAAATTGCCCCACCCGCCCGTGGAAGCCGTTTTTACATTGACCGAAGAAAACGGTATGGCGGGAGCCAAAAATTTAGACGTTAAAAAAATCAAAGGCCGCGAGGGCATCATTTTGGATAATGAGGAATTAAACGAACTGTTAATTCAGGGCCCTGCGGTCAATACGATTGAAGTAAAAATAAAAGGCCTTGGCGCGCACGCGGGCGTATGCCCCGAAAAGGGTATTTCCGCCATTGAGGTGGCCGCCTATGCCTTGTCTATTATGAAATTAGGCCGCATTGATAAAGAAACGGTAGCCAACTTTGGCATTATCAAGGGCGGTAATTTGACTAATGCGGTAACCGAAGATATTTATTTGAAGGGTGAAGCGCGCAGTTTGCAGAACGCCAAACTGGACAAACAGACCGCGCATATGAAGGCCTGCTTTGAAAAAGCCGTCAAACGCTATACCAAAAAAATTAACGGCAAAGTGCATAAACCCGTTTTGACGTTTACCGTTACGCCGCGCTATCCGGCCGTCAACGTGCCCAAAAATCACCCAATGGTTAAGGCTATATTGGCGGCGGGCAAAGCCCAAGGCGTAAAAATCAGCCCGGTGGCGTCCGGCGGCGGGTGCGATGCGAATATTTTAAGCGGCAAAGGCTTTACCTTGCCGAATTTGGGCGTAGGGTGCCGCGACTGCCACACGGTAAAGGAAAGTTTGCTCTTAAAAGAATTTTTTGCTGCGGCTGAAATTGCCCTTTCCGCGGTGCTGGCGTATAAGAAATAAAGGATAAGTTATGGTAAATTACATTTTTCGGCGGCTTTTGCTGTTGCCCCTAGTGGTATTGGGGGTAACTTTCCTGCTGTTCTTTTTAACCCAGCGGTTAAGCCCCGAAATGCGTGCCTCTTTGTACGTAAAGGACCCGCGCCAAATGGGCGCGCTGGAAGAGGTCATCCGTGAATATGGTTTGCGCGATAACGTATTTAAACAGTACGGCCGGTGGCTCAAAAATGTGGCGCACGGCGATTTGGGGTACAGCCCCAGCGCCAATATGCCCGTAGCCAAGGCTATCAAGGAATACCTGCCCGCCACCATACAACTGGCGTTTGTTACCATTATTTTTGTGGTCTTCTTCGGCGTATGGTTCGGGTGCGGCTCGGCTATACACAAGGACGAGTGGAAGGATGTAGTTGCGCGCCTGATATCGGTGGGGGGATTTTCACTGCCGATATTTGTACTGGGGCTTATCTTACTAATGGTATTTTACGGGCAGTTGGGTTGGTTTGCGCCCGGCGGGTATTCCGTGCAGACGGATGTGATTATCCATAGCCCAATGTTTAAAATCTATACGGGCTTTTTGCTGGTGGATTCCTTGTTAAACGGCAATTTGCGCGTGTTTTGGGACGCACTATCCCACTTGGTTTTGCCGGCGGTTACGCTGTGTATCGGTTCGTTTGCCTTAATGGTGCGCGTAATGCGGTCCAGTATGCTGGAAGAGTTGAATAAAGACTATGTCCGCACCGCCCGCGCCAAAGGCCTTACCAAATGGCAAATAGTCTATAAGCACGCCGGAAAGAACGCCATTATCCCCGTGATTACCTTGGCGAGTATCCAGTTCATCCGCCTTTTGGGCGGTACTGTAATTGTGGAAACGATTTTTGATTATCCCGGCATTGGCCGCTTTGGCGTGATTGCCGCGCAGCAGTTGGATATTGCGGGCATATTGGGGTTTTCCTTAATGGTGGCGGTGCTGTTTGTGTTGGGAAATTTACTTTCGGATATTTTATATACCGCGGTGGACCCGCGTATCCGCTTGGATTAATATGATTAGTGAGCGCCTTTTAAAACGTATTTATACCAATAAAACCTCACTCTTGGGGCTGGTGATTGTGGTTTTCTTTTTGCTGGTGGCCTTATTTGCCCCGTGGCTGGCCCCGGTGCAAAACCCAAATAACCCTTACCAACTGCCGCAAAAGAGTTACCAAATTGCGCCCCAGCCGCCCTCCGCGCAAAACTGGTTCGGCACTACGGAACAGCAGTACGACCTGTATTATGGCGTAGTGTGGGGAACGCGGCTTGCGTTTAAAATCGGGCTGACCGTAACCTTTTTTGCCTTTTTAATCGGTCTTTTTGTGGGGGGAGCCGCGGCGTATTTCGGCGGAAAATTGGACGAAATTTTAATGCGTCTGACAGATGTGGTGTTTGCGGTGCCTTCGCTGGTGCTGGCTATGGTAATTGCCGCTATGCTGGGGCCCGATATCAAAAATATGATGATAGCCCTTACCGCCGTAGCGTGGCCGTCTTATGCGCGCCTCGTGCGCGGGGATATTTTGTCCGTCAAACAACGCGACTATGTAACCGCCGCCCGCACCTTGGGCGCGCGTGGGCCGCGGGTGCTCTTGCGGCATATTTTGCCTAACTCCATTTATCCGTCTGTGGTAGTAGCCAGTTTGGATATCGGCTATGTGGTATTGACGGCGGCTTCCCTTTCCTTTTTGGGATTAGGGGCGCAACCGGGTACGGCGGATTGGGGGCAGTTAATCGCTATGGCGCGCAACTGGGTGCTCGGCACTCCCGGCCACCCGTTTGCCTATTGGTACACGGTGGTGGCGCCGGGCGGTGCGATTTTTATGTTTGTATTGGGCTGGAACCTGTTAGGGGACGCTTTTAGGGATATTTTGGACCCCCGCCAGGCTTAATTTTTACTAAAATTTAGAAAAGGGATATTTTTATATAAGAGGTGCTTATGATTCGCCGTAAAGACTTATATACTGCCTTAGCCGATAGTGCTTTCCGCTTTCCGGACAAAATTGCCCTGGTGGAAGCGGGTACCGGCAAAAAGGTTTCCTATCACGAACTTTTAATGCAGGTGGACCGCGCGGCCGATATGTTCTTTGAACACGGTATCCGCAAGGGCGACCGTGTGGCGGTGGCGCACCGCAACTCTATTGATACGGTAGTAGCCAACTTTGGGCTCTACAAGTTGGGCGCAGTGTGTATTCCGATGAACTTTATGGTTACCAAACCCGAGGAAATTGAATACATTTTAAATAACGCGGGGGCCTCTGCGGTGGTAACGCAGGCCGAATTTATCCGCCATTATGTAAAATGCCTGCCCAATTTGCCCACCGTAAAATATATTTTTACGACCGATGAAATTCCGTCCTCCGCGGCGGAGTGCCCGGTTGTGCAAAAATTCTGGGAAGAAATTAATAAATCCACCTTCCACGACGAAACCGCCGCTCCCCAAGCGGGATTAGAAGACTTGGCCTTTATTCTCTATACTTCCGGCACTACGGGCCTGCCCAAGGGCGCTATGCTTACGCACGGCAACTTGGCCTCTAACGTCATTTCGTGCGCGCAGATTTTTAAAATTAACGATAACGACTGCTTCCTGTGCTTGCTGCCGATGTTCCACTCCTTTGCGTGGACCACTTGCGTAGTTATCCCGTTGTATCTTAACTTGAAAGTAGTTATCGTGGCCAATGTAATGCCCGCCAGCAAATGGTTGGGAGCAATGGGCACGGAAAAGGTAACCCTTATTTTGGCGGTCCCGCAGATTTACGCGGTGCTTTCCAAGGAAGCCAAGGGGCTAAAACGCCTTTATCTGCGCTTCTGGCCGTTTAAAAATGTGCGCTTTGGCGTATCCGGCGCGGCGCCCTTAACGCAGGAAATTAAGGACAGATTTGAAGAAAAAATCGGCGTGCCGATACTGGAAGGCTATGGCCTTACCGAAACGAGCCCTGTCGTCAGCGTGAACACGGAAGAATTGCAAAAAATTAAATCCGTGGGCCCGGCTATCCCGGCGGTCAGCACCTTGGTACTGGACGACGACGGCAAAGAAGTGCCGCGTAATGCCGAGGGCGAACTGTGCGTAAAGGGGCCCAACGTGTTCCGCGGGTATTGGGGCAATGAAAAAGCCACGCACGATGCGTTTACCGAGGACGGCTGGTTTAAGACCGGCGATATTGTAACGGTGGACGACGACGGTTTTATTTTTATTAAAGACCGCAAGAAGGATATGATTATCATCAAGGGCCTAAAAGTGTTTTCGGCCCAGGTGGAAGCCGTCATTTGCGAGCATCCGGCGGTGGAAGAGTGCGCCGTAATCGGCGTGCCGGACGGCCGCGGCGGCGAATTTGTAAAGGTGTATGTGGTTAAAAAAGAAGGCGCGGAACTTTCAGACGCAGAATTTAGAAAATTCTTAAAAACGCATTTGGATAACTATAAACGCCCGCGCGATTTTGAATTTGTGGAAGCGCTACCCAAAAACGCCCTGCGCAAGGTGTTAAAACGCGAACTGCGCAAGGATGCCGTTGCAAAATTGGCCGCGCGTGGCGGAGCCAACACGGAGGAACCCCTTGCTTGATTTGGCCCGTATTTTAAACGAGGTAATTCCCCAGGCGCATTATGTGGGGGGAATTGTGCGTAGCAGTTTGCTAAAACGCCAATCCTCCGACCTGGACATTACCCTGCCGCCCGAAGATGTAAAGCCGGCGGCGTTGGAATTGGCTCGCCGTTTGAAGGCAGCCTCGTTTGAAATGGACCCCGAGTTTGGCGTGTGGCGTTTGGTAACGCACAAAGACAAAATCCAAATAGATTTAACCGCCTACCAAGGCAAAGATTTAAAGGCGGACCTGCTTCGCCGTGATTTTTCCTTTAATGCGCTGGCGTATCCCGTGTCCGCGCTGCCGCAAATAGAAATTACGCCGCATAAAGACGGCACCGCCCGCGTGATTTTAAAACGTCTGCAACGCAAAAATATTGTAGATGTAAGCGGCGGCTTGCAGGCGGTGGCGGATAGGGTCATTGACGAAAACAATCCGCGCGTATTTAAAGAGGACCCGCTTCGTATGCTCCGCGCGTTCCGCTCGTCTGCGGAGTTGGGCTTTTCCATTTCTCCCCGCACCTTGGCGCAAATCAAAAAGGACCGCGCTCTTATTGTTCAGTCGGCTGGTGAACGTGTGCGCGAGGAGTTGGAGCGGCTGTTTGCCACGTCTAAGGCGTATGAAAATTTGCTTTTAATGGATGAGTGTGGCCTGCTGACCGCCTTGTTCCCCGAATTGGAAGCCCAAAGAGAGTGCGCCGAAGTCTATTACGGCAAGGGCGGCGTATTAAAGCATACGCTGGACGTTTTTAAGCGGATGGAATATTTGCTGGACCACTTGCAAAAGGCGTTCCCCAAATATGCGGCCAAACTGGCCCCGCTTGCCCAACATAAGGCCCTTTATAAAATGACGGCCCTTTTGCACGATATCGCCAAACCCGCCACCGCCAAAAAGGTGGGGGACCGGTTGCGCTTTTTCTATCACGAGGAACGGGGGGCAAAAATGGCGAAGGTGGTGTTGGAGCGCTTGCATTACAGCCGGGCCGATATCCGCTTGATTTGCGCGATGATTGGCGAGCATTTGCGCCCGTCCAATCTTGCCAGCAACGACGTAATAACCGACAAGGGCGCCTATCACTTCTTCCGCGATTTGGGCGAGGCCGGCGTGCCGATGCTTTTGCTGTGCTGGGCCGATTACACCAGTTACGTTACGGACGCGCAGTTAAAGCGCATTATGCCCAAGAGCGGCGAGCGGCTGATGAGTATTGCCCGCGCGCAGCAGACGGCCAATGTGGGCAAAACCTTGCGCCATATGCAGGTGCTTACGTTATTACTGCATAAGTATTTTGACCAACCCAAAAAGGTTCAGCCTACGCGGCTGATTACCGGGCGCGACGTAATGGACGAATTATCCCTGCCGCCCAGCCCTAAAATCGGCGAGATTTTGGAAGCCGTTTCCGTGGCGCAGGTGGAAGGAAAAGTAACAAACCGCCAAGAGGCCCTGGCGTTTATCAAGACACTGGATTTACGGGCACAGCATATTAAATAGTTGTGTACATCCGCCTAAAATTTGCTAAAATAAATGTGCGGACTCCGCTATGCGGGCGTGGTTCAATGGTAGAATGGAAGCTTCCCAAGCTTTAGACGAGGGTTCGATTCCCTTCGCCCGCTTTTTTAATCAGGAACTATTATGGAAAACGAAAATTTAGATTTGGACGTAAAACCTGCCGGAAATAAAGATTTGTGGCTGTTTCTGATTATTATAGACATTATCTTCCTGTGTGTTTTCGGTTATTTTATCTATAAACACTTTTCCGGGCGCGTATTTGATGCGCCGGCCAATGCCCCACGTGCCGAACAGGCCGAAACGGTGCAAACGTCTGAACTCCCGCAAGCCAGCGAGCCTGTGCTAGTGGAAGAAAATAAACCCGTAGAGGATAATGCTCCGGCGGCGGCCCCGGTGGAAATCCCGGTTACGGCCGTGATTGAGCAAGAGGAAAAGAAGGCCGAAGAGCCCGCCAAAGTTGAACCGGCCCCCGAAGTGAAGCAAGAGGCCAAAAAGAGCGTAATTATTGCTTCTTCTAATGGTGGCAAATACCGCCGCGTAACCTTCCGCTGGTATGGTGAAGGCAAAAAAGTGGCGATTGTGAGCGGTTTTACAATGGCTAAGCCCCAAGCGCTTAAAAAACGCAACGGGTATTGGGAAACCACCCTTTCCATTGCGCCCGGCACTTATAAATTCTTGTATGTGGTGGACGGTCAAAACACCTTGGACCCGTACTCGCAAGAAAAAGACGGACGCTCGCTGTTAATCGTCAAATAACAACTGTTTTTTTAAAAACCCCGCCCCTTACTAGGGCGGGGTTTTTTGTGCACATTTGGCTGGACGCGGCGCGGCTGGTGTTGGGCTGTTTTTGAGTTTGGGGCATATCTTACTGGGCTACACTAGGCGTGCTTTCGGGGTTTTATGCCCGTAAAAAGCCCCCGCGCCAGCAAACGCGGGGGGTGAGGTTACGACTAATTGCCCCGGGTTTCGGCACCCGAGACAGCAGGAGGTTAGCAACTTACGTTGCGTTTAATAATACTGCGCACGATACCTTCCACGCGGAAGGCCGTTTTATCGGCTACAATGGGGTTATAGCGTGGGTTTTCCGATTGCAAAATGACGTTCTCGCCGTCTTGCGTAAAACGCTTTACCATCACTTCGCCATTGTTCACGCAAACCACTACATCTTTGTTTTTTGGCTGGTGGTTTTGCTCCACAATCAGCCAATCGTGCGGGGAAATAAGGTTCTCCATAGAGTCGCCCTTGGCTTCCACCATAAAGCCCTTACAGGCAGGGAAATAAATCATACTTGGGTCCACGGGCACAATACGCGTGGGGGTGCCGTCCAAAAGGGTGCCCTCGGGGCCGCATTTTGCCATACCGTACATATTTAGATAAATGACGTTGCGCTCCGGGTCCTTTAAAATAATATAGTCGCGCGGGTTGGCGGGATTGCGCTTTAAAAAGCCCTTTTTTTCCAACTGTTTAATGTGATGAAAGACCACGCTTTTGCCGCTTACGTTTAAGCGGTCAGCCAATTCTTCCATTGTCAGCGGGTCCGAAATATTACTCTTTAAAATTTCCAACAGTTCCATTTGTTTAGGATGCAAGGCTTTCATAAGCGTTCCTTTTACTTATTTTATTGTTCTATACTTTGTTCTATAAAATTTCTGTGTAAAAAGTCAAGCGAAATTTCCTGCGAGGTGGGGTTTAAAAAATTGCCTTATGGCCTATTAAAAAAGGGTGTTGCACAATAAATTAAATGAGTGCGGAAAATCTGCGGCCCGCAGGGTGCGGCCTGCAAGGTGCGGCGCGTAGGGAGCCATCATCCCGTAGAGTTTTTATCACGGGATCTGTTGTTGCTGTGGTTGTCATCCCCGAGGGTTTTAGTCGGGGATCCGTTGTTATCAAAAGAGAAAAACGACAGATTCCCGACTATGACTTTCGGGAATGACGCCTTTCTAAAAAAGGAGGTCATCCTGAACTGGCGGCCCGCTAGGGTTTTCAGGATCTACTTTTTGGTTTTTTTGTTGTTGTTGAGCAGTTGTTTATAAAGGGGTTGTTATCGTTTTTTTTTTTTGCTAAAATTTTGATAAATTACGGTGGTCATACCCGGATGTATCCGCCGTATAAAAACGCGTATAAAAGGCCGTTTTGCTCAAATATAAAGGCCTTGTCAAGGATAAATAACTTATGAAAAAAATACTTCTTGCCCTGTTGGCGGTGGGATGTTTTCTTCCTATATATTCCCAAACTTATTATCAAAAAGTGCCAAAACTGGTACCTGTTGGGGATGGCACCTATCGTATTTTATATGAGTATGTTCCGGTAAACGAACGAGGCTATGCAAGCCCCATTGTCGTAGGGCAGGAGCAAACGGCGCAGGAAAACGCCGCCTTAAATGATGAGGCTGCCCGCTGGGCGCGCGGGGAAAGCGCCAACAATGATACGCAAAAAACAGCCACCCCTGTAATACAACCCATACAGTCTAAGCGGGAGCAAAAATCAAAAACCGCTGAAAAACCGTATTTATCTATTGGTGCATCCCTTGCCCATAGTTCTTTTTCCGGCAAAGAAGAGTACCGCGGCTATTCTTTTAAAGATGATTTTTCCGACACGACCCCTTTTATTAAAGCTGCGTTCGGGACCCGAATTAATCCCAATATCCGCACAGAGATTTTTTACCAATATCGTGACGAGATGGAAGATGAAGGAACAAGTTGGGAGGCCTCCGCTAGCTTGCAAGATTTCGGTTTGAATGTTTTTCTGACATTAAACTCCAACTCCAAAAAGGCCAGTTTATTTATCGGGGCCGGCTTGGCTGGCACATTAGTCAACCCCTCTTATAAAGTGAGAGGCCGTGATATTTCCGATTTGTATGATACAGATTTGTTTTTTACCCCATCCGGTTATATTGGTATAGAATTTCCGGACGCCTCCGGAGATATTATTACCGACATTACTTTGTTTTACAGCAAAACCTTTCTTAACCGTTCAGACACCATAGCCGGCGTTAAACTAACGCTGGAAGATATAGATAGCTACGGAATTTCCGTAAATATCCGCTTTGATTTATAGAGGCACTTATGGCCCGCTATGTAATTGCCTTGTTGGTTCTAATAAACGCATATAACTCCCTTGGCAGAATGTATCATATAAGATGCATTATTAATATAAAGAGAGGACAAACGGTATTATTTTCCAAGTGATTTAATAAACTGTGCGCCGCCGTGCAGGATAAAATAGCCGATTATATAGACTGCGTCCTTTTTGTGGCAGCGCCTCCAACAGCAAATCTGTTGGGCAAGAGGGCCTCGCTCGTCTGCACGAGCAGTCAGGCCAAGAGCATTGCCATTTACCAAGCGCTTGACTTGTACACCGCCGGCAGAAAGCCATATTAATTGTAATAGTTAAATATTTTTGTAGTTTTTGTAACGCCCGTCGCTTAATACCGGCGGGCTTTTTACTGTTAGTCCTTTTCGTCATCCCGGAAGGTTTTTATCCAGGCTCTTGTTGTTGCAGTTTCTGTCATCCCCGAGTGTTTCTGTCGGGGATCCGTTGTTATCAAAAAAGGAAACGACAGATTCCCGAACGCTCCGCGCCGGCAGGCACTCGGGAATGACAACAAAAACAACAGCAACTAGAACGACAGATTCCGTAACCCTGCGGGCCGCCAAACCTTACGGAATGACGTCTGATTGGGGTGGCCGCACGGCAAGTTTAGGTTTTACTTTAATTGAACTATTAGTCGTCGTACTCATTATTGGCATATTGGTGGCGGTGGCGGTGCCGCAATATCAGGTGGCGGTGGATAAGGCCAAATTTGCGTCCAATATGCCGCTGTTGGATGCGGTGGAAAAGGCCCAAGAAGCATATTACTTGGCAAACGGGCAGTACGCGGATACCTTTGACCAGTTGGATGTGGAAATACCGAAGACCTATGCGTATAAAAAGCCCGAGAGTTGGGGCGGCGATTGCTGGGCGACTGGGGAGAAGTGGGGCTATCCTCATATTTGCACCAACCAATGCTATTCTTTTATTTCCCCGTGGCAGCCGTATGATGCTATGTATTTCCGTACACATAACCATTCCAGTTCTTATAACAAGGTATGCGTGGATGCCAAAAGGGCCTGTATTATTGGATACGAAAAGGCGAGTTCCCAGCCGGCTCGTTGGCGTCGGTTATGCAATTCGTTAGGTACCGAAACGTCCCAGCGGTATGCAGGCGGCGCTTTTGCTGTTAAAAGCACTTGGGATTTGCGCTAATTTTTTGTCTAAAATGAGCCCCGGGCTCGCGGTTTTTGCCTTGTGCGCCGAGGAACCATATGCGCACAAACAAAAACATCGCTCCGCCTTTCAAATCCCTGCGGCATAAAGCAGTTTATGCCGCACCTTATATTTCCGTATAAATTTAAAAAACCCCGCACTTACGCGGGGGTTTTAAATTTATACGGAGAGGGAGGGATTTGAACCCTCGAAACCTTGCGGTTTACAGGTTTTCGAGACCTGCTGTTTCAACCACTCACACACCTCTCCAATTATGCCGTCGCCGAGTGGCGGGTATCGGGCATCTACCTCTATTATAGCAAACTTTTGCGCGCTCCTGCGTCCGCCCTAAAAATTCCTTATAACTTTTGCAAAAATTGCGCCACCGCCGTCTGCGCCCAGGCAAATTCGTCGTGCCCGCCCACCGGGGACAAAAAGCGCTTTTCCCGTCCGATAAAGTCCGCCAGTTTGGCGCTTTGCCGCCACGGAATTGTTTTATCCGCTTGGCTCATACACACCAAAACGGGTAAATTTTTTGGCAGTTTTTTAGCGGATTTTACGTTATCAAAACGGTTGAAATACAAAAAGGGCGTTACCAAAAGCGCCGCCAAGCGGTACCAGCGAGAAGCGGGCGAATAGGCGTGCGTACGCAGGCATACCGCCATATCGGGCGTACTTAAAAACGGGCTTTGCAATACTAGGGCCTTAAAGGGCAGTTTCCCCAGTTCGGCGGACGCATACAGCGCGGGCGCGTTGCCCAGCGAGTGGCCGAAAAGCACGATGTCCTTGGGCGAAATTTTTAGGCCCTTTAATGCGTAGCGTACCGCGCAAAGCGCATCTTCAAACACCGTTTTTTGCGAGGGTTTACCTGCTGATAAGCCAAACCCGCGGTAGTCAAACAGCATAACCCCATATCCAAGCGGCGCATAGGCTTGGGCAAACGCTTCAAAGTGTGATACATTTCCGCCCCGCCCGTGGAAAAAAAGCAAGGTTGGAAAGTCGTTTTTCGCCGGGAGATATACTCCGGTAATCATTTTCCCGTCTGGCGCGGGAAAGGCAATATTTTGAAAGGGTAATTTTAAGGGCCAGCGTTTTTTTTGCGGGCGGAAAACAATATGCGCCCCCACGCGCGTCAGCGCGTACCAGACGGCAATTAAAAAGAGTAAAATCAGTAGTCCAAGCATATCTTTATTATATCTTTTGTGGCGGGCGGTCTGCCTGCGGTATTTGGTATAATCGGAGTATGCGTAAACAAGTGTTAGACGAACTTTTTAAAGAACAATTTTTGGACGATGCATCCTATCAAACATTGTTAAACAAACTCCGCCCGGCAGACAAAACGGCTTGGCTTTCCCATAGGCTATTGGCGGCGGGCGTGGCCTTTATATTGGCGGGGTTTGTCTGCTTTGTAGCGGCCAACTGGCAGGAAATGGGCCTCTTGTTGCGCCTTTCTTTGCCTCTTATCGGGCTTGTGCTGTGCGGGGCGGGGGCGTATTACAAAAAGTTGGATAGTTGGCTGGGGCAAAGTTTTGCCTTTGGCGCGGCGGTGATGATAGGGGCTTTTTTGGCGGTTTTTGGGCAAATATATCAAACGGGGGCGTTTTTATATGAACTGTTTGGCCTGTGGGCGCTTTTGCTTTTGCCCTTGTGTTGCCTGACCCGTAATAAATGGATGTATTTGTTTACGCTGTATGTGGCTACGGTTTATTGGGCCTCGTTCCAAGGGGGAATTTTAACGGACGGCTTTTGGTGGGCGGCCTTGGGCGTGTATTTTACGGCGTGGGCTTTGGTCGAATTTTTGCCCGCCTGTAAAAACTGGGGCGAGGGTTTTAAATGCTTTATTTGGATGCCTTTAAGCGTCTATGCTACCGTATGGGGCGGTTTTTCGGTGGAAAAGGTGTTAAATTTCCCTAATGCGGGGTATTATTTAGCCGCGCTTGTGTTGGCGGGCTTTTTTCTGTGCTATGCGCGGCACAAAAAAGACGCGGCTCTCTTTGCCTGGAACGCGCTCGCCTTGACGGGGCTCGTGTGCGCGTATTTGGTGCAATGGCTGGAATTTAGGATGTTGGGATTACTGGTTTATTGTTTGCTTTTTATTGCAAGCGGACTAATGAGTTACCGCTTTTGGTTTAGCGCGCGGGAGGAAATCAAATGAACACGAGTGAAATTTTAAACGAAGTATCGCCCGAAAAACGCGCGCAGGCTGAAGCCTTTTTAAAACACCGCGAAGCCGTGGCCGTTCCCTTTTTGGTGCGGGCGATGTTGTTTATCGGCTCGCTGGTTTCGGCGGGGTTCTTGGTGTGTATAGCCGACCGTTTACTGGCCGGAATTATCCCAGTATTAGGGCGCGGCGTGTTGTTTATGACCGTGGGCTTTTTACTGGGGAAAACGGCCGCAAATTTGCCGCCCTTGCGTGGGGCGTGGCGCCGTCAGTTAGGGGGACTCATTGGCCTGGCCGGGCAGATTATGCTGGCCTTCCGGCTGACCGATATTCCGGGTGTGTCCGTTTGGATGGGTGTGCTGGCTGTGGCGGTGGTCTCTTATCCGCTTTTTAAAAATCCCTTTAACCGCTTTTTGTGGTGTGCGGTGGCGGCCAGCAGTTTGTATGCCAAGGTGGATTGGGAGTGGCACTGGCCTTTTTTTGCTGTGGCGCTTTCCGCCTTTTGCGCGTTTGGCGTGGCGCTTGGAGTGTTTGGTAAGCGCAAGTTTAATTGGTATCCGCTGGCCTATGCGCTTATTTGGTGGAGCGTGATTTGCGCGGGGGAAACCGCAGACGTCAAAATGTGCTGGTACGGATTAAACCCGGCGAGTGCGGTGTTGGCGGGGTGCGTGGCCTTGTACGGGGTATTTCCCCATAAGGGCAACTGGACCCGCAGGCAAATAGCGTTTGTGGCGGGGGCGGTGGTGTTGTCCGCTCTTTTAAATTGGCCGACGGTTTTGGCCCTTATTTTAATGTACACCGGGCTTACCCTGCGCGACCGCGTACTGGAAAGTATCGGCACGGCGGGCGTGGTGTGCGGGCTCTTTTTATTTTACTTTACCCTAAATGTGGCGCTTTCCACAAAGGCGGCCTTGTTGGTGGCCTCGGGCCTTATTGTGTTGGCCCTGCGGAGGATGTATGCGAAATAAACTAATTTTCCTTTATGCTATTTGTTTGGCGGTGTGCTTTGGGGGCTATGCCATTTATACCCAGCACGCGCTGAAAAAGGCACAGACCTTTTATTTTAAAATAGAAAACCGGGATCCCTTGGCGTTAATGAGTGGGGAATATATGCAGTTAAATTACTCTTTTGAGTGGGAGTTTATTGTTGAAAAAGCACCCGTCAAAGAAGTAACGCTGTACGTGGATGAGCGCGGTGTGGCGGGGAACGTCAAAACGGATAAACCGCTTGTTATTCCGGTACACCGTATCACGGGGCGTTTGCCGCACCAGTTTTATTTTAAAGAAGGAACCGCCAAAAAGTACGACACCGCCGCCTATGCGCAGTTAAAACGCTTGCCGGACGGCCGCTTTTTAATTAGCGGGCTGGCGGATGAAAAGTTAAAATTGCTGTAAGGGGGAATATATGATCGAAAGTTGTAATCACGATTGCGCCGCTTGCAAAAGCGGATGTGCCGGGCATAACGCCCAGGCAATGCCCAAGGAAAAACCGCATAAATTAAGCCATATAAAACACGTTATTGGCGTGGTGAGTGGCAAAGGCGGCGTGGGCAAAAGTTTTGTTACGGGGCTGTTAGCCTCGGAAATGGCACGCAGAGGGTTTTCGTGCGGCGTGCTGGATGCCGATATTACGGGTCCGTCCGTGCCTAAAATGTTCGGCCTGCACGAACGCGCCACTGGCGACCAGAACGGAATTTACCCGGTTAAAACCCAAACGGGCATACAGGTAATGTCTTTAAATTTGCTCTTGGAGCACGAGACTGACCCCGTCATTTGGCGCGGGGCGTTGATTACGGGTACGGTGCGCCAATTTTGGACGGACGTCATTTGGCAGGATGTGGATTATTTGTTTATTGATATGCCGCCCGGCACGGGGGATGTAACGCTGACGGTGTTCCAAAGTCTGCCGATTGACGGTATTGTCATTGTATCCTCGCCGCAGGAACTGGTGCAGATGATTGTGGGCAAGGCCGTTAAAATGGCTAAAATGATGAACGTGCCCGTTTTGGGGTTGGTGGAAAATATGAGTTATCTAAAATGCCCCGATTGCGGAAAGGAAATCTCCGTCTTTGGCAAAAGCCGCGCCGAAGAACTGGGCAAAACCTTTGGGCTTTCGCCCGTGGTCCGCTTGCCGATAGACCCGTCTGCCGCGCAGGCGGTGGATGCGGGGCGCATAGAAACCGTGCGCGAGGACGCCGTAAACCCACTGGCTGATAAACTTGCCGCTTTGTAAAAAGGGGCCTAACCGATTATAGGACCATTGGTCCCGCTGAGTAGGGCC
Organism: Candidatus Avelusimicrobium stercoris; assembly: GCA_002432025.1. Lineage (GTDB taxonomy): Bacteria > Elusimicrobiota > Elusimicrobia > Elusimicrobiales > Elusimicrobiaceae > Avelusimicrobium > Avelusimicrobium stercoris. The sequence goes on along the minus strand of DJFE01000007.1, from coordinate 6,597 downwards.
AATGGCCCTTGTTTTAGGGGCGGATATGTTGAATAATATAATGGAAATAATTTTGCCGTAAAGGATAATATATGAGAGTGTTTTTAGCCGTTTTTATAAGTATGGCGATTTGTTCCTCTGTGTGGGCGGGCAACCCTTTAAAAAATATTAAAAAGGGTGTCGGGGCGCTAAAGAAAGCCCCGAAAGTGGCAGAAGTAAAAATCCCCAAAGTGGCCGTTCCGAAAGCCAAAGTCCCGGCTGCGGCTCTTCAAACGCCCCGGTTTTCGGTGCCGATTCCCAATGCGGCGGTGCGCTTGTCCGTTTCCCAGCAGGTGGACGAAGCGACTATTGCACGCGTATTGCTTAAAAGCCCTGCGCTAATGCACGCCTCCGCCCTGCCCGCGGTAAAGCCGTACCGCACCGATTTAATTAATATCCAATTGCAAATTGCGCATTTAAACAAGTACGCCACCGCCGAAGATATTTTGAAGAATCACAATCATCCCGCCGTTTTGGCCGCTTATAAGGCCTTGGAGGATATGGCCGCTATCGGTATTTACGGCTCGGTGGACGATATCCAATTATTACTGGCTTCGTACCAAGCGTTTGCGGGTTCTGCCTTGGAGCCGATAGCCTTAACTACGGTGTCGCGTTCCTTGATTGCGCTGGGGATGTACCCGATGTTGGAAAAGGTTTTGTCCAATGCACAACCCACCGTGGCGTTGGAAACCATTAACGAATTTTTGACGCATTACAATTTCCCGGTTAAGGTACATAGCCATACGGCCTATGCCCCGGTGGAACGCGTAAACGAGATGTCCGTTCCGTTGGGACCCCTTTCCAGATTAAATGGTAAATTTACCGTTGAGGCGACGAATAAATGGGTGCTGTCCGCCTATGAACGCCGCTTGCCCAAAAAAGCGCAAACTAAACCCGTATCGCCTGCGGCGCAAAAGCCCGCCGCCACTGATACGCCCGTGCAAGCCCCGGCGGAACCCGCGGAGCAGGAACCTGCGGCGCAGTCCGTTCAAGAAGATGCGCTATCCTATGACCCCGTTATTCCGGTGTTGGACGAAAAACCGCGCCCCGGGTTGGTCAGCAAGGTTTATCCGTCCGGCCTGCGCGACGAGGACAGTTTGGTGCGCGATTGGCTGATTTCCTTTAAAACCGGATATTTTAAACCGCGCAACCAAGTGGAAGCCATTATGGGGATGTCGCCCGCCAAGGCCAACAACTTAATGGAATTTTTGTATTATATGCCCTTGGACGAAGCCGAGCGCGTAATTTTAACCCCAATCCGCGAGAAGGGCCGCCTGCCGGACTTTATGTACGATGCGCGCTTGATTGAGGGCACGCGCCGCCTGCCTGCTGGATATTATAAAAATAAATTTAACGAAAACGTAAAACGCTTTGTGGAACTGGCCGACGGGGAAAACACGCTTTACGAGTTTGATATGGAACTCAAAGACCTCGTCAGCAGTATGGCTGATTACAGTTTTAAGCAGGGCTTTGCCTATAAAAACAGCCCGGCCCTTACAAACGGTTTGCGCGCCAACTGGCACAAAATTGAAGTGGCTATTAACCGCCCCGGTTTAAAGGCGGACCGCGAAATGGTAAACCGTCTGTGGAACGAGCCCGTAGTACTGGAAGACGGCACCAAGGTCAGTTTGCGTGATTACTTTACGCAAACGCGCTCTACCGCGTTTTTTAAAGAAGGCAAAACCCCCGAATTTTATTTGAACAGCGACCGCTGGGTGTCTTGGGAAAACGAACGTCGCAACTTGGCCGCAGCCGAATACGTCGGCCGCCCCGAAAAAACAACTTGGTGGGATAAGGTTCAAAATTGGTTAGTATTGGGCAACTCGTCCCAGTATTTAACGCTGGGCCAATTTGGCGATGTAATGCGCACCGAGTTTGAAAAGGGGTTTGGCGGCGCGGCGGCGGACAGCCCGTATTTGGACTGCTTGGCCGGAGCGGAGGACGAAGGTCCCTCTTCGCTGACGATGAAGGTAAACAACTTTGATAAAGTGGGCGGCGTTTGTCAGGCCGCATTTGGCGACGGCGGTTATATGGGCCGTGTGGAAAAAAATTACGACGGCACTTCTACCGTCAGCCGTTTTGAACCGCAAAATTTTACCAATGTAAAAGTGGTAACCTTTGATTTAAAAACCCTCCAACCGCGTGTGCAAACCTTAAAATCCGTGCCGTATTTAAAGGATTTAAAAAAGCCGGATGTGGATCAAGTCCGCGCCGGGACAATGGTGGGCGACGGATTGGACCCCACGCGCGATTTGCTGGACGTGCGCCAAGCGGATAAAGCCCTCTTAAATATTCCTCACTTAAAGGCGACTATTTATCCCTTTGCCCGCTTGGGGGCTTATACAGGGGTGGTACCGGATTATTTAACGGGTGGCGGACTCGGCGGATATTTGGCGCTTTTTACGCCCGATTTTTATCCGCTTAAAACGGTTTACCGCCTGCGCTTTAACGGCTGGAAACCTTATTTGGAAAAAGCGTATTACGTCCGCAAGGAAGTTCCGGCTCTTTCCGGCGCGATTCACCGCGACCGCCTGACGTTTAGCGAACAGGTGCAAGACCGTGTGGTAAAACCGGCAGAAAAGACCGAAAAATAAAGCCTTTTTTAGTAAAATCCCCGCTTTTAGTCCGGCGGGGATTTTTATCTTCTTCCAAAAAAGCGTTCTTTGGGCGTAATTAAATGTTACAATGAGCGTAGGGGGAAAAAGTATGAGTCTGATTTTAAGCAAATTGGCTGACACAATCGGCGACTCGCCGACCTTAAAAATAAACGCAGCGGCCCGCGCCTTAAAGGCCGCCGGGCAGCCCGTAATTCACTTGGGCGGCGGAGAGCCCACTTATCCGGCCCCGCAGGCGGCGGTGGATGCGATTATTAAAAAAGCGCAAAGCCGCAAAATTAAATATTCTCCTTCCTCCGGCACGCCGGAGTTGAAAAAAGCCGTTTTGCATTATACGCTTAACCAATATGCCCGCCGTTACGAGCCCGCCAATGTCCTCGTGTCCGCGGGGGCGAAGCAGGCGCTTTTTAACTTTTTGCTTGCCGCGGTAAACCCCGGCGACGAAGTCATTTTCCCGGCCCCTTTTTGGGTAAGTTACCCCGAAATGGTGCGTATGGCGGGGGGAACGCCCGTTATCGTACGCCCGGCGGAAGGGTTAATGGTAAAGGCCGAACAAATTTTAAAGGCCGTTACGCCTAAAACCAAAGCCATTTTGATTAACAGCCCGTGCAATCCGTCGGGCCAAATTTACAGCGCGGATTTTGTAAAAACCATTGTGGAATTTGCCGAAGCCAACCAAATCTTTTTGGTAATGGACGATATTTACCGCGAACTCGTTTTTGACGGACAAACCACGCCGAACCCCTGCCAATATGCGCAGGCGGCGGAAAATTTAATTATCATTAACGGTGTATCAAAACTCTACGGCTTGACCGGGCTCCGTATCGGTTGGGCGGTGAGTGCGAATAAACCGCTTATTGCCGCTATGGGCCGTATGCAGGCGCAAAGCACGTCCTGCAACAGCGATTTGAGCGAAACCGCTGCGGCCGCCGCCCTAATGGGCGACCAAAATGTAGTGGCGGACCTTCGGCGCGTATTGCAGGAAAACCGCGATGCGCTGCTCGCCGAGGTTGCCAAGATTCCCAATGTGCGTGTGCAAAAGCCGCAGGGAACCTTCTATTCGTTCATAGATTTTAGCCACTATAACGATGATTCCAATGCGCTTGCGCAGTATTTGCTGGAAAAGGCGTTGGTGGCCGTAGTGCCCGGAAAAGCGTTTGGAGCGGAAGGGTACCTGCGCGTCAGTTTCTGTGCGGACAAAGCCTCCATTATTGAGGGCGTACGCCGCATACGCTGGGCGCTGGATAAAACCGCCCCGAACGAAATAAAAATCGGGGATAAATTAGTTACGAGGGATTAAAATGAAAACATTAAATGCTAAACCGGATTTCTTTAAACCGGATTATGGTTTGGAACACGCCGGTATTTCTACCAATAAAACCGTGTACTGGAACTATTCCACTCCGGCTTTGTACCAAGAAGCCTTGGACCGCAAAGAAGCCAATGTGGTGTACGGGGGCCCGCTGTGCGTAAGCACCGGCAAACACACCGGCCGCAGCCCGAACGACCGCTTCTTCGTGGAAACCAAAGACATTGAAGGTAAACTCTTTTATAACAAAAGCAACAAAGGTATTAAACCCGAATACTTTGACAAAATCTTCGCCAAGGTAAAAGAATATGTAAAGGACAAAGACCTCTTTGCCCGCGATGCGTATGTCGGTTCCAGCGAAGCCTCCCGCCTCAAAGTGCGCGCCATTACGGAATGCGCCTGGACGAACCTGTTTGTCAAAAATATGTTCATTGAACCCAAACGCGAAGAATTAAAATCCTTCGTGCCGGAATTTACGCTTATCTGCCTCCCCAAAATGAAAGTGGACCCCGCCACCGACGGTACCACCAGCGAAACCGCGATTTTGATTAACTTTGAAAAGAAGATTATCTTGGTAATCGGCACCGAATACGGCGGCGAAAACAAGAAATCCTTGTTCACGGTAATGAACTTCCTCTTGCCGCAAAAAGGCATTATGACGATGCACTGCTCCGCCAATGTGGGCGATAAGCAAGACAGCGCCATCTTCTTTGGTTTGTCCGGTACGGGTAAAACCACCTTGTCCGCCGATATGACCCGCGGCCTCATCGGCGACGATGAACACGGCTGGGACGATGAAGGCGTGTTCAACTTTGAAGGCGGCTGCTATGCCAAAGTAATCCGTTTGAGCCAAGAAGCCGAACCCCAAATTTACTCCACCACGCAGCGCTTCGGCACCGTGTTGGAAAACGTGGTCTTTGACCCCGAAACCGGCAAACTCAACTTGGACGACGACACCTTGACCGAAAACACCCGCGCCTGCTATCCGCTTAACTTTATTGAAAACGCGGTGGAAAGCAAACGCGCTCCGCATCCGAAAAACATCATCTTCTTGACCTGCGATGCGTTCGGCGTAATGCCGCCTATCTCCAAATTGACGCCCGACCAAGCCTTGTACCACTTTATCAGCGGTTACACCGCCAAAGTGGCCGGTACGGAAAAAGGCGTAAAGGAACCGACCAGCACGTTCTCTACCTGCTTTGGCGGTCCGTTTATGGCCTTGCACCCGTCTGTGTATGCCGAACTTCTCAAAAAGAAAATTCAAGCGCACAAAGTGGATTGCTGGCTCGTCAACACGGGCTGGATTGGCGGCCCCTACGGCGTCGGCCACCGCATCAGCATTAAATACACCCGCGCGCTCTTGAACGCGGCTTTGGACGGCAAATTGGCGAAGGTGGACTTCATCACCGACCCGGTGTTTGGCTTCCAAATCCCGACTTCTTGCGAAGGCGTACCGTCTGAAATTTTGAACCCGATGAACTCTTGGGCCAACAAGGAAGAATATATGGTAAAATATGAGTCCTTGGCTAAGTCGTTCATTGAGAACTTCAAAAAGTACGAATCCGGCTGCTCTAAGGAAGTTTTGGCCGCCGCGCCGAAAGTAAAATAAGCGCGCAGTCAGTTAATTTAACGGAGCCGTTTGGCAAGTAACCCTTACCAAGCGGCTCCAAATATACTAAAATTTAATAAAGAGATTTATCTTTCACACAAATAGGAGAATTAGTAATATGGCAAAAGCAAATGCAAAATTTATGGCCCCGTTGACCCCCAGCGCCGAATTGGCCGCCGTAGTGGGTTCCGCGGCTCTTCCCCGCACCGAAGTTGTTAAAAAAATGTGGGAATACATTAAAAAGAACGGCTTGCAGGATGCCAAAAATAAACGGATGATCAACTCTGATGCGAAATTGGCCCCGATTTTTGAAGGCAAAAAACAAATCAGTATGTTTGATATGAGCAAATATCTTTCCAAACACTTGGCCAAATAAGCCCTTTGGAAGACGATTTAAACCCCGGCGGCATAACTTTGTGCTTCCGGGGTTTTTAACACCTGTACGCGGGGAAACGGCACAGAAAATCAGCCCTTAATTTTATATGCGGAAATTAACAGATGAACTTGCTTATCAGGTCTTGTCGGTGGTGGAGGAAATCCCCTCGGGCAAGGTGGCCTCTTACGGGCAAATTGCAACTCTAATCGGGCGGGAGAAAAACTCCCGGCTGGTGGGCAAAATTTTAAGCCGCGCCGAATATTACGGCGAGTATCCCTGCCACCGGGTAGTGAACCACGCGGGCCGGTTAGCCCCCGGTTTTGCGGCGCAAAAGAGCCTTTTATTAGCGGAAGGCGTACCCTTTAAAGACGCTGTTCACGTGGATATGAAGCGCGCCCGTTGGGACTGCTAACTTTTTAATTTTTCTTACCTTTTTTCACTTTTTATAAATCCAACTTTTTTGTTGTTTGCCTTGTCGTTTGGTGGCGACATTACAAAAGGAGTGTTGCCTCATAAATCAAACGAGTGCGGAAAATCTGCCGCCCGCAGGGTTTTCAGAATCTACCTTATGGGTAGTGGTTGTTATTTAATGAAGTCATACTGGAAGGTTTCTGTCCAGTATCTAATCCTTATTTTATAACAACAGATCCTGGACTACGACTTTCCAGGA
>DJFE01000004.1 GCA_002432025.1 Candidatus Avelusimicrobium stercoris | reverse complement strand
CGACTTTCCAGGATGACGGCAACGACAAACAACGGATTCCCGACTACAACTTTCGGGAATGACAACAAAAATAGAATAAGAACAAGACAACTGTCATCCCCGAGGGGTTGGCGGCCCGCAGGGCTCGGGGATCTGCTGTGGCCGTTGCTTTTTTATAACAACAGATACTGGAACGCTCCGCGCCGGCAAACCTTCCAGTATGATCTTTATTTTTATAAACAACCAACAACCCAATCGGTAGATTCTGAAAACCCTGCGGGCCGCCAGTTCAGAATGACCCCAATTTTTTTAACAGTCTTATTTTTTAAGGGTGGAGCAAATTTCCTGCCCTTGGGGCGTGCGCGGGGTGCAGGTTAAGGGCCCGCCGCCAAAGGGATAGTAAAGCGTGTATAAAATGTCCATTGCCCCCGTGCGTGCGTTGGCCTTTATGCCGCCGGGTTCCAATACCAAATCAAAGCCGCGGCAGGAAAGTTTCTGCGGGCCGATTTTTAAACACTCGCCCGGCAATACCTGCCACTCGCGCGGGTCCACCCCCGGGCGGGACGCGGCGGCCAACTGGGCGCGTGCGGCTTCGTCGGTCTCTGCCAGTACGCGCGTAAGTTGCACATACCGCTCGGTGTGTTGGTATTGCGGCAGGGCTACGCACCATAAAAGCAAAAGTACAAACACGATTGCAAGCGCCACCGATACGAGCGTTATCCACGTGAGGGAGGCTTCCTCGTCCTCTTCTTCCTCTATGGCGTCGGGGTCAAACTCGGCGGATTTTAAAATCACGGCGCTGTGGCTGATACGGTCGTGCAAGGTGCGCTTCTTTTTATCCCACGCGGCCACAAAGAAGCCAAAATAAAACGTTACATTGGTTACCAGTTTGGAAACAATACGCTCCGTGGCTTGCCAAAAGGAAAGTCGGCGGCCGTGGCGGTCCACTACTTTTATGCCCATTAATATTTTGCCGACACTGGCTTGCAGGGGGGAACTTTCTAGGAGCGCGTAATACAGCCAAATAATAACCAGTAATACCAGCGAAACAGTGGCATAACTCTTCATCATCTGCCACAACGCCCAATACAAAACGGCAAAGACGAGCGCGTCAATTAAAAAAGCAAAGAAGCGTTTTCCTATTCCGGCGTACATAAGACACCTCCTAGAAAGCGTATATATATAGTATAAGGGGTTTAACGCTATTTAACAAGGCAAAAATTGCATTATAAGCACAAAGGCACGGCTTGCGCGTGGGTGGCCTTTAAAAGGTCGTTGGGGTTGATTTTAATTTGCAGACCGCGCAGCCCCGCGCTGACGTATATAAAATCCCACAAAATGCAGTCCTCGTGAATAAAGGTAGGAAAGGGCTTCTTCATCCCCAAGGGGGAACATCCGCCGCGCATATAGCCCGTAACGGGGACTAACTCCTTTACGTGCAGCATTTCGCACGATTTATTGCCGCTTACGCGTGCGGCGGCCTTCATATCCAACTCCGCTCCGCCGGGAATTACGCACACAAAGAAGCCCGTTTTGTCGCCGCGCAAAACCAAGGTTTTATACACTTGGTCAATGTTTTGCCCCAAGGTCTGCGCCACGTGCAGGGCGCTTAAATTTTCCTCATCCACCTCGTACGGGATAAGTTCGTAGGGGATGTTTAATTCGTCCAAGTGGCGGGCGGCGTTTGTTTTGTGGATTTTGTTCTTCATTTTTTGCTCCCCTTGGCTTTTTTAGCCGGGGCCTTTTTGGCAGATGTTTTGGGCCCGTGCAATTTCTGTTCGGGGTGCTCTGCCAAAAATTTATCCACCGCTTCCAATTCCGGCTTTAAATATCGTCCGGTGTAAGATTCCTTGCACGCGGCCACTTGGCGGGGGGTTCCCTCGCAGACAATCGTGCCGCCCTTGTCGCCGCCTTCGGGGCCGAGGTCAATCAGCCAATCGGCGGTTTTGATAACGTCCAAGTTGTGCTCAATAATAAGCACGGTGTTGCCCTTGTCAGCCAAACCGTGCAGCACGTGGAGGAGTTTATCAATATCCGCAAAGTGCAGGCCGGTGGTGGGTTCGTCCAAAATGTAGAGCGTTTTACCGGTCCCTTTGCGGGAAAGTTCGTCCGCCAGTTTTACGCGCTGCGCTTCGCCGCCTGAAAGCGTGGTGGCGGCTTGGCCCAGTTTTATGTAGCCAAGGCCCACGTCGTTTAGCGTTTTTAAATAGCGTTTGATTTTGGGGATAGCGTCAAAAAATTCCAACGCCTGCGATACGCTCATATCCAGCACTTCGGCAATGTTTTTGCCCTTGAATTTTACCTGTAACGTGTCTTCGTTAAAGCGTTGGCCGTTGCACTCCTCGCACTTTACATAAATATCGGGCAGGAATTGCATTTGGATTTTTAAAATACCGTCGCCTTGGCACTTTTCGCACCGTCCGCCCTTTACGTTAAAGGAGAAGCGGCCCGGCTTGTAGCCGCGGCGTTTGGCTTCGGGCATTTCGGCAAATAAGTCGCGTATGTGCGAAAACACGCCCGTATAGGTGGCGGGGTTGCTGCGTGGGGTTTTGCCGATAGGGCTTTGGTCCACGATGATGACTTTATCAATGTTTTCCAACCCTTTAATGGCCTTGTGTTTGCCCGGAGCGTCCTTGGCTCCGTAGAACTTTTGGGCCAAGGCTTTGTACAAAATTTGGTGGATAAGCGTGGACTTGCCCGAGCCGGACACGCCCGTTACACAGATAAATTTGCCCAGCGGAAATTTAACATCAATGTTTTTGAGGTTAAATTGCTGTGCGCCTAAGATTTCCAAATATTTGCCGTTTCCCTTGCGCAGTTCCTCGCGTGGGAGAATCATCCGCCGTCCGTTTAAATAAGAGGCGGTCAGCGACTTTTCGTCGCGCAAAAAGTCCGCCGTCGGCTCTGCGGCCACGATGTTGCCGCCGTATTCGCCCGCCGCGGGGCCCAATTCTACCACATAATCGGCGGCTAAAATGGTGTCTTTATCGTGTTCTACGATGATAAGGGTGTTGTCTAAATCGCGCAGGTTTTTAAGCGTTTCAATCAGGCGGTCGTTATCGCGCGAGTGCAAGCCGATGGTGGGCTCGTCCAACACATACAAAACACCCGTTAAGCCGGAGCCGATTTGCGTAGCCAAGTGGATACGCTGTGCTTCGCCGCCCGACAGGGTTTGGCTCTTGCGCTCCAAGGTTAAATAAGAAAGGCCCACGCTGTTTAAAAAGTCCAAACGCGCGCGGATTTCCTTTAATACATCCTTGGCGATGATTTTTTCCTTGTCCGTCAGTTCAATATGTTCAAAAAATTCCTTGGCGGCGGAAACCTGCATTGCCGTAATATCGTTAATATTTTTGCCGTTAATACGCACGGCCAGGGCTTCGGGCTTTAAGCGTTTTCCGCCGCAGGTGGGGCAGGTAACCTCGCGCATAAAGCGGTTATACACTTCCTCTTTTACGAAGTCGCTTTCACTTTCTTGGTAGCGGCGTTTTAAGTTGGTAATTACACCTTCAAAATCTTGCTCGCCGCCCGAAATGACGGACGTATAACTGGCTCCGCCCGTGCCGTACAAGAGCAGGTCGCGCTGTTCTTTGGGTAAATCCTTCCACGGCGTGTGCAGGCTGATGTGGTTTTGGTGGCAAACTTGGCGCAAAATATCGTAATAATACCCGCTCCAAGAATTTTTCCAGCGGTGGGTGCGCGTGGTAACAGGGTTATCCCAAGCGGCAATCGCGCCCTCGTTAATGGACAGCGTATCGTCCGGCACCACGAGATCTTCGGCTACTTCTATTTTAAGGCCCAAGCCGTTGCAGTCCGGGCACGCACCGTAGGGGGAGTTGAACGAAAAGAGCCGCGGTTCCAGTTCGCTAAACCCGATACCGCAATGCGCGCAGGCGTTGTTTTCGCTATAAGTAAATTCGCGCGGCTTGTCGCCTTCGGCTTCCACAATGTGCACAAGGCCTTGTGCGTATTTGAGGGCGGCTTCCAAACTTTCCACCAACCGCTCGCGGTCAAATTCCTCTACAAAAATTTCATCCGTTACTAATTCAATGGTATGCTTTTTATAGCGTTCCAAGGTGGGCGTGTGGTCCAGGGTAATGACGGTACCGTCCACGCGGGCTTTTACATAGCCCTCTTTTTTAAACTTGGCAAAGAGTTCCTCGTATGTGCCGGCGCGCCCGCGGACGACGGGGGATAAAATGAAAACGGTTTTTTCGTTAAACTTTTTTAAAATATCCTGTGCAATGCCCTGTACGCTCCAAGATTCCACCTCCCGGCCGCAATGCGGGCAAAAGCGGTGCCCCACGCGGGCGAACAAAAGGCGCAAATAGTCGTAAATTTCCGTAACCGTGGCGACGGTAGAGCGCGGATTTTTGGACGGATTTCGCTGTTCAATGGAAATAGCCGGGGAAAGACCCTCAATATGTTCTACGTCTGGTTTTTCCATTAATTCCAAAAATTGCCGTGCATAAGCGGACATACTTTCCACATAGCGGCGTTGCCCTTCGGCGTAAATGGTATCAAACGCCAAGGAACTCTTGCCCGAGCCGGACAGCCCGGTTACTACGACCATTTTGTCCTTGGGCATTTCTACGGTAACATTTTTTAAATTGTGGCCTTTTGCGCCGATTACTTTAATACTCTTCATAACTTTAAAAACCCCCGGGCGTTTTATGCTTTTTACAAGCGTGCAAAACGCCCTTTTTGCTTAAATAAATTATATAATTTATATATCTTTCATACCCGGAGCGCGCGCGTGAAGAAACCGCTTAAATATTTGCTCTATACCTTGGGCATCCTGTTATCCGTCGGCCTGATTGCCTTTATGATTTATCAGGCTAAGGACAGTTTTGTAAAAATTTGGCAAGGCGTAAAAACCAAATACCTCTTTTTGTCTTTATTGTCTTCTGTGCTTATCTATGTGGCAATGGGGATGAGCCTGTACGAAGTGCTGCGTATTATGGGGCGGAAAATCTCCAAAAGCGCGGCAATGGGTATTGCGCTCGTTTCCACTACGGTGAACTATATTGTTTCCTCTTTGGGCGTAAGCGGGTTTGCCTTGCGCGCCCACTTGTTAAACCGCCGCCGCGTGCCGTTTGGCACTTGTGTTACGGCCAGCATTGTCATTACGGTGCTTTTGTATTTTGTATTGGCGATTATCATTTTGCAGGGCTCGGTGCTGATGCTTTTTAACTCGTCGGCTACTACGATGCAACTGCTCAAAAACTTTTCGCTTATTATCGTAATGTGTGCGGTGTGCGTAGTAATTACGGCGTTTTTATTTAATAACGAACTGCGCTCCAAATGGCTAAGAAAGTGCTTCCGTATGATGAATAAGGTCCTTTACCACGTCTTCCGCGCTTTAATCCCCAAAGGGAAATACGACGATTTTATGGACCAATTGGATGAGGGCATTGACCTTATCCACCGCAAAAAAAATAAACTTACAATGACGATTATCTACGTCTGCGCCGATTGGCTGTTTACGATTTTGGTTTTGTATTTTGCCTTCCGCGCGGTGGGCATACACATTACGGCGGGCGTACTAGTCGCCGGGTTTGCCGTCGGTATGGTTACGACGCTGATCCCCATTTTGCCGGGCGGTTTGGGCGCTATGGAACTGGCAATGACGGCGGTCTATTCCCAAATGGGTATAGACTGGGATTCCGCCCTTATGGCCTCGCTTATTTACCGTGTGGTTTATTATATTTTGCCGGGTATTGTGAGCATTTTTATCTATTGGGGACTGCAACTTTCGTCCCCGTCCTCTCCGCGCAAAAATAAAACTTCCAAAGGAGCCCTACTATGAAAGAACGCATTAACGAACAAGTCCCCAGCGTGCGCCCCAGTTGCTATGTGCACAAAACCGCGGTGTTAATCGGGGATGTTACCATAGGGGAAAATGTATCCATTTGGCCCTGCGCGGTACTGCGCGGGGATATTGCTTCCATTACGGTGGGGGATAATTCCAATATTCAGGAAAATGCCTGCGTACACGTCAATTACGGCGCGCCCTGCATTATTGGCCGCGGCGTAAGCGTGGGCCACGGGGCGATTGTACACGGTAGTAAAATCGGCGATAATTGCCTGATTGGTATGAATGCCGTAGTAATGGAGAGCGAAATTGGCCCCAACTGCATTATTGGGGCGGGTGCGGTGGTTCCGGCGGGTAAAAATATCCCGGCGGGGTCGCTGGTGATGGGCGTGCCTGCCAAGATCGTGCGCAAACTGGAAGAAGACGAAGTAAACGGCGTTATCAAAAACGCCCGCGAATACGCCGAGGCTATCCGCCTGTACAAAGACCATTGCGAAGAACTGTAATATGAAGAAAGTGGTGCTGATTGAAGACTCCAAGGTACTGGGCAACGCGCTTTGTGGCGCCTTAAAGGTGGACGGCATTGAGGTTCATTGGGCCGAAAACGGCGTGGCCGGCGTGCAACTGGCCAAGCAGATAAAGCCCGATTTGGTACTGTTGGATTTAATGCTTCCTAAATTAAGCGGGTTTGACGTGTGCAAACTGTTAAAGACCGACAACGCCACTTGGCGGATTCCGGTAGTGATAATGTCCACCTTGTCCGACCCCGAATCGCGCGACCGCGCCACGGAAGCGGGGGCTGATTATTTTATTCCAAAGCCCTACGATTTGGCCGCCACGTTAGCCGAAATTAAAAAATTGTTACAGATGTAGTTTTTTCAGTGCCCCTGAAACAAGTGCAGGGGACAAATAATAAAAGTTTCAGCCGTTAGATTAGGAGAGTATATGGCTCAACCCAAAAAGAAACAAACCGCAAAGTTGGATTTAGACGCTTTGGAAAATTTGCTTGACGAGGGCCGCCCGTCGGACGCGTTGGCCGTACTGGCCGAAGCCAAAAAGAAGGACGCCGCCGCTTGGTTTTTAACGGGCGAGGCACAACGCCAACTGGGCTCCTTTGAGGACGCTTTAAAAAGTTACGCCAACTGCTTAAAGGTTGCCGACGAAGCCGAACGCCGTATGGATGCGCTCTTGGCGATGGCGGCCTGCTACCGCACCTTGGGGCATTCCGCCGCCGCGTATGAACTGGCCGAGGACGCCTTGAAAATGGCTCAGGAATTGGAATATGACGAATTTGTCGTTCGCGCAATGCAGGAAATGGGTATGGCCTTGCGCGCTTGGGGCCGCTTGGAAGAGGCTCTTGATTTGCTGGATGCCGTTTTGTCCGCCTATACGCAGTTAAAGGACTACGCCGGGATGAGTTTTATCCATTGGGCCAAGGGGGGAATCTTCCGCCTGCAAGGCCACTTTGAAGAGGGCGTAGCGCAGTTCAAAAAGGCTATCTCTCTTGCCAAAAAAGCGGGCGACGATATTTCTGTGGCCTATGGGCATTGCGGCTTGGCCGGAATTAGCCGCATTTGCGGAAAAATTGACGAGTGCGTGAAAAACTACAAACTGGCGGAAAAAATCTTCCGCAAGAGCGAGGACGTGTTCGGCAAGGCTTATACCAACTGCGGTATGGCCAACGGCTTACGCCAACAGGGCAAGTACGACGAAGCCTTGCGCCATTACAATGTGGCCGATAAACTGTATTCGTCTATCCACGATACGGTGGATTTGGGCTTTGTAAAGTGGGGCCGCGCCGATATTTTAAAACGCAAAAACAAAATGACAGCCGCCTTAAAGGATTTGGAAGAAGCGCGCGTGTTGTTTGATAATTCCGACGAAAAACGCGGGCAGATTTTAACCAAACTTTCCTTGGCGCAGGTATTGTACGCCTTGGGCCGCACAGACGAAGCCGAGGAACTTTACGAGGCGGGCGTGTCGCAGGCGCGCGCCGAAGGGTTGCACACGTACTTGGAAAGTTACACTTGATTTGCAACTAAACCGATAAAAAACCCCGGGTTATAAAGAACCCGGGGTTTTTCTGTAAAAAGGGAAATTAGTTGATTTCTTTAATCTCCACGTCAAAGGTAAGTTCTTTGCCGGCTAACGGGTGGTTAAAGTCCAACACCACTTCTTTATCGGTAATTTCCTTCACTACCGCGCGGAAGGTATGCCCTTCATTGCTGGCGCCCACCATATCGCCTACTTTTAAGTGTTCCGCTCCGCCGATGGCTTCTTTCGGTACGCGGCGGATGGCTTCTTCCAAAACCTTGCCGTAGCCTTTTTCCGGTGCGACTTTTACCGTCTTTTTGTCGCCCACTTTCATCCCGGTCAGTTCTTCTTCCAAGCCCGGAATAATGTGCCCCGCTCCGTGGGTGTATTCCAGCGGGCCGCGTCCGGCGGAGGTGTCGGCTACTTTGCCGTCAACCGTAAGGGTGTAGTCAAATTTGACTTTGGAACCTTCTTTAATCATTTGTGTCTCCTTTTGGCGCCGGGTTTCCCGGGCAAATATAATATATTGTAACAGTTTTTTAGCCTGTGCGGGAAAAACGCGGCGTGGCAACGTGAAGTTGGTAAAACGAAAGCCCCCGCCCGGGTGCGGGCGGGGTTACCAATATATTGGTTGGGGGGAAGCAATGCGGACCGTCCCCCACGGGTCCCCTTACGGTGGCTTTGCCTGCAATGCGCCGTTAGAAAAGGTTTACCACTTTTAGTATGGCTTATTATCCGCCCTTTCACAAGCGCAAAAAGGGGTTAGATAGGGCAAAAAGTTTCCAATTTTTATAATGGCCTTGCGGCATCGCTTTTTGTCGTCATTCCCGAGTGTCGTAGTCGGGAATCTGTCGTTATTTAAAAAAAAAACGACAACAACGGATCCCCGACTAAATTCCTCGGGGATGACGGCTTTACGAAAAAAGGGGGCATCCTGAATTGCCGCCCATACCGCTAGGCGGCACCCCGTAGTGTTTCTGTACGGGGTCCATTAATAGGTTTCAGGATTTACCTTATATGAGTAGTGGTTGTTATCTAAAAGGTCATACTGGAAGGTTTCTGTCCAGTATCTAATCCTTATTTTATAACAACAGATCCTGGACTACGACTTTCCAGGATGACGACAACGTCAACTACCCAAGATGTAGATTCTGAAACAAGTTCAGAATGACCCCCAATTTTATAACAGCCTTATTATTTATTGTTGCCGTTTCGTTTGTTTGCGACATTACAAAAAGAGTGTTGCCCAATAAAATCAAAGGGGCACGGAAAATCTGCCGCCCGCAGGGTGTCGTCATCCCGGAAGGTTTTTATCCGGGATCTGCCGTTTCGTAAGAAAACAACAACAGCAAAGACAGATTCCCGACTACGACCTTCGGGAATGACAACTAAAAGGAAAAAGTCGTTATAAAAAAAGGTCATCCTGGGTATAAAGGCCAA
>DJFE01000005.1 GCA_002432025.1 Candidatus Avelusimicrobium stercoris | reverse complement strand
TGTAAGATCTCGGTACATATTGGACTTTTGCGGGGGCAAATGCAAAGCCTTGAGGGTGTAATCCAAGGGAGTCATCCATTTCAACCCCTGATGCGGCTTTTGGGTATTATACCAGATTAAGTATTGCATTAGTTTTTGGTTTACCTCGTTTCGGTCGTAAAAGCTTTCCCGGTTGACGTTGAGAAACTGTTCCCTCAGCGTGCGGTTAAAGCGTTCTATAAAGGCGTTGCTCTTGGGGCTTTGGGGGTAATTGAAGTAATGGATGAGGCCTTGTTGGCTTAATGCCTGGTCAAAGTGTTTATGGAACTCAAGGCCGTTATCTGTTTGCACTCTTTCTATGGGGTATGGATATACCCTTTGTACTTTAGAGAGGAAGTCTTGCGCGTTAGAACTGGTTAAGCCGTTATAACAGAAGCTGAAGGCGAAGCGGGTTTGTACGTCCACTGCGGTAATTAGATAGCGTTTTATCCCGTCAATAAAGACGTGGACGGAATCTATTTGCAACAAGTCGCCCGGTTTGGACGGGGCATAAGAACCGCGGCGCACTTTAGCTTTATATTTGTGAGACTGGGCTTTGAAGCGTCCCGTTTTGGCGTTTATGCGCAATTGGCGGGAAGAGGGTAAACGGCCCTGTGCTTTGAGCTTGGCGATAATACGGGCTATGGTGGCGCAGCTGGGCAAAGCATGTCCATGTTGTTTGCAGAATGGCTCCAACAAACAGCGTACGGCGGTTTGGTTGAGGCGCGGGTATTGGTGGCGGATAAGGCGTATTTGGTCTATGACGGCTTGGGATACAGCGCTTTGGCGTTTATGAAGAGGGGTTTTGGGCAAAGGCAACAGTCCGCGCAATCCGCCTGACCGATAAGCTTTGCGCCAGTTGAAGAGAGTACTTTTGGATATGCCGAAGGCTTCTAATGAAGCTTGAAGGCCATAGCGGGAGTAAAAGTCCAGCACTTTTAAACGGTGTTTGACGGTGGGATGGTCGGTGGAGAGGGTGCGGGAGAGGTCTATGGCGCAGCTGTATAATTTGGAACGGAAATGACGATTTAGAACACGCATAATGGAACTCCGGGAAACATTTTTATCAGTTTAGCAAAAGTCCATTATGTCTTTGATATTTTGCAGGGGAAATGATATGAAAAAATTATTCAAACTAATGATGTTCAACGCTCCGTTGCGCGCCGAAGAGGGCGCCGCGGGAGCAGACGGCGGCGGTAGCGATAAAAGCGCAGACCTTGCCGCCCAGGTGGCCGCGTTGTCGGCCCAACTGGAAGAGTTAAAAAAGGCCCACCCGGCCCCGGCTAATCCGCCCAGCGACGCAGATAAATTGCGCGCGGAACTGGAAGCCAAAAAACAAAAAGAGGCCGCCGTAGCCCGCTTGCAGGAAGCCATTAAGCTCAATTTGGGCGTGGCCGCCTTTGTGTCCGACAACAAAGACTACTTGGGCAAACTGGCCGAGGGGCTTGTCCAGCAAGTGGTGGCGGGGTTTTGCCAACGCTAAACAGTTTGGTAAAATGCGCGGCCGATGTCGTCGCCGGCATTAAAGAGTGGATAAACAATAACCCTAATTTAGTTTCCACGTTAGCCCACGTGGCGGCAAGCGTAGGCGCGGTGCTTACGGTATTTGGGGCGTTAGTAGCGGCGTGCGGCTCTTGGATTGCGCTTGCTCCGGTCATCGGCGCTGGGATTATGGCGGCCGTTTTGGCTTTTGCAGATGGCTTTGCAACAGGCGGGGTGGTGCCAGGAAATTCGTTTAGCGGGGATAATGTACTCGCACGCGTAAACAGCGGGGAAATGATTTTAAACCGCGCACAACAGGCTAGGCTTTTTGATATTGCCGAGGGAAATACTGAGCCTGGCGGAGCCGGCGGTGCGGTTATCAACCAAACGATTAACGTGCAAAACGGCGGCGATTTAACCGCTATTACGCAAGCCATTAAACGCGGAACGGTGGAAGCCTTGGAGTTTGCCAATGTGGCCTATAAGGCGGGTGCAAAACGTAATAAATATGTAGGTTAGCGTTCGGTTGTTTTCCAAAGAACGCATTGCTCTTTTGCGTAAGCAAGATCGGAGTATGAAGAGCAAGTAGTAAGTAAATTTCCGCTTGTCTCTTTGGTAGTCTTATATTCTACACAAGGTTTTTTTGCATAGTCTAAGGAAGTATAAGCGCTACATTCGGTAGAATAAGAACCATTTTGACCGGGCGTGCTTTTCCACAGGACACACGTTTGCAGGGTTAAAGAGGTTCTAATAGCACAAGAGGTCGTATAAGAACCGTCTTTATTTTTAATAGAGTTCCACGTGTAACAAGGTAAAAAATCCATAGAGGAATGTTCAATACAAGAAGTGGTGTAAGAATTGTTCCCGTTGGGAGTGGTTTTATAAGCAAAGCCAGGAGAAAAATTCAAAGAAACACGAGAGGCACAAACAGTTTTAAATTCCGTTGCAAAACCGAACAACGGGATGAGCGTCAAAATAAGAGCGGACAAAACTTTTTTCATAAGGGCCTCCTCTTATTAGTATAACCCATTTTCAGGGGGAAAATATTACATTATGGTTGAAACTATACAAATTAAAACGCCCATTAAATGCTATGGGCAGAACTTTATTACCAAGCGTTGCGCGTTTACGGGCGATGTGCAAAATATGTCCGCCTTGTACGATAACGCCGCCGATACTACGGCCACTTTTTACAATACGGACGTTACCCAGCCTAAAAACTGGCACGTGGCCTTTAAAGATAAGTACGGCATAGACACGGGGATAAACGACCAAAACCTGCGGGCCTTAGTAGCCTTTAAAGAGGTTTGCGAATGAGCCCGCGTTGTAAGTACGCGGAGTATGACCTCTATTTTGGGGAATCTTTTTGCCGAAAAGTTGGTAAGCCTTGCCGGATTATTTGCAGAAAATGTGGTTCTTAAAACTGGTGCTAGAGTGCGCAGAAGCCTTGTCTTTTGAGTTCCAAAAAGATGTCAGAACTCTGACAAAACTCTGACACGCACCCCGCTTTTTGTCGCGCCTGCCGCACCTTTTGTAACATCGTTTTTACGACGATAAAACCATAAAAAATTGCTTTTTTAGACGTAAAAAAGCCCTCCGACGGAGGGCTTAAAAAAGAGCCAAGACGGGTCTCGCCTTCCGATAAAATTCCTGACGGAATTTTTCTGCAGGCCGGGCTCGCGGTTTTTGCCTTGTGCGCCGAGGAATTTTAAGCGCACAAACAAAAACATCGCTGCGCCTTTCGCTCCCCCACGCAGGCAAAGCAGTTTGCCTGCTGGCCGCCTTAAATCAAAAAACCACGCTTGCGCGTGGTTTCTAAATTTAAGCCAAGACGGGGGATCGAACCCCGGACCTATCGCTTACGAAGCGATTGCTCTACCAGCTGAGCTATCTTGGCGTTGCAAATTGTTTATTTCTAACGTATATATTCTACAAAAAAACGGGAAACTTTGCACATACTCTCTTATTTCCCAACGGAGAAGCGCATTTTTTGCACTTGCGCTTCCAGTGCGTTCATCCGCGGATTATGGCGGTTCTTTTCCAAAAATTCTTCTTCCGTTACGCCCTTGGGCCCACGCCTGTAAGCGTCTATCCACGCTTGGGCCTGCGCCGGGTTGCGCTCCATTAGGGCAATACTCGTTAAAAAGAGGTACGTCTCCGCATTGACCGGGTCCAGCACCAGCGAACGCTGAAAGGCGCGCTTGGCCTGCTCCATATTGTCCCGTGCATTTTGGCTGAACAGTTGAAATTCGTCCGCGCTTTTAGCCTGCGCAGCCCCTTGCGAGGCCCGCAACGCCATTGCATAATACAACTGCCCCGTACTTTGATGCAATGCCGTGTGGTTGGGTGCGTATTTAAGCACATACGCAAAATCTTTTAGCGCGCGGGCATAGTCGTTGGATGGCGCGTCCGTATCGCCCCGGGCGGGGGAAAACTGCGTGGTCAAATCCAAGGTGGTGGCAAAGGTGTTGGCGCGGTATTGGTGGTATTCCGTCAAAAGCGGGTTTAATTTTATTGCCCGTGTAAAATACGGCAGAGCCCCTTCGGCGTTGCCCATTTGCACCAAACGCACGCCTAAACTGTAATAATGGTTCGCCTGAAAAAGCCCATAAAACCACACCAGCCCCGGCACTGTGGCGGCCAGTAACAGGCTTGTGCGGGCCACACGGCTCGTCCACGCACTGCGTAAATACACATAACACACACCTAGCACGCAAAATAAAAGCACGCCCCACGCACAGCAAATTAAAAATCCGTCGCCTAATTTGCGGGCGGACATTGCGCCGGAAATCTCTTTAAACTCTACTAACACTTGCCACGCCCCATAGGTCAAGGCCCCCGCTAACACCAACCGGGCCGCCCACAAAAGCCAAGGTGCGGAAAAACAGATTTTTTCGTCTGCATTGTCTTCTTGCGGTGGGTTAGATAAGGCGATAATCACCCCGATAAACACCGCAAAAAAGAGCCCGCTGGAAGCAAAGCGCAAACTGATGTCCACAAAGGCGTGCGCCATTAGGCCCGCCAAGGCTGTTGCGTAGCCCAGCAAATAAAAGGTCCGCTCTTGCTCTTCGGCGGGTAATAGGCTTACCGGGCGCAAGTTTTTCCACGCACTGGTAAAAACAAAAAACAGCATCCACAAAAAGATTGCCAGCCCAATGGTCCCCGCCGTAGCCCATTGTTCCAAATACTCGTTTTCGGCGTGTTGAGTTTCGGTGTTGTGGGAGTTTTCAATATAAAAAATTTGCGGGCGTTTGTAGGCCGGATAAATAATTTTAAAACTGCCCGGCCCCGTGCCCATAAGGGGGGAATCTTGCACCATTTCAAAGGTGGCAAGCCACGTAAACGAGCGGAAACTGACCGATTGGAACCGCTTGGCCGTATAGACTCCGGCCAGCGCAAGCGCGCAGAGGAGAACACCAGTTGCTACGAGGTTTAATTTTTTAATGTGTTTGGTGGGGAAAAGGCGGTTTGTAAACAGGAATGTTCCCAAGGCCGCGGCCGCCCCATACGCCAGCCACGCGCCCTTGCTTTCCGTGAAAAATAGTTCCACTAATCCCAACCCCAAAAGCACCAGCAGGGATTTTTTGCGCGTAGCCAGATATTGCGCGCAGGTTACGCACGAGGCAAACACCACAAACGCGCCAAAGAAGTTTGGATTGGCGTGCGTGGAGAAAATTCGGCGCGTAAAAAAGCCCCGCCAGGGTAGAAAATCCGCCCCCGGCAAAAATCCGTCCACTATTTGCAAGGCCCCGTAAGTGAACGAAATCCACGCGGCGATAACAATAAATTTAGTAAGCGTGCGGATATCTTTTTGGGTAAATTCGGTGGCGATTAACAGCATTATCCCGCCGTACATCAGCAGGCGGATAAATTCCTCGGCGCTTTCCAAATGAAAGGGGCCGCATATAAAAGAAAGAATATTCCACCCAAGGTACGCCAGTATCGGGAGTAAAAACGGGAAATTTTGGCGCGTAAACGGGCTCTTCCACTCCGCTACTTTAAGCGTGGCCCATAAACCCAACAGGACGATTGCCCCCGTGTGGAGTAAGGTTAGTTTTACTTGGGCGGTGTCGTATGTGCCTGTAAAAAAGGAAATACTGATGAGCAGGCACATCCCCCCAGCCACGACGGGCAAACATTTGCGGATGAACGCCCCGAATACAGAAGCGGGGGCTTTTTTAATAGGAGTGGAAATCTTTTTTGCAGACATAATTTTATTATAGCAATTAAACCGCGCCGGGCCCTAGCCGGGCCGGGGGGGAAAAATAAATTAGGGGTCATCCTGAATTGCCGCTCTTACCACTTATGTGGCACCCCATAAGGTTTCTGTACGGGGTCTATTAATAGGGTTCAGGATCTACTTTTTGGGTGGTTTGTCGTTTGTAAAAATAAAGGTCATACTGGAAGGTTGGCCGGCGCGGAGCGTTCCAATATCTAATCCTTATTTTATAACGACAGATCCTGGACTACGGCTTTCCAGGATGACGGCAACAACTAACTACACAATCGGTAGATTCTGAAACAAGTTCAGAATGACCCTTGATTTTATAACAGCCTTGTTTTTCGCCGTCATCCCGTAGTGTTTTTATACGGGATCTCGTCGTTGCTGTGGTTGTCATTCCCGAGTGTCGTAGTCGGGAATCTGTTGTTTGTCGTTGTTGTT
>DJFE01000003.1:23533-40316 GCA_002432025.1 Candidatus Avelusimicrobium stercoris | reverse complement strand
TGATTAAAAATAAAAATAATGAATATTTAAATAAAAATAAATTTAAGTATAAAAAACAAAACAATAATGCCGAGAAATTAAATAATCTGTTTTGCAAAAAATATATATAAATTTGCATTTGTAAAATTAGTATTAAAATAAAAAATACTTAAAAAATAAGTAAAAATAAAATAGGAGTTAAAAATGATATCAAAAATTACCATTTGTAATTTGGCCTTAGCCCAATTAGGGCAGGCCCCGATATCCTCTTTAACGCAAGAGGATGAAAAAGCGCGCCGCTTAAATTTGTTCTACGAACCCGTGCGCGATGAGGTTTTGCGTACCCATAATTGGGGCTTTGCCACAGTCTGGGAGCCGCTCGCGCTAATGGAAAAACAGGACAACTGCTTTTTGTACAAATACCCACAGGAAGCCTTGTTTATCCGCCGGGTTTATCAGCCGCCCTACAAAAATACCGCGTTTCGGGAACTCTTCCACCCCAAGTTCCGCACCCGCGTGCTGGAATCCGCCGCGCCGCAGGCGTGGGCCGAATACACCCGCCGCGTAGAGGACGAAAGCCAGTTTGACGCCGCCTTTGTCAAATCCTTTTCGCTCGCGTTGGCGGCGGATTTGGCGTTGTCGCTCACGGGGGATAACACCTTGGCCGCGCAAATTTTGCAAAAATATACGCTCAGTTTGGACGAAGCCCGCCGCAGCAATATGACGGAAAACTTTGCGCAAACCGTGCAAACGGACGCGTTTACGGAGGTTCGCTAATGGGCGTGCATTGCTTGCAGTCCTCTTTTGCGGGCGGCGAAGTGAGCCCCGCCGTGCAGGCGCGTATAGACAGCCCCGCCTATTCCTCTTGGCTGAAAACGGCCCGGAACTTTTTTGTCCATCCGCAGGGCGGCGCGTCCAACCGCCCGGGCACCGTATTTATGGGCCGGGCCAAATACGCGGGTAAGCCTTGCCGCGTGATTCCCTTTGTATTGGGGGAGAGTGAAGCCTATGTGCTGGAACTGGGGGAAAAATACCTGCGTATTTACACGGCAAGCGGCCAAGTGCTGGGTGCGGACAACACCCCGTACGAACTCGCCACACCCTACTTGGCGGATGAAGTGGCGCAAATTAACTATACCCAGTACGACCAAACGCTCTTCCTCGTCCACGCCAATCACCCGCCCAAGCAACTTACCCGGCTGGCGGACGGCACATTTACTTTTACAGAGGTGCCGCTTAAATACGGGCCGTTTATGCTTTCTAATACGGACGACTCCAAAAAACTCCGCCTGACCCCATATAACGAAACCGCCTCGTCGGACGGCGTAAGCGCGACGCTTTCCTTCCAGCCGATAGTGTATCCCAACTTGGCGGTGCTGGGGTATTTTAATAATGTGTGGTTTTATTCGGCCAGCGATTACGGGCTGGATATTGCGGGGATAGTGGCGGCCTTTAATAAAGAGTTTGCCGATGCAGGCTTTTCGGCGGCCAATTTGGGCGGTATTATCAAAATAGTCTCGCCCCAAGCCACCGGGGGAGACTGCAACGGGATGCAATTTGTATTGGAATACCGCAACAGTTTCACGCGCCCGGCGGTGCTGACGGTGGCGCAAACGCTGTCCGGCGGGGCCAATAAGGGGGAATTAATCCCGTCCGGCGATGACAAATTTTTGCTGGAAAGCGATTTTGACCTTTTCCAGCCCGGGCATATCGGGGGCAAATTCGCGCTTACCCACGCGGTGGAAAGCCAGTACCTCTCGGGCACGTTGGGCTATCAAAGCGTTTCCCAAACGCTCAAAAGCGGGGGCGATTGGCAGTTGCGCACCAGCGGGGTGTGGACGGGCCAACTGGTGTTGGAAAAGTCCGAAGACGGGGGAAAAACGTGGCAGAAGGTAAAATATTTCTCCCGCGCGGACGGCGAGGAAAATTTCAACGCGCTTGGCCACTTGGAGGATACCGCCGATATGTATTATTTGCGGGTCCGCTCGCTGGAAACAAGCGGAGAGGCGGGCTTTGAATTGCAGGCCGATGCGTTTATCCAAGAGGGTGTTGTAACGGCGGAAGGCTATTTAAATGCCCGGCAACTGGTCGTCCGCCCGGAGCGGCAGGTGGCCCTATCCGATTGGACGTCCGATTGGGCTGAGGGCTCTTTCAGCCCGTTTTCGGGCTATCCCTCGTGCGTGTTCTTTTTCCAGGACCGCTTGGGCCTTGCCGGAACCAAGCGCGAAGCACAGACGGTGTGGTTTTCCAAAACCGGGGCGCACAGCGACTTTGGGCATTCCCGCGGCACGCTAACGGATAACGACGCTATCAGCGTGAACCTGTCGGGCAAAAAGTTAAACGCCATACACGGCGCGGCGGTGTGCGGGCGTTTGTTGCTTTTTACCGCGGGGAGCGAGTGGACTTTATCCTGCTCCGGCGCGCTTACGCCCACCAATATCCAAGTGGCCCAGCAGGGCGAACGCGGGGCGAGCCGCACGGCCCCGGTGCTGGTGGGCAACCGGGCGTTATTTGTGCAGGCGCGCGGCGGATGCGTGCGGGATTTGTTTTATGATTATAACACCGCTTCCTACATCGGCAATGATTTAACCCTGCTCGCCAAGCACTTGTTCTTTAACCGCGAGGTGGCCGAACTGTGTTACCAGCAGGAGCCGGACAATTTGGTTTGGTGCGTGCTGGACGACGGCACCGCGCTGACTTTGACCTATTTGCCCGAGCAAAACCTTTGCGCGTGGACCCGGCACGATACGCAGGGCCTTTTTAAAAGTGTTTGCTGTGTGCCTAACCGGGGATATGACGAGGTGTGGTTCGTGGTAAAACGCACAAACGGCTATTTTGTGGAACGGTTAGCACGGCGGCTGGGCAGTAAGGAGCCGCAGGACCAAGTGTTTTTGGACGCGTCCGTTTCACTCAAAAGCGAAACGCCCTTTACGCGCTTGGGCGGTTTATCTCACTTAGAAGGCCTGCCTGTTGGGGTGCTGGCGGACGGAAATGTGTTGGCCCCGCAGACGGTTAAAAACGGGGAAATCTCGCTGCCCCGCGCGGTTACCTGCGCACACGCCGGGCTACTCTTTACGGCGGAACTTGTAACCCTGCCGCCCTCCTTGTCCTACGGGGACGGTACGGCGGCCGACAGAAAAAGGCGTTTTAGCGGCGTTACCGTTAAAATGTTGGACAGTCGCGGTGGCCTCGTCGGCACGGACGAAGCGCATTTAACCGAAATCGTCCAGCGTACGGATGAGCCCTTTAATGCGCCCCTTGCGCTAAAAACCGGGGATTATGTGCTGAATCTTTCCGGCTCGCACAGCCTTTCTCCGGCGGTGGTCTTCCGTCAGACGGACCCGTTGCCGGTTACCTTGCTGTCGTTTATTACGCGCTGATATAAAAAGGGGGCTTTTGCCCTAAAAGCAAAAGCCCCGCTCAAAAATGGTTGGGATTATTTGGTTAAGTGCAAACTTTCCACCATACTTTTGGCCAGCAACTGGTCCGGCCCGTCCACCGTTCCGGCCACTACATAATATACTTGGTGATTATCCGCCGGCACGACGGAAAGCCAAAACGGCACGGAATTGCCTTGGTTGGAATAGGCGGTGCCAGAAACCAGCAGGGCTTCGCGCCCGTTAATGGTGGCCTTTTCCGAGGAGTGAATTTCCAGTTGGCGGCGGTTTTGAATAGAAACCACAACCTCGTTAAAATCCTTGAACGGGTCCTCGTCCGCATTTCTTTGGCGTGCAATACCCGCAAAGGTAACGGCCTTGGGCGTTTTTCCGGCGGCGTCCTTTTTAAAGGCGTTGGTATCAATGCCTACGGTCAAATCCACATCGCCTAATTGCATCCAGTCGGAGAACGTCATCCCGTCATATACGGTCAGTTCTGCTCCGTATTCGGGGGCCTGATAAGTGCTTTCGCCATATACGGGGGCAGCCGTTTGCGCGGCCGCAATAATGGGCTTAAAGGGGGCGGTTACCTTTTTAACACCCCAATACACCGCCAAGGCGGAGCACAAGCCCAAGAGCACCGTGGCTACGCCCGCCAAAATAAGCGGCCATTTGTTGCTGTTCTTCTTTAAAATCATCCAAATAACTTTAAAGAGCAGGAAAAATACCGCATACACGGCTACAATTCCCAGTAAAAACAAAATAACCAGTATCGTCATTTATTACTCCTTTAACAAGTTTTTTACAGTATATCTTTTTATGAGAAAAAATAACATTGTTTTACGCAAATTTTTACCGCCGGATGCCTATAAATTGGCGCAAACCTTGCGCGCGGAGGACCGGCGGGAATTGGCCGCCTCGCACCCGGGGCAGGAACCCGGCGCTTTGATAAGGTATTTTGCGCAGGTTTCGCGTTGCGCCTTTACTCTCTTGCACCGGGGAAAAGTGGCGGCGGTGTGCGGAATTGTGGCGCCGTACTTATTAGGAGCGCGGGCGCAGGTGTGGCTTTTAACGGGGGGAGAAGTGGAAGAAATCCCCAAGAGTTTTTTCGCCTGTATGCGCGGACTGGTGGCGCATTTTTCGGGCGAATATCCAGAACTCACCGTATGGGTAGATAGCCGCTACGCCCGCGCCGTGCGGCTAGTAAAGCGGCTTAATTTTACCGCCGGGCGTATTTTAATGGCGTCAGGCGTTACGTTTATAGAGTTTATTTTTAGGAGGAAGAAAAATGGGAGGAGTCATTAAACAGGCGGGGTATGTCGTGTCGTCCGCCTCGTCGGTCTTTGGCAACCGCAAGGCCGAAAAGGATTATTACAAAGCCTTGGCGCAGGACGCCAACAGGCAGGCGGAATATGTGTCTGCCGCCGGGAAACGCCAAGCGGAGTATTTGTTTAAATCCGCCGCAGAGCGCAACCGGGAACTGTACGAAAATTACCGCCAAACGCTGGGCAGCCAGCAAACGGCGCTAGCCTCATCGGGCCTAAACGCCTCATCCGCCACGGTGCAAACCTTGCTTAAAAACAGCCGTTTAAATGCACAGTTGGACGAAAACGCGTTAAACGATACGCTGACGGATTCCCTGCGGGAAAACGAACTGGAAAACGGCGAAAAAATCCGCAGTTTAACCGAAACCGCCAACCAATATAAGCGCGCCGCCAAACGCTCGGGCGCGTGGTGGAAATGGAGCAAGCAGTTGCTCTCTATTTTTAATTAGGAGTTTTTAGATTATGCCAACTATTCCAACTTACACGCGAGGGGAGCAATACAGCGCGCCGCGCGTTTCAAAAAACGCCCCGTCCCCTGTCCGCCTGAAAGAGACCTATCAAAACACCTTGCAGGCGGCGGGTGAATTGGGGCGCACGGCGGCCCGGCTGCTTCCTGCCAAGCAAGAGGGGCAAACGCAAAATTCAGGCGAAATAAAAACGCGCCAGGCCCTGTTATCAGCGGTTTCCGACGGGGTGCAAGCCTTGGATAAGGCCGCTAATCAAGTGCAAAACGCCAATTCTCCCGCGGCGGCGGATTGGGTGCTTTTGCGCGCTTCCGCCCTTGCCGGGGAAGTGCAGGCACAACGCCAACAGGCAGGCGAAGCCCTAGCCCAAGAAAAAAATCTCTTGGTGGAAACGGGCTCTTTTGCTCCGTCGGCGCGTGCGCTGGACGCGTATTTAAACGAGCAGTTGCCGGGGTACGAAAGCCGTCTGATAGCCACCGGAGTTTCCGCCAAAAGTGCGCAAGCGGACCTTGCCCAAGTGCGGGGTTTGGCTGCTCGGGCGTGCATTAAGCGTGCCGTATCGGCGCAACATTATCAGGCGGCGCAGGGCGTATATCAAAAGTTTGCGGGGTCGTTTTCCAAGGCGGAGCAAGAGGAACTAACCGCGCTAATCGGCGCGGCCAAGGCGGGCAGCGAAGCGCAAAAATATTGGGATGATTCCCTTTCTCAAACGGACGGCTCCGCCGAAGCGCGCTTAAAATGGGCGAAAGCGCAAACGTCGGACCAGGCAGTATTAGAGCGCCTTTCGGGTTTAGGCGCGCAGGCCCGACAACAGGAATTTGCCCAACAGGCGCAGGCGTTTTTGTTTTTGGCTTCCGCCGGTACGCCCGAAGAGGCCCGCCAACGCTTGGCTTTGAGCCCGCTTAAATACACCGGGGCGGTTGCCCGTGCGGTTTCCCGGTTTGGCGCGTCCGCGCCGCACGCTTCGGCGGGAACCTTTAACCGTTTGTATTTTAGCGGAACAGAAAAAGAGAACGCGCGCGCCTTTGAAAAGGGCGAAGTTTCGGCGCGGGAATTTTTGGCCTTGTCCGCCGCCTATTCGGCCCGCCAAGCCGGAGCGGACGATAAAACAGGCGCGTTTCTGTGCGCCGGAATAGAAGCCTGGGCGCAAAAGAAGGGGCTTCCCGCAAGCACGCAGGACGAAATAAAGCGCGCCGTACTCTGTTCGTCCTCCGACCCGCAGGAGCGTTTGAACGCCCTCAAACAAATTAAAACGTATTTTGATTTATAGGAGAAACTATGACCATTTCCACCCAAGTTACAAAACGCATTTACGCCGGGAACGGCGAAAACACCCAATGGGATGTGGATTTCCCGCTGTTGTCGGCGGACCATTTGCAGGTGTTTTTGACCTCGCCCCAGGGCGTGGAAACCCGCTTAACCGAACATTACCGGTTGAACGAAAGCACCCATACGCTTATTTACCCGATAGAGGCCAGCGGCCTTGCGCCCTTGCCCGAAAATTGGACGATTACGCTCCTGCGCCACACGCCGCCCACGCAAGAGGTGGATTTATTGCGCCAAGGCGAATTGGACGCCGAAGTATTGGAACAGGCTTACGATAAACTTACCTTGCTCGTGCAGGAGTTGGGGGAAGAAACCGCGCGCTGTATTAAATACCCCTCGTCGGTGGAGCCCGCTTCGCCCGGGGCCGGGGAGTTTTTTAACCAAGTGAAGCGGGCGGCGGACGAAGCGCAAACCGCAGCCAATCAGGCGGAAGTATCGGCCAAGGCGGCGCTATTAAACGCCGGGAAAGCGCAAACCGCTTCGGCGCAGGCCGTGGCCGATATCGCCACGCGGGAACAGCAGGCCCAAGAAGCCCTTTCTTCTACCCAGCAAACCTTGTCCGCCGCGCTTGCCAGTCAGGGGGAAAGCCTGACCGCTTCGGCGCAGGCGTCTGCGGAGTTGGCGGCTTCATACGCCCAGCAGGCACGCGCGTATGCCTTGCGCTCCTTGGGCAAAAGTTTGGGCGAGGTGTATTGGAGCCAGAGCAAAACGGCGGCGGATAACCCCGGGGCCTTGCCGTTGTGGACGGGCGAATATATCGCTAGTGGCGCCACGCTGTACCCCGATTTTTACGCTTGGGTAAAAAGCCACCCCGAACTGTGCAAAACCAAAGCCCAGTACGACGAAGCCCTTTCCACCTACGGCGAGTGCCCGTATTATGTGGCGGATGAAGTATCCGGCTCTTTACGTTTGCCCAAACTGACAAATTACATTAAAAACGCAGACGGGGAAAACGGCATTACGCAAAGTAAGGCCGGGCTGCCCAATGTAAAAGCCATTAGCAATACGGCCGCGCCCAATGTAAGCGGCGTAGCCTCCTTGCCACCTTACGCCAAGGGCGTGCAAAACACGCAGGGCTATTCCCTGATGACGGGCTCGTCTATCAGCGTTTCCACCACCTTGGCGTATGTGGAAAATGATGCGTCCTTGGATAGTGTCGTCTATGGTGCGAGCGAGACCGTAACGCCCGCCCATACCACGCTGTACCCGTGGGTGTGCGCGTATTATCTAAATACAGAAAGCGCCGATACCTTGCAAATGCAGGAACAGGCCACGGGCCTTACGCGGGCGGTGCGCGAGGTGGTGCTGAGTGAAAATTCCACCGTCAGCCCGCACGTTAAACAGCAGGCGCGGCAGTTGGAATTATTGGCCGCCACACGCAGGAGTGGAAAGTGAGCAAACTCAAAGATTGGCTGTATGCGGGGGGAATATTACTGGCCGTGGGGTTTTGGTTCTTTACGCTTTATGGCCTGCCCCCGCGCGTGGAAATTTTGGAAAAGAAAGTATCTGCTCACGAGGAGCGCTTGGCGCGTTCCGACGTGAAGTTGGATATGATTGCGGATGACGTAAAAAGCATTAAGGTTATTTTACTTAACGCCGCAAAAAACTAAAAAGGAGAAATACAAATGACGCAACTTATTAATTGGTGTACCCAACATTGGCAGGATGTGCTTGCCATTATTGGCGGAGTGGTCGGCGTGGCGACGGTAATCGTCAAACTGACGCCTACTCAAAAGGATGACGCCGTACTGGGCAAGATTATTGCCGTTTTGTCCGCCTTGTCGCTCGTTAATGCGGACGGCTCTTTTGTGGGGGCTAAAAAATGATGTACGCCTTAATCGGCGGACTGATGGCTATGGCGGTGGGCGTACTGTGCGTATTGTCCGCCGCCGTGGGCCGCGCAAAAGAGCGGTTGCGCGTTGCAAAACAGGAGCAAAAAGAAAATGAAAAAATGGATAAAATCTTGGAGCAGGTGGCTGCTGTGCCTGATGAGCGTTTGCTTGACGTCTTGCGCGGGGAACACAAACTTGCGCGCAAGCGCACCCGTTTGCCGCGTTCGCTTTGACGTGCACGACAAGGGACTTGCTCATTTGAGTCCGCACAACTTACGCGCTATCCTGGCCTTTGAAACCGCCTGTGCCCTGCGGGCCGCGCCTTAGCAGGCGGCAACTCTATGCGCTAGGTAGCGATTAATTGGGCGACACTATTTTTGTAGTGTCGCGCTCTTATGAAACAACCCTAGCGGGGTCCTGCGGACTGCAAATCAATGCGCTAGGTAGCGATTAGTGTAGCCACACTACGGGAGCAATGTTGCTCTTTGACGAAACAGACTTGCGGGCGGCAACTCAATGCGCTAGGCAATGATTAATGGAACAACCTTATTTTGGCCAAAAGGGAGGGCCTTTTTTCTGTTTGTCATTCCCGAGTGTTGTAGTCGGGAATCTGTTGTTTGTAAAAAAGGTTACATTTGTACAAAACAAAACCCCCGGGGACTGTAAAAGCCTCCGGGGGTTTTTAGCAAAAAGCAATTTTAGAATTTACCGTTTACCGGGTTGCCGTTTGTAATAGCGTTGCAATATTGCCCGTTCTTGTCGCTATCTTTTAACTGGGTGGGCTTTTCCGCCCCATCGTTGACTGCACCGCAATAGCGGTAGGTTTGAATGACGCTTCCGTTATCTACCATTACCGTTTTTAATTGGTATTGCTCTTTATTGGTGTTGCGGGTAGCGTTAATGACAAATTTCGCCGGGTCGCTTAATGGCTGCATCGTAATTTTGTAGTTTTTGCCGCCGTAGTTGGAACCATTTTGCGGGATTTCCACATCCAACACCGCAAAGTTGTTGGCGCTCGGCCAGGCATCTTTTTGAAAGCGGTAGCGTTCCACCGCATCGCGCGTGGCGCTCATCAGCGTGAGGGCTTCGGCGGCGCGGGATTTTTCCACAGCCGTGGTGTATTGGGGCAGCGCGATAGCGGACAATACGCCGATAATCAGCACCACCACCAACAGTTCAATAAGAGTAAAACCAGAATTGTTACCAGTCATTTTTTATCTCCCTAAATTAAAATAAAAATTGCTTACACCATAGTATAGCAAAAAACGCCCGGATTGCAATATAAAAAAGGGGAACCCGCAAGGGCTCCCCAAGTGAAAAAACATCGTTTTAATTGGCCTTCATCGCAATCGCCTGTACCGGGCAGACAATTTTACACAGCGAGCAGCCCACGCATTTATTTAAATCCACCGCCATCCCTTGCGGGGTTTGCGTAATGGCCTGGTGTTCGGATTCCCGGCAGATAAGCGCGCACTTACCGCACAACACGCATTTTTCTTTATCAATTACCGGATTAACGCGGTAGGTCTTTTTGTGCAAGGCCTCGTGCGAGGTAATCGTTTTTGCGGCCTTATCTTTTAGGTCGTTAATGCTTTCAAAGCCCTTTCGTTCCAAATAGTCCAGCAGGCCCTTCTTCATATTTTTAATTACGCCGTACCCGTTTAACATAACTTCGGTGCAGACCTCTAAGGCGTCTGAACCCGCGGCAATGTATTGCGCGGCGTCCTGCCAGGTGGAAATACCGCCTTGGCCCAAAATCGGCAGTTTGGTGGTATTGCGCAGTTGCGTAACACAGCGCAGGCCGATGGCTCTTACCATCGGACCCGAGCAGCCGCCGTAGGTGGACTGTCCGTCAATATTCAAATTGGGTTGGAGCGTTTCCAAATCAAGCCCCATAAAACCCTGTACCGTGTTGATAGCGGCTAAACCGTCCGCCCCGGCCTGTTCCACCACGGCCCCGATGCGGGTAATGTCCGTTACGTTTGGAGTCAGTTTTACAAAAACAGGTTTCTTGGCCACGGCCTTTACCCAAGCGGTGATTTGGGAAGAAATTTCCGGGTTGGTGCCGATAGCCATACCGACGCCCTTTTCCGGCATACCGTGCGGGCAGGAGAAGTTTAATTCAAAGGCGTCCGCGGGAGTGTTATTGAGCGTACAAACCAAATCTTGCCACGCCTTTTGTTCCACCGGGGCCATAATGCTGGCGATGATTACTTTGGTGGGATGTTTCTTTTTTAAGTAATTAATAGCCTCGCACCAGTATTTTACGGTGTGGTGGCTTAAAAGTTCAATATTTTGGAAGCCGATAATTTTGTTTTGTTCTTTTAAAACCGCATAGCGCGGGCTGGCTTCAATCATTTCCAAATTGTCAGGCGTAATCGTTTTGATGACGGCTCCTCCCCAACCCAGTTCAAAGGCGGCGTCAATGCTTTCCATCAAGGCCGTGGGTGGAGCAGAAGCAAGCAGAAAGGGGTTTTCAAAGTCTATGCCTAAAAAAGAAGTTTTGAGTGTAGCCATATGATAATCTCCTATACAAGTTTCCTTCCATTGTATCATAAAACTATTTTTTGCGGGGAAAATTAAAAAAACCGCCGGAGTGAAAGAAACTCCGGCGGGAAATATTACCCAAGGGCGGCTAGTTTGGTAAACAGGTCCTTTTGTTCCTTGGTTAAGGTGCGGGGGACGTCTATCGTCAGGGTTACGTACAAACTGCCCTTGGCGCTTAATCCCTTGCCGCTTAATTTAAGTTTCTTTCCGCTGTGGGTTCCGGCGGGCACTTTTACTTTGACGGGCCCGTCCAGTGTGGGCACATAAATCGTGCCGCCCAGGGCTGCCGTCCACGGCATAAGCGTTACAGGAACATAGAGGTCCTCGCCCTCCAAACGGTACATTGCGTGCGGGCGGATTTTTACCACCAAATACAGATCGCCGTTGCCGCGGGAGGTCGGGTTGCCCATCCCTTTAAGTTTAATCTTTTTGCCCTCGCTGACCCCGGCGGGGAGTTTAACGGTAACCGTGCGTCCGTTGGGCAAGGTCATTTGCATATTGCCGCCACGGTGTGCGTCTTCCAGGTTGAGCGTCAGTTCGGCTTCCACATCACCCTCGGCTTGGCCCGAAGCCGCACTGCGGCCAAAGTTCTTGCCAAAGCCGGAGAAACCGCCTCCGCCCATACCGCCAAAAATACTTTGGAAGAAATCGCTGAAATCTCCTCCGCCAAAGGCTTGCGCACCGCCTGCGCCGCCAAAGCCGGAAAATCCGCCGGTGTTTCCACCGTAAGAGTATTGCTGGTATTGTTGATACGGGTTGCCGCCTGCTGACGAACGCGCGCGGGAAGAAGCCCCGCCGCCGCGGGCATAGTCTTGGTAGCCTTGCTCGCCCACTTGGTCGTAGATTGTGCGTTTTTGTTTATCGGACAGGACGGTATAAGCCTCGTTTAAATCTTTAAATTTTTCCGTCCATTTTGCCTTTTCCGCTTCCGGGTGCATATCCGGGTGATACTTGCGGGCCATTGTTTTGAACGCCTTTTTAATATCGGCGTCCGAGGCGGTTTTACTCACGCCTAAAATTTTATAGTAATCTTTGTATTCTGCCATAATTCACACCTTCCAACTATCATTTTATATAATTTTTCTATATATTCAATATGCTATTACTAACTAGAAGCGCCAACAAAACGCCCCTGCGGCTGATATTAACGACGGAAGCCTTCTCCTCGCTGACGAACCAGTTTATGCAAATTTTGCTTCCGTGGTATATTTTGTCGTCCACGGGCAGTATTTTGTGGACGGGTGTGGTGGGCTTTTGTGCGCTGCTGCCGAATATTTTTTCCTCGCTTTTTGGTGCTCCCATCATAGACAAGTTGGGCCGCTCCAAAACGATGCTCTCGTGCGAGGTTATCCAACTATTGCTATTAGGGTTAATCCCTGTTTTAATTTTGGCGGGCAAGGATTGGCCGTGGCTTATCGGCCTGCTTATTTTTTTAAGTTCATTTTTTGATGCGCCCGGGCAACTGGCGCGCACGGCCCTGTCTCCCACATTCTCGCGCTATGCCGATGTACCGCTTGCCAAAACCTCGGGCATTATTGAAGCCTTTGACGGTATTATGTCCGTCGCCGGGCCGCTTTTGGCCGGGGCCGTGATTGCCTACTGCGGGCTTTTGTATGCGTGGGAACTGTGCGTGTTTTTCTGCCTGATTATTGTGGTGTTGTGCGTGGTGGTTTTTAGTAACCGCCGTCCGCGGCAGTTGCGACCGTTGGCCGGATACCGCGAGGTTATCTCCCATTTGAAAACGGACCGTATGTTGTGGGAGCCTATTTTGTTTACTTTGCCAACCTTTATTTTGGGCCAGTCGTGGGAACTTATTTTGCTTCCCTCTTATATATATGAACACGGGTTCAACACGGTTTACTTGGGCTTTTTGGGCGCGGCCTTTGGGCTGGGAGCCTTTGCAGGCGCGTTGTTTTTTGCGGGGGCGGCCAAGAAATTTTCCTTCTTTACGCTGCTTTCGTGCAATTATTTGGGCTACTTGCTTTCAATTTTGGTATTATATTTTAAGTTGCCTACATACATTGTGTTGGCGGCTACCACGCTGTGCGGGGTGCCGTTTGGCGCGTTTGGGGCGATGATTATTAGCATTATTTTACTGCAAACCCCGGTGCCGCTGCGCAGTAAAACCTTGGGGCTGTACGCCACCGCCACTTATACGGTGGAAAGTATATGCGTGCTGGGGCTGGCTGGGTGCATTAGTTGGGCTGGGTTGCAAAACACGCTACTTTTGGTGAGTGCGGTGTTTATGGGGCTTACTTTTGTGAGTGTGTACGCCCGGCGGAAGGAAGATTTTTGGCAGGTTTTATCGTCGGAGAAAAAAAAGAGTTTACAAAACAAAAAGGATTTACTATAATAAATATGTAGCAAGGATGAGCAGTTTTAAAAAACAGATTTTTCCCCGATAGCTCAATGGTGGAGCGACCGGCTGTTAACCGGTAGGTTGTAGGTTCGAGCCCTACTCGGGGAGCCATTTAAAAAAGCCACGCGAAAGCGTGGTTTTTTTGTGCCCCCGAGAGCAGGCAAACTGCTTTGCCTGCGATAGGGCGAGAAAGGCGGAGCGATGTTTTTGTTTGTGCGCATAAAGTTCCTCGGCGCACAAGGCAAAAACCGCGAGCCCGGCCTGCAGAAAAATTCCGTCAGGAATTTTATCGGAAGGCGAGCCGTTGGGAGCCATTTAAAAAGCCACGCGAAAGCGTGGCTTTTTTATGTCCTGCGGACGGCGAATAGTCCGCGCTCTCTTGATTATTAGAGCCAGATTGTTTAAGCGCTGTTGCTAACATACGAAATGGCAACCCGAGAGCAGGCAAACTGCTTTGCCTGCGATAGGGCGGCCTTGCAGGCGGCAGATTTTCTGCGCTCTGTTGATTATTTGAGCCTCATTATTTAAGCAAAGTTGCTAACTGACAAAATGGCACCCTGCG
Organism: Candidatus Avelusimicrobium stercoris; assembly: GCA_002432025.1. Classification (GTDB taxonomy): domain Bacteria; phylum Elusimicrobiota; class Elusimicrobia; order Elusimicrobiales; family Elusimicrobiaceae; genus Avelusimicrobium; species Avelusimicrobium stercoris. The sequence continues at coordinate 26,545 of DJFE01000003.1, read as the reverse complement.
GGCGGCAGATAGTCCGTGCTTCGCCTCTACCCAAATTTTTGTTTGTACTTCGGCAAAACCTTATTATTTTTTGTATCTTATTAATAAGCCCAGTACATTATGGGCATTTTATTTAGGAGTTTTTCATATGACAGAAATTACTTGCACTTATACCGGCGACGGGGAAACGGAACTCGTCCACGGGCCGACCGGAACCACGCTTCAAACTGATTTGCCACCCGATAACGGCGGAAAGGGCCGCCGCTTTTCGCCCACGGATTTGTTGGCCTCGGCCTTTGCCGCTTGCACGCTTACGATTATGGGTAAAATGGCCGACGCTCGCGGGGAAGATTTTAAGGGCGCGCATTTATCCATACAAAAAATTATGGCTGCCAATCCTCGCCGCGTGGGGGAGTTTGTCTTAAAAATCACGTTTCCCGCGCACTTTTCGCAAGAGCAAAAAAAGTTCTATCTCTCGGCGGTAAACGCCTGCCCCGTACACCAAACATTAAGCAAAGAAGTAAAGGTAACGGTGGAGGTTTTATAACCCAAAATCACGGCCCCCAAATGGCGCCTAATCTGTTATGATACCCATAGGAGGGGAATATGATTACAACAACCTTGGGAGAAAACTTGCAAACAGTGAGTGTGCTGGACGGCAAAAACGGTTCCGTGCGCACCGCGTATTTTGACCCACGCGAGGATATGCAGCCTGGCGAAGTGTTGGCCAGCGCGCTGGGGGCGTGTATGCTTACGATGATTGGCTATGCCGCCCAAAAACGCGGGGAGGACGTAACGGGCACTACGCTGTCCGTCGCTCCGCAGTTTGGCGGTACGCCGCGGCGGGTGGTGTCGGTGGAGTTGGTGTTTACGTTTAAGGCGGGCTTAACGGGCGAGCAAAAGAATTTTTACACGCACGTCGCCCAAACCTGCCCGGTACACAACAGCCTGCGCGAAGACGTAGAATATAAAATTACCGTTAAATAATAGTGTCCCGCACACGCCTTGTGCGGGATTTTTGTGTCCTTTTAGGGCCCACGGCAACTAGGTCTTTTGGCCCTTTTGGTGTGGCCCCGCAAACCGATATAATATATATATGAACCGTTTTTCTATTGTGTGCAGTTTACTCTTGCTTACGGCCTTGCCCGTTCGCGCGCAGTTGTTTCGTGTGCCGGCAGAAGCCTTAAAACTCGCCAAAACCGGGGCGGAAATGACTTCTCTCCCTCGGCTAATGCCCGAACTTACCAAAAAGATTTTTGCCGCTTCCCGCAGCCGTTTTGCAGGTCCTGCCGAACTGATGGCGCGCGTGCCTAAGGGGCTTATTCAGGTGGCGCGCCCCGAATCGCCCACCGTGCTGGGAACGGGCTTTTTGTTTGAATCGCACGGGCAACTGTGGGCGGCAATGCCATACCACATTGGCGGAGCAAAAGGCCAAAAGCGCGTGGTGCGCGTGTGGAATAACGCGGGTTTGCAGGAGTACCCGGTTACGATTGCCGTCAGCGGCAGTGCGGGGTGGAGCGCGCCCGACGTCTCTCTGGCCCCTTTGCCCAAAAGCGCGCTGGAAAACGGCGCGGAGCCCTTTTCATTGGGCCCAGTGCAGACGAATACGCCCTCGTTTTCGTTTGGGTATGTGGCGGGCCCGTATGGGCGGCGAGACTTTTTGCCCGTCCGGCGAGATGTTACCAATGCGGCGGGGTTTGGCGTAATTGGCCAGCGCGAAATCAAGCAAGATGAGGTAAATACGCCCTTTTTATTAAGCGGCTACTGCGGTTCGCCCGTCTTTCAAAAACAAGGCAGTAGTTGGCGGGTGGTGGCGTTGCACTCCGGCGGATGTGCGATGCCGGGCAGCCGCGCGCAGAGCCATACTTATGCCGTCAATCTTTCGCAGGCGGTGCCGATGATGTTGGACCAATATTTTCAAGCGGAAAAACTGCCCGCGCGCCCGCTGGTATTCCGCGGTTGGGAAATTGGCCGCTTATCGTTAGAGGAGCGCGTGAAGAGTGTGGCCGTGTGGCGCGGGGAAAAAGCCGTTTTTACGTTGGATTTGCGCAATTACCCCCAACCGTACGAGGACGCTCACGCGGAACTGGCGTTTGCCGAGTTTGATTTGCAACCGGGCGACCTTTTGCGCTTTACCGTATTAAACGAAAAGCGCAAACTTCGGGTGGTGGAGTTTACGCTTCCGTAAAGCGAAAAACATTTATTTGGCCGCTTTCTTTTTTAAGAGGGCGGCTATTTTTTTGGCATTTTTATCGCTTTTTAGTTGGAGCATTTTTAGTATTTTTCCCAACTGTTCGGGCGTGGCTTGGGCTCCGTTTTCCAAAAGCAGTTGCACTCGCGCCGGGGCCAGCGTGGCGGCGGCGTAATAAAGCGGGGGAAAACCCGCCTTGTCCGCCAAATTGGGGTTGGCTCCGCGTTTAAGCATATAGGTAAGTAAATCCGTGCGTGCCTGCTCGGTTTCAAACGGTTGGGTAAGCGCCATAATGAGCGCGGTAGCCCCTAAATGTGTTTGCGCGTTTAACTCGGCCTTGCGGAACACGAGGAGTTTGGCGGCTTCGGCCTGCCCATCGCGCGCGGCAATGTAGAGCGGCGTCCAGCCGTCCGGCGTGGGGGCGTTGATGTCAAAGCCTTGCTCTAATAAAAAGTTGATAACGTCCTCATTTCCGCTGGATGCGGCGGCCTGCAAGGCGTTAAATTCCGTTTCGGTATATTGGCGTTCGTCATCGTTAAAATAGAGGGTATAATCAGCGGGCGCGCCCTCTTCCAAGGCTTCCTTTACGGACAGTAAATCCCCGTAATACGCGGCAGTTACCAGGGCTTCGCCTTGTTCTTTTTTAAGCGCGTGGTGATAGTCCACCGCCAGCCATACCACTAGGACGGTAATCAAAAGGATAGCGAGTTTCTTCATAATGTTATTGTAGCAAAAATAGGTTGCCTGTCTTTTGTATTGTAGTTGTCGTCATCCTGGAAAGTCGTAGTCCAGGATCTGTCGTTGTCTTTTTGGCTGTTCTCTGTAAAGGGGTTGTTTCGTTT
>DJFE01000003.1:12168-23405 GCA_002432025.1 Candidatus Avelusimicrobium stercoris | reverse complement strand
TTGCTCAAATATAAAGGCCTAAAAAGGAGAAAAAATGAAAGGATTTAACAAAAATTGGTGTTTTTTACTGTCATCCCAGAAGGTTTCTGTCGGGGATCTGTTTTTATTCAAAAAGGAAAACAACAGATTCCCGACTACAACACTCGGGAATGACGATACTAGCACAAGTGGCCGCACGGCAAGAGAGGGGTTTACCCTTATGGAACTCCTCGTTGTTGTGCTTATTATCGGCATTTTGGCGGGGGTGGCCCTGCCGCAATATGAAACGGCGGTGTTAAAGAGCAAAATGAATAGTATCGTGCCTCTGGTTCGGGCAATTAAAAATGCCAACGAAGTGTATTATATGGCTAACGGCAAATATACCGACAACTTAAACGATTTGGATATTTCTATTCCCGCGGGAAATGCAAATAGTAAACCTTGGGCCGGACTTGTGGTTTATGACAATGGCACGTGGATTGACCAGTATGTGGAGGGGGATTGCCACGGAGATTTGTCCTGCCCGCGGGTGTGGGGCGGTTTTGGCAGGCTGAACGAGGCTGGAAATAAGTGGGAGCAACCTAATTGTGTGGTGGCTTTTTATTACGACAATACGACCACGCCTGGGCGGATACAATGTTACGGTTCGCACTCTAAGTGTGCCAAAATTTGCAAAGGGATGAATTTGTAAGGAGTTTTCCTTTTGTTGATAACGACAGATCCTGGACTACGACTTTCCAGGATGACGACAACAACTAACTACCCAAGCGGTAGATTCTGAAAACCCTGCGGGCCGCACCTTGCAGGCCGCCGATTTTCCGCGCCCTTTTGATTATGGAATTTACACTGTTTTTGCAAAGTTGCAAACAAAAGAAAAAGCAACGACAGATCCTGGACTACAACTTTCCAGGATGACGGCAAACAACCCAAGCGGTAGGTCCTGAAACGAGTTCAGGACGACCTCCAATTTTTATAACGGCCTTTTCCTTTTCTATAAAAAACCCCGGCCAAGTGATAAACTCAGCCGGGGTTTTTACATCTTTACAAACTTATTTTACGACTTTTTCAGCGGGCTGGATAGCCGCGAGTTGTTTGTACAAGTCGCGGCCCGCATTTAGGGATAAGAAAACCCCCGGTTCGCTTACGCTTGCCGGGGGCTTTTCATCCTACTTTACAAACTTATTTCACAACTTTTTCAGCGGGCTGGATGGCCGCGAGTTGTTTGTACAAGTCGCGTCTCCAAGCATACTCGGATTCAGCGCGTTTGATAAGTTCCTTCGCGAGTTCCGGGTTGTCGCGCATCAAGCCTTTGAAGCGGTTTTCACCGCTCATATAGTCCACCAACGGCAAGGTCGGCGCACCTAACGGGCTATCCACGTGCAAGGGGTTCTTGCCTTCGTAGCGGGCTTCGGGGTTGAAGCGGTAGAGGATCCAGCGGCCGGCTTGTACGGCGCGTTTGGCTTCACCCATACCTTTGGACATATCAATCCCGTGAGCGATACAGTGGGAGTACGCAATTACGAGGGCCGGACCGTTGTAAGCATCGGCTTCCGCCAAGGCTTGGATGGTCTGGTTCATATTGGCACCCATAGCCACCTGGGCTACATAGATGTTCCCGTAGGTCATCGCAATCATACCGAGGTCTTTCTTCGGCATTTTTTTGCCGCCCGCGGCGAACAAGGCTTTGGCGCCCAACGGGGTGGCTTTGGACATCTGGCCGCCGGTGTTGGAATAGACTTCCGTATCCAGCACCAAGACTTTTACATTCTTGCCGCTGGCTAATACGTGGTCCAAACCGCCGTAGCCAATATCGTAGGCCCAACCGTCGCCGCCCAAAATCCATACGGATTTCTTGACGAGGTAGTCAGCCAGGCTGAGCAGGCGTTTGCAGGTTTCGCAACCTTTTTCGGCACCTTTGTTCAAAATACCTTTCAGTTCAGCCACACGGGCGCGTTGTTCTTCAACGCCCGCATCGGTGCTTTGGTCGGCGTTGATAAGCGCGTCAATCAAAGCGGCGTGTTCTTTGAGGCCACCTTCTTTGGCTTCGGTCAAGGCCGCTTTGGCATCGTGGTTGAGTTGGTCAAACGCCAAGCGCATACCCAAGCCAAATTCGGCGTTGTCTTCAAACAAGGAGTTGGACCAAGCCGGGCCTTTGCCGTCGTCGCGTTTGCAATAAGGCGTGGTGGGCAGGTTACCGCTGTAAATGGAGGAGCAGCCCGTCGCGTTGGCCACGGCCAAGCGGTCGCCGAACAACTGCGTTAAGAGTTTTACATACGGGGTTTCACCGCAGCCAGCGCAAGCGCCGGAGAACTCAAACAAGGGTCTTCTCATTTGGGAACCTTTGACGGATTCCTTTTTGGTCTTTACATCGGCTTGTTTGAGGCCCAAGAAGAAAGCGTAGTTGTCAATTTCGTTGTCGCGCACTTCCAACTGGTGTACCATAGAAAGGGCTTTCTTTTCCGGGTTTTCTTTGTTTTTGGCCGGGCAGTTATACACGCAGGCCGCGCAGCCGGTGCAGTCTTCCACCGCTACTTGTACGGTGAATTTAAGACCAGCGAGGTCGGCTTTGCCGTCGGCGGATTTAAAGGTCTTGGGAGCGTTTTCCAAGGCTTTGCCGTCGTAGGCTTTAATGCGGATAGCGGCGTGCGGGCAGACCAAGGAGCAGAAACCGCACTGGATACAAGTGTTGGGATCCCATTGCGGTACCATAATAGCAATGTTGCGTTTTTCGTACTGGGTGGTACCCGTGGGATATACACCGCCTTCGGTCATAGCCGAGGTGGGGAGTTCGTCGCCACGGCCGGCAATCATTTCGCCCAAAACGTCTTTTACAAACGCAGGAGCGTCGGCCGGAACCGGGGCTTTGGTGTGCAGTTTGGAGGTTACTTCGGCCGGGTATTTTACTTCTTGCAAGCCCGCCAAAGCGGCGTCCACGGCTTTGTAGTTCTTCTGCACCACTTCTTCGCCTTTTTTGGAATAGGTTTTCTTAATGGCTTCTTTAATGTCGGCGATGGCTTTTTCGGTCGGGATTACGCCCGCAATGCCGAAGAAGGCCGTCTGCATAATGGTGTTGGTGCGGCTGCCCATACCGGTAGCCAAGGCGATGTCGGAAGCGTCAATGACGTAAACTTTGAGTTTGCGGTCAATGATAATCTTCTGTACTTCGGCGGTTAAATGGTTCCATACTTCGCTGGCGTTGTAGGGCGAGTTGATAAGTACGGTGGCGCCGTTTTTGGCTTTGCCGAGTACATCGTATTTATCCAAGAAGTCAAACATATGCACGCCGATAAAGTCAGCAGATTGGATGAGGTAAGGCGCGCGGATGTATTTTTTGCCGAAGCGGATGTGGGACGTGGTCATAGATCCGGACTTTTTAGAGTCGTACACAAAGTAGCCTTGGGCAAAGAAACCGTTGGCGCTGATGATCTTCATCGTGTTCTTGTTGGCGCCTACGGTACCGTCGGAGCCCAAACCGTAGAACAAAGCGGCAAAGATGTCATTGGCGGCTTTGCTTTCCAATTTGGTTTCGGGCAAGGACAAGTTGGTCAAATCGTCTTTGATACCGACCGTGAACTCTTTTTTGGGTTCGTTGGCGGCCAAGTTGTCAAACACTGCTTTAACGTGAGAGGGGGTAAAGTCTTTGGAACCGATACCGTAGCGGCCGCCGATGATGAGCGGGGTAACGGCGAATTTGGCCTTGGCTTCTTTGGTTAAGAAAGCGGCGCAAACATCTTGGAACAACGGTTCGCCCAAGGCGCCGGGTTCTTTCGTGCGGTCCATAACGGCAATTCTCTTGACGGAAGCCGGGATGACTTTAATGAAATCTTCAATAGAGAAGGGGCGGAATAATTTAATCTTCAAAACGCCCACTTTTTCGCCCTTCATCGCTTCTACGGCGTTCTGGGCTACGTCCGCGCCGGAACCCATAATTACGACCAAGCGTTCGGCATCGGCATCACCGATGTATTGGAAGAGTTCGTAGTGGCGGCCGGTCAATTTTTCAAATTTAGCCATTTCTTCTTTTACAATACCGGGGACGGCGTTGTAAAATTTGTTGACGGCTTCGCGGGCCTGGAAGTACACGTCCGGGTTGGCGGCGGTACCGCGCACGGTCGGGTGTTCCGGGTTTAAACCGCGGGATTTGTGTTCTTCCACGAGTTTGTCGTCAATCATTTCGTGCATTTGTTCTTTGGTCAGGGGTTCCACCATATTCAGTTCGTGGCTGGTGCGGAAACCGTCAAAGAAGTGCACAAACGGTACGCGGGCTTTAAGCGTGGAGGCTTGGGCGATAAGCGCCATATCCATTGCTTCCTGCGGGTTGTCGGAGCAGAGCATAGCCCAGCCGGTTTGGCGTACGGCCATAACGTCGGAGTGGTCGCCGAAGATGGACAAGGCGGTCGTGGCGATGGCACGCGCAGAAACGTGGAACACGGTCGGCGTGAGTTCGCCCGCGATTTTGTACATATTCGGGATCATCAAAAGTAAGCCCTGCGAAGCGGTAAAAGTGGTCGTCAGCGCGCCGGCGGTCAAGGAACCGTGTACAGCACCAGAGGCACCGCCTTCGGATTGGAGTTCGTTCACGGAAGGAACATTGCCCCAAATGTTGGTTTCACCCTTGGCGCTTTTGGCGTCGCAGATTTCGCCCATCGTGGAGGACGGGGTAATCGGGTAAATAGCGATTACTTCGTTGGTAGCGTGGGCGACGTGGGATACTGCACCGTTGCCGTCCATAGCAACTAGTTTAGCCATAATAGAGAAGTCTCCTTTTGCTTAAATTAAAACGGTAAAACGCCGCTGAAAAACGCGGCAGCCCGGAGGGATACTCCGGCCTATGTATATTGTATAACTTTGCGGGGGAGAGGTCAAACAACAATTTACCGCGCGGTAAATAAAATCTTTTTACTTGTTTTGGGTTTCAATTTTGGTTATACTATTAGGTAGATTTTACTTATAAGGAGAGAATATGAATAATAAGGGTTTTACGCTTATTGAACTGTTAGTAGTCGTGCTGATTATCGGCATTTTGTCTGCGGTCGCGCTCCCGCAGTACGAACGTTCCGTGGAAAAGGCCCGCACCGCCGAAGCGGTGGTAACATCCAAGAGTATTTTGGATGCGGCTTCCATTTATGCCACCACTTACCGTACCTGCCCGGCGTCGCTTTCCGACCTGGACATTAAGGTTGCCAACAACAGCAAAAACTGGACCTACACCCTCGGCACCGCCGCCGGAAGCACCCGTAACTGCGAAGTTACGGTAACTTCCAAGGGGATGAGCAACAGTTACACGGGCGTACGCGGCTTTGTAAAGGTACAGACTGCGGGTATGCCCGAAGTGGGCACGATGTACTGGCGTTGCCCGTCCGGCGACTGCTCGGACTTTTTTGATTTGATTAACGTCTCGCCCATTTCCAGCGGCAGTTCTTATTACCGCTAAAAATTGGTGTTGATTTGAAAAAGCCCCCGGTTTTAAGGCCGGGGGTTTTTCGTTTTATCCTTGTTTTGAACTCCGTTTCCCGGTTTGATATACTTATATATATGAATATCCAAAAATGGCTTTGCACGCACCGCACCGCCTGCGTGGTTTACGAAACTTTGCGCTGGCTGGGGCATAAAATTTTCTTTTTTGTTCACACCCATACGCCCGTATGGTATCAGTTTGATAAACCGCACACGGCGGAAGACACCCCGGAAACCTTACCTATAAGTAAGGGGTGGTACCGCATTTCCCGCCCGCTCTACCGCCACGAGCACGTTTATTACCAGTTGGGAAAGGCCTTAAAGGCTAATCCCAAGGTAAAGGGAGTGGCACTCATTTTCTTTATGGGCATTGGCGACTACCTATATACTACGCCGATGTTGTCCGCACTTAAAAAGGCGTATCCCAATTTGCCTTTTTACGCCTATGTGGGGGGACAGTTTGACCGCAACAATTCGCCCTTGGTCGGTAAATTGCTGGCCGAAAACCCCAACTTTGAAAAGGTTTTTTATTTTGACGGCTACCGCCACCCGTTTATTTGGAAGAATTACAATTACGGGGACGCCTTTAAAAACATTCCCGAGGGCTTTTTGGCCGTGCCCGTGTATTACGATTACGGCGTACACGTGGAGCACCGCGTGAAGAGTTTGTTTGAAACGTTCTCTTTGCCCGTTCCCGCAGAGGTTCCCGCGCCCATAATGTATTTTCCGAAAGAGCCCGCCCCGGTGGTGGCCGATTATTTGGACAAGGCCCGTAAGGGCGCCCAAGGCAAAAAAGGGATTGTTTTCTTGCAGTTGGATTCGCGCGGGTCTAATTATGTGTATCCGCATATGCAGGCGCTCGCGGACGGGCTTATTAAAGAGGGGTACCTTGTGATGAGCGTTACCAAGGGCGGCCCCGTGGAAAACCCGGACTATTTGGAAATTGACATCAAAAAACTATCCATTAACCAAACGTGGCATTTGCTTTCTATTTTAAAGGGCGAATACCCGCTGTATGTGATTGCCGTCAATTCCGTTTTTTGGGCGGCTTCGGCGGGGCTGCACTTGCCCAATTTGGGCTTGCAGCATTGGATAGATAAAAAGGTGCACAATTTGTGGTACCCCAATATTGAGGTAGTAACCGATTATATTTATCCGCTCTTGCCGCGCGAAAAGCAGATTTTCGCCCCGGCGGAAAGTTATACACCGCATAACAAAAAAATCATTGATTACAAACCCGAGTGGGTAATTAAGTGGTTTAAAGAAAAATTTGAAAGATAGGGAGTTTTTTCGTCGGGGAAAAGTAACGAAAAACTCTCTGCCAAAGCGTTATAAAAAACAGGCTTGCACGGATATTTTGATAACTTGCCTAACGGGCACACCAATCAAAATATTTCTCCGTACAAGCCGTTTTTTATGGGCAACTTGCGTGTGGGCACGCTAGGGTATTGTTTCTATTATATAAGGGGTCATTCTGAACTTGTTTCAGAATCTACCTTATGGGTTGTTAGAAATAACAGCAACTACCAACGACCCAAGAAGTAGATCCTGAACTAAATTCAGGATGACTTTTATTTTATAACAGCCTTTTTTGCTGTGTTGTTGGGTCGTCATTTCCGGGGTTTTGGCCCCGCAGGACTAACCTAGCCTTGGATAGATCCTTTTTGATAAAATATATGTCCCCATTATTAGGGGGAATAAAATACAGTAGGAGGGTTTAAGAAACAAGGTTTTACGCTTATTGAACTATTAGTTGTCGTGCTTATCATTGGCATTTTGTCGTCTGTGGCGCTGCCGCAATATAAAAAGGCGGTGGATAAAAGTCGGGCGGCCGCCATTTGGCCCGTTATTAAGTCCTATTACGACGCAATGGAGGTCTGTCGCTTGGGCAAAGGGGACATTTGTACCACGGACGAACTGGATATTAAATTACCCGATTCTACCCCTTGTAAATTTTCTTTTTTTTCAAAATGATAGTTGCCATTTTTATGGTGGCAGTGTGCAAGAAAACACTCCCTCCGGCACGGGCCTTGTTGTATATTGGGGTGTTCCACCCAGCAGTTTTGGTTTAGGTATGGGCCCCGGTGGCAGACGGTTTTGCATTTCCAGTAGTGGGTCGGATGGGGCTGATTGCAAGGCAATAGGTCTAACGAAAAAAACTTCCAACGGAAATAGCGGAGGTGGCAGTTTCCACAGTTGGGGACCGGAATATACGGAGTAATTTTAGCGCAATAATTAAAAACGCCCTAGGCTATAAAACCTAGGGCGCTTTTCGTTATTCCTTAAATTCGTTGTAACTGACCTTCTTTTCAAAGGCTTCGCGCGGGCGCGCATCGGGTGTTTCGGCGGGGTAGCCCATAGCAATTAAATGCTCAATTTTTTTGCCCTTGGGCAGTTTAAAGAATTTTTCTGCCTTGTCCGAATTTAACCACCCAATCCAGCAGGTGCCAAGCCCCAGGTCCCACGCGCGCAACACTAATTGTTCGCCGGAAATCCCCTGGTCCACCAAATAAAATTCCGTCCGGCGGAAGAAATTGCCGATACGGCTGGTAAAGGACCCCTTGTCCGACACCGCGGCAATCAACACGGGCGCCTTTTCGGCCCATTTGGTCATCGCATAAACGCCGCTGAACGCTTCCTTGCAAAAGGCTTCCTTCACCTTCGGGTCGTCAATCACAATGTAGTGCCACGGCTGGGAATTGCAGGCGGACGGCGCCAAGCGGGCGGCCTCCAAGCACTCGTTAATTTTTTCCCGCTCTACGGGTTTATCCAAATATTTGCGCACGCTGCGGCGCGTTTTAATGGCTTGTAACAGTTCCATAAATTTACCCCTGTAAGTAAGATAAAAATATCTTACCAAATTGGCGCCCTGTTTTTATAAAATAAGAATATGCAATTTACAAAATATACAGGTCTGGGAAACGATTTCGTCCTGCTGGACGGAGCAGCCGCGACGGATTTGAGAAACCCGTCCGCGCTTGCCAAAACCATTTGCAACCGACGCTTTGGCGTGGGGGCGGACGGACTTGTTTTGCTCTCGCCGTCCGACAAAGCCGATATCAAAATGCGCATTTTTAACAGTGACGGCAGCGAGGCCGAAATGTGCGGCAATGCTTCGCGCTGTGTGGCGTTGCACCTGTTCCGCCGGAAAATGGTAAACAAAAAACAAATTTCATTAGACACCCTGGCGGGAATTATCCGCACCGATATTACCGATGAAGCCCGCGGGCTAGTGCGGGTGGATATGGGCGTTCCGCACCTGACCAAGGGGGAAATCCCAATGACGGGAAACCCTGCGAAAACGGCGGTCAATTTCCCGCTGACGACCGCCGGGCAAACCTTTTACGCGACGGCAGTTTCTATGGGTAATCCGCACTTGGTGATTTTTGTGCCGGACATAAGTAGGGTGCCGCTTGCCGCTTGGGGCCCGCAACTGGAAACGCACCCGCTCTTCCCGTGCAAAACCAATGTGGAATTTGTGCAGGTGCTGGATGATAAAACCGTGCGGATGCGCGTATGGGAGCGCGGCGCGGGCATTACGCTGGCGTGCGGAACGGGCTCTTGCGCGACGGCGGTGGCTTGTATTTTAAACCACAAAACAGAGAAAAATATAACCGTTAAGTTGGACGGCGGCGACCTATTTATAGAGTGGCCGGATAAGAAAAATATTTTTATGACGGGCCTCGCCCAAGCGGTTTTTACGGGCGATTATTGGGGGGACTAATGGCGCAATTAAACGAAAACTATTTAAAATTACAGGGCAGTTATCTTTTTTCCACTATCGCCAAGCGCGTGGCCGCTTTTAAGGAGCAAAACCCGGGCAAGAGCGTGATTAGTTTGGGCATTGGGGATGTGTCGCGCCCGCTAGTTCCGGCGGTGGTGGAAGCGTTAAAAAAAGCGTGCGACGAAATGGGTGATATAAAAACCTTTCGCGGCTACGGCCCTGAACAGGGCTATGCGTTTTTGCGCGAAGCCATTTTAAAGCACGATTATTTAGACCGCCATATAAAACTGTCCGCCGACGAAATTTTTGTCAGCGACGGCGCCAAAAGCGACGTGGCCAACTTCCAAGAACTCTTTTCCCCGCTGGAAACCGTGGCCCTGCAAAACCCGGTCTATCCCGTGTATTTGGATACCAACGTAATGGCGGGCCGGACGGAAGACTTTTTTAATGGCCGTTACGGCGGCGTAGTGTATCTGCCGTGTACGGAAGAAAATAATTTTACGCCTGCCTTGCCGGATAAACCCGCGGATTTGGTGTATTTGTGTTCTCCCAATAATCCCACAGGGGCGGCGATGACACGCGCGGAATTAAAAAAATGGGTGGATTGGGCCGCTAAAAACCACAGCATTATTTTGTACGATTCCGCTTACGAAGCGTACATCACGCAGGACGATGTGCCGCACTCCATTTACGAAATTCCGGGCGCGGAAAAGGTGGCGGTGGAGTTCCGCTCGTTTTCTAAAACGGCGGGCTTTACGGGCACGCGTTGCGCTTATACCGTGGTACCCAAAGCGGTGGAAGTGTTTGACGCAAACGGTTCCGCCCACTCGCTTAATGCGCTGTGGCTGCGCCGCCAGACGACCAAATTTAACGGCGTGCCGTATATCGTCCAGCGCGGGGCGGAGGCTGTTTTTTCGCCCGAAGGCCAAGCGCAGATTAAAGAAGTTATTGCCGGATATCAGGCCAATGCACGCGTGATTTTAAACGCCTTAAAGGGCGCGGGCATACAGGCCTTTGGCGGCGTAAATGCGCCGTATATTTGGCTCAAAACACCGCAGGGGCTTACCAGTTGGGCGTTTTTTGATAAATTATTAAGTGAGGCCCAAGTGGTTGGCACGCCGGGCGTGGGGTTTGGTTCGTGCGGGGAAGGGTATTTCCGCCTGACCGCGTTTAATACGCCGGAACTGACCGCGGAAGCCGCCAGCCGCGTAAGTGCGCTTAAATTTTAGTAAAATTTGTTAAAATCAAAAGGGAGGAAGTATGAAATCTAATTCTGGTTTTACGTTAATTGAATTATTGACCGTCGTGTTAATTATCGGCGTGTTGACGTCTGTGGCGCTGCCGCAGTACACGCGCTCTATTGAGCGCGCCCGCGCCACGGAAGCAATGGCTGGTATTAAGGCGCTTAACGACGCTGTATATGCCTACGCCGCCGGACGCTCGGGCGACAACGCTTGCCCGACTTCGTTTAAAAAATTGGCGATTGCCTACCCCGGCACGATGAGCGCGGACGGAAGCAAAATCACCACCAAGGCCTTTGAGTTCGTGATTAACTCCGCCACCACCGCCAACATCCCCGGCACCGACTGCAACGGTGTAACGGCCAAACGCTTGGGCGGCACCAAGTACGACTATGTACTGTGGAACCCGTACATCAGCGGTACGTCGGGCAAGGGGGCCTCACTCGCCTGCACGAGCAGCCAGGCCAAGAGCATTGCCATTTGCCAATCGCTTGACTTGTACACCGCCGGCAGAAAGCCGTATTAATTGTAACAGTTAAATATTTTTGCAGTTTTTGTAACGCCCGCCGCTTAATCCCGGCGGGCTTTTTGCTGTTAGTCCTTGTTGTAGGCCGCCCGTAGTGTTATTGTTGTTGTCATCCCCGAAGGTTTCTGTCGGGGATCTGTCGTGCCGTAAGGCCACACCAACGACGAACAACAGATTCCCGACTACGACCTTCGGGAATGACAACTAAAAGGAAAAAGTCGTTATAAAAGAGGTCATTCTGAACTTGTTTCAGAATCTACTTTTTGGGTGGTTTGTCGTTGCTTTTCCGTCGTTTATTTTAAAGGGGTTG
>DJFE01000003.1:0-12051 GCA_002432025.1 Candidatus Avelusimicrobium stercoris | reverse complement strand
TTTTGCTCAAATATAAAGGCCTTAATAAGGAGAAAAAATGAAAAAATTATTAATAGGGTTGTGTGCTTTATTGGCCTCTACCGCCACTATGGCCGCAAGTGCCAATAAAATGACAATGGTAACATATTTCCCCGTCAAATATGTGGCATATAGCCAAGTGGATGTAACCAAGCAAATGGATATCGGCTTAACATCCGCCTGCCAAATGAACTTGGGTTGTGCAACAGACGAGGGTTTCAATACGGGTAAATCCTTGCGCGTAAATAATTTGTTAAAAATAGCGGGGGGAAAACTGGAACTTAACGACGCACCCGCGATTGTAGGTTCTACGGCTATTATAGGGAGTGGTAACGGTACAGCGGACTTTGACTTTGAAACCAATTTGCGCGTAAGAAACTATAAGCAAGGTTATACACTCCAAGCGGATAATATGTATTTGAGCGAGTTAAATTTGTTTGGTTACAAGTTCCCGGCTTGCAGCGGGGAAACAATGAGTTGGCAGAAATTAAAACTCAAAAATAAAGACGAAGTTTACTTGGTCTGTGGGGAAGCGGAAAAAACGCCATTTAATGGATGTCAGGCGTGTTCGTCTTATGATGAAGATTCTACGGAATACGAAAATTGTGTGCTGAATAATGTAACTTCTTGCTGTTATTATGCGGATAAGATTTACACCAAGCGCGGGCAAAATGCGTTTGAACTTATGAAGAATACCTCGTGCTATACTTGCGGAGAACTCCAAAATGGAATGGACCATACGAATGTCAATGTTGTAATGAAGGTGTCTGAATTGGTTTATACTTGGGGAAAGGTAGAGCAGTATTATTTAAATCGTGATATTATGTCGGATAATATACAGGAAAAGATTGATTGTATGGATCGGGGGTATTTGGCGGACCAAACATCTAAAAGAGTTACCTTTTATAAATGCCCGTCGGATGGCACTTGTGGCGGGAAAGGAGAGTGCGCAACAGAGGCGTTCTTCTCTAATTGCACAGCATTTGACCACGTTAATGAAAATGGTTTTTATTATCCTAGAACATACAATTGCAGATTACAAGTTGCCACAAGGTTGTGCACTTATCAATGTGTAAAGAATTGGTAAATTAAAAAACACCCCGGGGAATTTCGCCCGGGGTGTTTTTTATCTAAAACTTACCTTATTTGGCGCCCGTACTGCCAAAGCCGCCCGTTCCGCGGGTAGTGTCCGATAGTTCGGCGGCCTCTTCAAACGACGGGTACAGCGTGGGAAAAACCACCAGTTGCGCCACCTTTTGCCCGGCTTCAAAGACAAATTCGCTGCCGTTTAAGTTGTACATACACACCAGCAGTTCGCCGCGGTACGGCGCATCTACGAGCCCGGCCATAGCCTTAATGCCCTTGCTTTCTACCGAACTTTTACCCCAGATAATGCCCGAGGTGTTTTCCGGCAGTTCTACGGCAATCCCGGTGCGAACTTTTACCACCGTGTGCGCGGGCAAAACCGTGCGTTCCAGGGCGAATAAATCCGCGCCCGAATCCGTCGCGTGCGCGCGGTGCGGAAGCAATGCGCGCGGGTCCAACTTTTTGGCTTTAATAATAGGTTGTTGCATATCAGTTCATTAATTTTTCAATTTGCGTAAGCGCGTTTTGTGCGTAAATGCGTACATTTTCATCGCCCGTCTGCGCAAGCACCTTTAATTGCGGAATTAAACTTTTTAAAAGCCCAGTATCAAAGGCTCTGTCCGATGTGTAGGTAAACGCGTTCGGGTTGGATAATACGCCCGCCATATACGCGGCGGCGCGGGCGGCGTTGATACGCTCGTTCTTGTTGGTGCTTAACAGCCCTTGGCGGACGGTATCTACGGCGTTGCCGGTCATAAACCCGAGTGCCAGCGCATAGGTGGCCGAAGTGGGGGAATTGTAATCGCGGCGGAGTTCTTTGGCGGTGGCGGACAAGGTGTAATCCCGGTTTTTGGCAAGCCCGGTGGCAATTTGGCTTTGCACCGAGGGCACGGTTTCCGTCTTGGCCATTTTCAAAAGTTGCTTGGCGGCGCCTTCGCTGTGCAGGGTGGTCAGCCAAGCGGCGGCCGCGGCGCGCGTGGTATCATCAGCCGAGGCAGAAGCCTGCTTTAAATATTTTAGTTGCGCCTTGGTGTCGTCCGTCAGCACGTTTAAAGAGCGTACCGCAAAGGCCGGGTCGTAGGCGTACAGGCGCACGATATCCAGCGCATAGTTTTGGTCGTTGGGGTTGATAATGCCATAAGCCCCGGCGGCGTACGCGCGCAAAACAAGGTCTTTGCTTTGCAGGGCGTTTTGCAAAACGGGGGTTAATTCCTCATACACCGCGCCCATAGCCGTAATAATAACGGCGGCAAAGGTTTGTTTGAGCGCGTCGTCGTTCTTCAAAACCAAGTTAAAAAGGGCGGGTTCCTGCGCCTTGGCGGGCGGATTTTTAACCAAGCTGGCCCCGGCGGCAAAAACGGTGTCCGGGTCTTTGGACGAGCGGAAAAGTTGCAATACGCGCTGGTTTTCCGCCGCGGTGCGGTTATTTTTTTGCAAGAGAGGCAGAGCCTGTTGCAAGGAGTTTTGGGCCGAAGCCGATAAGGCGGCGCACAAAAGGGCCGCTAGTAAAAGGTGTTTTTTCATATTGTTATTATACCATTATATACGCGCGGGCCGGACCATAAAAAACCCCGGACGCGGGGCCCGGGGAAAGGAGGAGGAGAAAAAATTAATTTGCGGCAAAGGCTTCCAGCAAGCGTTCGGCGTTTTCGCCGCCTTTAAAGCGGTTCTTTTCTTTATTGGCGTAAAAGCGCAAGTTGTCCGCTTCTTTCAGCACGACAATCTTCGTTCCGCCCAGCGCCAGCAAAAAGCGCAGATTGGTTTGATTTTTCATAGTTACCCCACAAGTTCATTATTCTTATACATTAATAGAATACCTGTTTCTTTGGGCGCAAACAAGGGTCTTTGGACCCAATAAAAATTAGGCCCCGGCCTAGGGGATATGGTAAAATACCCCTATGAAAAAATTATTTCTTTTGCTGGTCTGCCTGCTTTGCGCAGGCGTTTGCCGGGCGGAGGAGTCCCGCCTGATTATTAACCCCGGGCGCGAAACCTTTGTGCATTTCCCGTCCGAAATTATGGGTTCTGATTATACCCTTACCGTTTTTCTGCCTGAGGAATTTGTGCCGCTTTCCAAGCGTTACCCCGTGGTGTATTTGTTTGGCCCCGGCCCCAAACAGGCCGAAGCCGGCCACGCCTTGGCCGCCAAGGAACAGGTGCTGACGGTGACGGTAAATTTTGAAGAGGAAGATTATAAAGAGGCGGACAAAATCGTGCGCTTTTTATCGCGCGAGTTGGTGCCGTACATTGATACCAATTATTTAACGCTGGCCGCGCCCAACCGCCGCGTGCTGGCCGTGCAGGGGGACAAGGCCTCCAAGGTGGCCAAGGAACTTTTTTATAAGCCTAATTTGTTTGGCGCGCTCGCGCTTTTTTCGCCGGGTGCCGAAGCGGGAAACTGGGGTGAATTTACTCCGTCCGCGCGCGTTTTTGTAGCGGGAAGCCAAAGCGAACTGGCCGCGGCGCAAGCGTCTTTGGAGCGGAATAAAAAAGCCTACGGGCGCGATTTTGCGCTGTCGTACCGGGGGGATAACAAAGATTGGTTTAGCGCGTTGCCGCTTGGGTATTTGTTTTCGGCCCCCAATAAAGCGGCTTTAAAGCGTTTGGAGGCCCGCGTGTCGGACGCTAAATTGACGCCGGGCGGTGCAGTTGCCCTGCGCGTAAAAGCGCGTTTAAAGGGTGGCTTTTTGTTTGATTATGTTCCGCCTGTGGTGCGGTTTAGTCCGCCGTATTTAACTTGGAACGCGGGGCTTGGCACCTTGGAAATGCTGCCCGGGGCGGAGATCGGGAGCGTAAAAATACAGGGCGGTGTGGATAAAATCACGTTTTCCACAAAAATTACGCTTAAAAAACAATAAAAATGCCCGAAAAAGGGCTTTTTATGCAAAAAAAAGTAAACTTGTCAACAGTTTTTTGAAAAAGTTTAAAAAATAAGCAAAAGGGGGCGTTTTTCAAATCCCCGACGGGGAAAATCGGTTTTTTTATTTTATCCCCCTATACAAAGGGTAAGTTATCCACAGAAAAACGGACTTATCCACAAGGTGTGAAAACCGCGCGCACCCAGAACCCGAAAAAAAGCCTTTTTGGGGGGATAAGTGTAGAGTAGCGGGGGAGTTATCCACAGGTTGTCCACAGCGTGTGGATAACGCGTGTGAAAATAAAAATTATCCGCGCCGGGCGCGCTTTTGCTATAATCAAAACAGGAGGATTTTTATATGAAATTAAGAACCTTTTTATTATTCTTATGTTCTGCGGCGTTATTTGCGTGCGCGTCATCCCAAAAGAACGACGAGGATATTCCGCGTCCCGCCAAGCGCGACCCGGTGATTGATGAGCAAGCCAAAAAGAACGAAAAACTCTATAACCAGAGCGAAGCCCGTATGGCTAAAACCCTGCGCCTGCCTGCGATTACTTACGAATTTGACTCCATCCGCCCGCCGGAATACGCCTATCCTTTTTTGGATAAGGTCGCCAACGTAATGAAGGACAAACCGTCTCTGCATTTGATTGTAGAAGGCCATACCGACGTGTTGGGTACGGCTGAATACAACTATTGGCTGGGGGCTTCCCGCGCCGCGGCGATGAAGGCCTATTTGGTCAGCCGCGGGGTAAATGCGGAGCGCATCCGTATTCACTCCTACGGCAAGGACAGACCGCTGACGCTGGATAATTCCAGCGACGGACGGAGAACCAACCGCCGGGTGGAATTTTCGTTCACCACCCGCCAATGGAATTCCATTTATTAATAAGTTAAGTTGTGGCTCATTTTTTACCCCGGAGGATTTCTTTTCCCCCGGGGTTTTTGTGGTTAATGCGAATTTTTCTTTTGGTGCGGTTCTCCGGGGTGGGGAAGTAGTTGTTATCAAAATAGAGGTCATTCTGAACTTGTTTCAGAATCTACCGCTTGGGTTGTTGGTCGTTTGTAAAAATAAAAGTCATACTGGAAGGTTTGCTGGCGAGGAGCGTTCCAGTATCTAATCCTTATTTTATAACGACAGATCCTGGACTACGACTTTCCAGGATGACGACAACAACTAACTACACAATCGGTAGGTCCTGAAAACCCTGCGGGCCGCCAGTTCAGGACGACCCCAATTTTTATAACGGCCTTTTTGCCGTCATCCCCGAGTGTTTTAGTCGGGGATCTGTTGTTTTACTTTTTCGTTTGGGGGCAACATTGCCAAAACAGTGTGGCTCTATTAATCAAAAGAGCGCGGAAAATCTGCCGCCCGCAGGGTGCGGCCTGCAAGGTGCGGCCCGCTAGGGCACTGTATTTGGTATAATTTGTATATGAGAAAACATACTTTTTTTGCGGGCTTTTTTGTGCTGTTTGGCTTGGGTACGGCGTTGGCGCAAACCACAGCGGCGGATACTGCCGCCCAGCCGGCGCAGACGATCAGCAAATCTTCGTTGGCCGCCAAGCACGCCGACAGTAAACTAAACGAAACTATCCTGCATAAAAGCGTGTTGAATTATTCCTTGCCGCCGGAACTGGTAGAAGTGGCCCAAAAGTGCGCGGCGGGGGAAATGGACGAGTGTTATTTTTCCTATAAAACCTTTGAAAACGCCGCCGATAAAAAACTGGCCGCCGCGGCCAATTTGGAACTGTCCGTTTTGTCCTTACAGCGCGGGCTCGTCAAGCAGGCTTTATCGTATATCAACCGCGCGTGCGAATTAAACCCGGATGACCCCTTTATGGAACTTACGCGCGGCTGGACGTATTTAGCCGCGGGCAAGTATAAAAAAGCGCGCAAATCGTTTGACGATTTAATGTACCTTACCGCCGATTTTGAATATGTCTCTTCTTCCAAAACGGGAAATGCGCTGGCGTGGTATTTAAGCGGAAATAAAGAGAAATCCGCCGCCGAGTGGCAATACTTATACACGGCTAACCCGTATAATATTTCGTTTGTGTCGTATATGTTGGGCAAAATAGCCTCGGAAATGAAGGCTTCGCGCCATTTGGCCCCCGTGTTTTTGCAACAGGCCTTAACGCACGACAGCAAGAACTATGCCGCCGCGGAACTTTTTGCCAAATTATCCGAAAAAGATAAAAACAAACTCCGCTCTTGGCAGTATTACGCCACCTTGTACAGTTTGGACCCGGATAATAAACAACTGGCCAAAAAAATCGCCAAATATTCCAAGGAGTTCGGCAACAAGAGCATTGATTATCTGTTCTATTTGCGCTTGGACCAGCCTATTGTGCACGAACTTCCTTCTACGCCCTCGCCCAAAATCAAAATGGCACTCTACGCAAACCGCGAACAAGTGCCGCAAAAATTGCAGGCGATTTCTTTTCAACCCTCGGGCACGGCGGTAGTATCGGACGAAAAACTGGGCGAAGTGCTGCGCGTGCCGTCTTACATAGACAAACAGATTGTTTTTAACCCGCAAACGGGCGGCGTGGACTTGCAAAACGCCAAGGGGCATATTGAATTTTCCGCCAAACGCCCGTTCACCGTTTCGCTCGTGCACCCGGAGAGAACCTTGCTTATCAAAAACGCGCAGGCCGAAAATATTTTTGCGGCGGATTTGAGCGATAAAGAATTGCAGGGAGAACTTATTGTTGTGCCTGCTTCGGACGGGTTTATTCTTATTAATAATTCAAACGCCGAAGATTTAATCCCGGCTTTGCTGGCCTCCCGCGTGCAGAGCATTACGCATCCGGCGGCGTTGGAAGCCTTTGCCGTAGTGCTCCGCTCGGCCCTGTTGCAGGCGGCGGAAGAGCATAAAAACGAGCCCTATTTTATTACCGATAACGATACCGATTTTAAGTTTAAAGGGATTAACCTTATCTTTAAAACGCTTTTGGACGCCTCCAAAGAGTCCGCCAAAATCCGCCTCACGCAGGCGCAGGCGGGCTCGTACGATGATTGCGGCGTCCTGTCCGCGGACCAAATCCAAAACACCGCGGATAAACCGGGCTATATTTTCTCGCCCGCCAACGTAAGCAAATATCTTTTATCTAACCCGCCGGCGGATTTATTTTCCCGCCCGCAGGACCCGACCCAATGGTCCGGTATTAAATGGATGTATGTTTACGACGGAAAAGAGATTCAAAACCGTATCGCCTACAAACAAAATATCGGCAAATTGCGCGCCATTACGCCTACTTCGCTAACGCCTAACGGGCGCATTTTGTCCATACGGTTTGAAGGCAGCAAAGGTTCGTACGAAGCCAAAACCCCGCAGGAAGCCGCGTTTATTTTAAGCGCCGGCACGATGCGCTCCAACCTGTTTGATATTGTTCCGCTCTACAAGGGCAAAAATATCAAAAGCGTCTTGGTGCGCGGTTATGACACGGGGCTTGGGTATGGGCTGTGCTTGCAGGGCGCGGACGGTTTAGCCAAGAAAGGTATGGATTATAAAGGAATTATTAAATATTACTTCCCCAACGCCCGTATCTTAAATACCACCACAGGGACGATTAATTAAATGGAAAAGACAAAAATTCTGTACTTTATTACCCGTATGGACCAGGGCGGCGCGCAAGCCAGCGTGCTGACTACGCTAAAAACCATCAATAAGCAACAGTTTGATACGTATTTGGCGGCGGGCCCCGGCGGACGGCTGGATTTTAAACTCAAAAACGACACGAGCCGCGTATTTTTTATATCCGCCTTGCGCCACGATATCCGCCCGCGCTATGTGTTCCACGATATGTGGGCCGTGTGGCAAATGGGCCGCATTTTGCGTAAAGTGAAACCCGATATCGTGCACACCAACGCCCCCAAAGCGGGCGTGCTGGGGCGTATTGCCGCGCGTTTGTTCTGGCGCAAGGCCAAGGTGGTTCACACCTTCCACGGATTGGGCTTTGCCAAGGAACACGGCGAAAGACGGTTCAAATTCTTTGTGGCGGTGGAAAAATTCTGCGCGCGCTTTACCGACGTACTCGTGTTTGTTTCCCGCCGCAACGCCGCCGAAGCCAAGCAACTGGGCATTGGCAAGGGCGTGCGGACGGAACTCATCCGCGCGGGGATTAATTTTAACCCCATTTTGCCCCTAAAATTTGACCCGGCCGCCAAAAAGGCCTCCTTAAAAATTCCGGCCAATGCCAAGGTGGTATTGGCGCTGGCGAACTTTAAACCGCTTAAAAACCCGATTCATTTTGTGCTGGCCGCTTACAAGGTGCTCAGCCAAATGAAGAACGTCTATTTCATTTTTACGGGCGAGGGACCGCTGAAAGAAACGGCTGAAAATTTGGCTAAAAACTTGGGGATTGAAAAGCAGGTGCTCTTCCCCGGGTGGAGAAGCGACGCTTTGGAACTGTTGGCCATTAGCGACGTGTATGCCAGCGTGTCCTTGCGCGAGGGGCTGCCGATGTCGCTGTTGGAAGCGATGGCGATGCGCGTGCCCGCCGTCTGCTACGACGTGGACGGTATCGGCGAGGTGATTACCAACAACAAGACGGGCTTCTTGGTAAAACCCAACGACATTAACACCTTTGCCGATAAGTTAAAGGTGCTGTTGCGTCACGCCGCCTTGCGCGAACGCTTTGAAGCCGCGATTGACCACCGCGATTTTTCGGAATTTACGGCTTCCACAATGGTTAAAAAGCAGGAACGCTTGTACCGCAGTTTGGTTCCGCCCACAAAAAAGAACGGCGGCAAACGGCGTTTTTTCCGCCGCCGCTACCGCAAACCCGCCAAAAAATTTACTCAGGGAGATAAATAATGGATTACGCAATTAACGAAATGGAGCAGGAAGTTCTCAATACAACCCGGGAACTGGCCCAAAAGAAATTAAAACCCCTGCGTGCCGAAATGGACGCGAAGGAACAGTTTTCCAAGGAAATGCTGGAAGAATATAAAAAATCCGGCATTATGGGGCTGTGGCTGCCCGAAGAATACGGGGGACTCGGCGGCGGGATTACCTGCCTGGCTATGGCGTTTGAAGAACTTTCGCGCGTGTGTGCCGGGCTTGCTTTAACGCCGGGTACGAGTGCCTTGGGCGCAATCCCGATGTTTTTAGCCGCCACCAAGGAACAGCGCGAACGCTGGTGCCCCGATTTGGCTTCCGGCAAAAAGCTGTGGGCCTTTGCGTTGACGGAACCCGAAGCCGGATCCGACGCTACCGCCCTCAAAACTACCGCCATTAAGGACGGTGATTTTTATGTGGTAAACGGTACCAAGCACTTTATTTCCACGGGTAAGGAAGCCGATTTTTACACCGTAGCCGTAAATACCAACCCGGCCCGCGGGGCGCGCGGTATTTCGCTGCTAGTTATTGAAAAGGGCACGCCCGGTTTTTCCTTTGGTAAAAAAGAGGAAAAAATGGGTATCCGCTCTAACCCCACTTATGAACTGATTTTTGAAAATGTCCGCGTACCGAAAGCCAACCTGTTGGGCAGCGAGGGCCGCGGACTGCTCTATTTGCAGGAAACCTTGGACTATTCCCGCCCCGGTGTGGCCGCGCAGGCCGTAGGCATTGCGCAGGGCGCGCTGGACGAGACGATTCCCTATTTGCGCACGCGCAAGCAGTTCGGCCAGCCGATTATCACGTTCCAGGCGTTGGGCCACAAGGTGGCGGAACTCGCCGCTAAGACCGAAGCCGGCCGCGCGCTGGTGTATTCGCTCACGCACCGTATGGATACGGAATATTTGCCTGCCGTCAAAAACGCTTTGGCTAACGGTACCACGGTACACGACGAACTGAAAAAATTAAAGGGCGCGCGCTGGACCAAATACAGCGCCGAGGCCAAGTTGTTCTGCTCCAACGTGGCTATGGAAGTGGCCGACGAGTGCGTAACGCTTTGCGGCGGGGTGGCGTATATGCGCGATTTCCCGCTGGAAAAGTATATGCGCGACGCCAAAATTACCCAAATTTACGAGGGCACCGTGCATATTCAAAAGAACGAAATCATCACGGCGCTTATTAAAGAATACGCCGCCAAAGGCGACGAGGAGTAAACTTTTATGCACATTGTAGCCTGTGTTAAACAAACCCCCAAATCTGATAATGTAAGAATTGACCCGGCCACCGGGTGCTTAATCCGCTCCGGCGCCGCCAGTGCGATGAACCCCTTTGACGAATACGCCTTGGAAGAAGCCGTAACCTTAAAGGAACAAGAAGGCGGTGTGGTGTCTGTGATTACAATGGGCCCTCCGCAAGCCGAAGCCGTTTTGCGCGACAGCGTAGCCCGCGGCGCGGATTACGTCTATCAACTGGGCGATATGGCCTTTGCGGGCTCGGACACTTGGTCCACCAGTTATGCCTTGTCCAAGGGAATTGAAAAAATTAACGCTATCCGCCCCGTGGACTTGATTATTTGCGGCAAACAAACCAATGACAGCGACACGGGCCACATCGGTCCGCAGATTTCCGCTTGGCTCAAAATGCCCAACGCGGCGTTTGTTAAAAAAGTGGTGGAAGTAAAAGAAAAATCTATCGTCGTGGAACGCTTGACCGAGGACGGAAGCGAAGTGGTGGAACTGCCGTTCCCGTGCGTGCTGTCCGTGGTAAAGGAAATCAACAGTCCGCGCGTAAGAAGCGTAAAGGGCCGTATGCTTGCCAAACGGGCCGAAGTTACCAAGTGGACGGCGGACGATATCGGCGCGGATAAAACCAAACTGGGGATGAAGAACTGCCCCACCCGCGTGGTAAAATCGTTCGTGCCCAAACGCGAGGTTTGCTCCGTGGCCGTAGAGGGCGCCAACGGCAAGGAAAAAGCCGCCAATTTGGTTAAAATTTTAAAGGATGCCAAGTATATTTAAGGATAAACGAATATGAAAGATTTTAAAAATGTTTGGATTTTTGCCGAAGCGCAGCGCGGTAAATTGAGCCCCACCGCCTTGGAACTTTTGACTGCCGGGCGCAAACTGGCCGACGATTTGGGCGAAAAATTGTGCGCGGTGTTGCTCGGCTATCAGGTGGAACACTTTGCCAAGGATTTGTTTGAGCACGGCGCCGACGTGGTGTATGTGTGCGACGATAAAGCCTTGGAAAACTATGTGGACGATATTTATGCTAAAACCTTGACGGGGATGATTCAAGCGTATAAGCCCAACAAGTTTTTGCTCCCGGCGACCAATATGGGCCGCTCGTTATCGGCCAAGACGGCGGTGTTTGTGGGCACCGGGCTGACCGCGGATGCCACGGAAGTGGTTATCAATAAAGAGGACGGGCAACTCCACGCCACGCGCCCGACCTTTGGCGGCAACTTAATGGCTACTATTACCTGTGCGCACACGCGCCCGGAGATGTGTTCCTTGCGCCCGATGTCTTACGAAAAGGCCGCCTTGCAGGCTGGCCGCACGGGCGAAGTGGTAAAATTCCCGTTTGATGCGGCGAAATATACCTCGCTTGCGCACTTTATCAAGTTTATTAAAAGCGAGGGCGAAGGCTTGGACCTTTCGGAAGCCGAAGTAATCGTGGCCGGCGGCCGCGGTGTAGGTAAGGCGGAAGGATTTTTATTGCTTAAAAAATTGGCGGACCGCTTGGGCGGAGCCGTGGCGGCTTCCCGCGCGCCGGTGGACAGCGGGTGGATTGATTACCGCTACCAAATCGGTTTGACGGGCCGCACGGTAAAGCCGAAACTTTACATTGCGTGCGGTATTTCGGGCCAAATCCAGCATATGGCCGGGATGAGCGGCTCCGACGTGATTGTAGCCATTAATAAGGACGCCGAAGCCCCGATGATGAAGGTGGCCAATTATGCGGTGCAGGGGGATTTGTATGATGTAATCCCTGCGATGTTGGAAGCTCTCAAATAACGGCCTGTTGTAAGTTTATTTTATGCCCGGTGCAGAGAGGTTTTTCTGCCCCGGGCTTTTTTATGCACCTTTGGCGTGAAGAAAGTGTTTGTTGTTTGTTGGTGTTTGACCGAACGGCAACAACCCAAAAGGCAGATTCTGAAACAAGTTCAGAATGACCCATAATTTTTATGACGACTAAAAAATGTAGTTTTTGTCGTTGTTTTTTCGCTGTTTATTGTAAAGGGCTTGA
>DJFE01000011.1 GCA_002432025.1 Candidatus Avelusimicrobium stercoris | reverse complement strand
TTAAAAATACTTATATTTTAAGTCTTTTTTATTTTTACCATTTTTCTTGCCAGTTTTTAATATTCTCACGTTCAAACCCGCACAAAATCCAAATTCTAGTAAATATTATTAGATTTTTCACACTTACTTTGCTTGCAAACGCTTCTTATTTATTCACATCTGACGCGGCAAAATTGTGGATAAACATTTCCAAAAACTTGGCATAAAACCAAGCTACCTTTTTGCTTTTGGGGGGCTATTTGTCCGGCTTATACAACTAACGATAATTTTTATTATGTTAATTAAAATCCAGAAAAACTCCAAAAATAAACAACTATACTTTTTATTAAATTATATTGATTTATTCTTTTATTTTAAATATTTTTTCTACTAAACTAATGTTTATTTTAGATATTGTTTTCTAGCAGAAAATCCATCTGCTACGCGTCCAAAAAATCTGCTATATTTTTGCTTACAGAAAGCCCATTTTGAACGTTTATTTTGAATCTTAAAACAGCCTGACTGCGCGCTGTTTGGCAAGTAAAAATTTATGAAAAAAGCATTTTTGGACCCTTTTCCCCACCTCTTTTTAAAACAGTAAAAAACAGATGTTTTTTGTTGATTTTATATTTTTTAACTTTTAGGCAATTTTTGACCTGTTTTTGAAGAATGCCCTAAAACGATTTTGGGGTACCTAGGATATGGGGTAAAAGCAAAACTGCGAGGGACTACCTTAATGCGCCGAAAGCATTTTTTGATATAAAATAAAAAATACTTAAATTTTAAGTGTTTTTAAAAATACGCTCTATTTCGTTTTTAGGGGTATCTATATATTCCTCTTTTTGAAATAGAGCGTTTTAGCGCATTTTAAAATTTCAAATAAAGGAACAACAGAAAAGAGAAGTAGGCTGGGCTGGGCTGGGCTGGGCTGGGCTGGGCTGGGCTAATAAAGATTATACTGGTGGCAGATTTCCCGAGGATTCCCGGAGCAACGCGTCTATAATATATAACAGCAGAGGATAGGATAGAAAAGAAGGGAGAGAACTAGCAGAATAAGACAGATAGAGATAGGTCGTTTGGGTCGTTTGGGTCGTTTGGGTCGTTTGGGAGGGGCAAAAAGTTATGTACCGTAGAGATTAAGGGTAGTTTTGTTAGCAAATAGACCTTTTGTCCCTATAATTTACCCGCCCACAGAGAGCACCCACCGTAAAGCGACAATATTCGTCTATTAGGGCGCGTTCTTCTGGGGCAACAATGCTATATGAGGGCACCACATAAAATAGGGCAAAAGATGTAGAAAATTATATTACGAGCCTTATTTAAGAGCAAAGCAAAACCCGTTTAGTTGAGGAAAATAGGCTATTTAAAAGGCAAAAAACAACGAAGGTACACGTCCAAAGAGAAAAGGGGATAAAGGGGAAGAAAAAACAAGAGGCACATCGTAAAGAATAAGAGGAAAATCTATAAGGCCGAAGTTACCCAATAGAGTAAACGCCTGACGAGTAGAAAAGGGGGTAAAAATTAAAAGAAAAATGACTTATAAGGGTGTAACCTAGATTCCCCCCAAAAAGGGGGCCCCGCCATAAAATCTGAGAAAATCCCCCATATGCCACTTTTTCCCCACTCCTTTTGTCATATCCCCCGCAAAAAGATAGGGGTTTCCCCCACCTTATAATGCCGTTGATAAAAGCTCACCATATTTTACCTTCCCAGATTTTCCACTTCTATTCGTGGCAATTTAGTATTAAACCCACCCACCAGCAGTTCTTGGTGCTTGGTCAAACCAGTATAGGATAAACTTGCTTCTTCATAACGCCGAAAAGCAAATACAGCCGAGTTCATAATCTGCTCATTAAAAATACCAATACTAACCAACAATTCAAAATCTGGTATGGTTAGCCCCGTTACCTTTTGGAACAGTTCCGGCTCCAACTGGGTAATTACATCTCGTAGTGTTTGTTCCCGGTAGTCTGTTAAATACATAAACACAGGGATTCTGGTAGCAAATTTAAGCAATTTTTCCTGTATTTCTTTACGTTTGGACTTAATTTCTTTTTCTTCCTGAGTAAGTTGCTTTTTTTCCTGTTTTGAAAGGTCTTCTTTGTTTTCTTGCTTTGCTTTTTTAAGTGCTTCGGACTTATTTACCAGCGTTGTAATGTCCTTATTTAAATTGCGGAATCCCTCAATGCGGGATAAAGCCTCCATCGCTTTATCATTTTCTATTAGTTTGATCAAGGTCGGGTTGTCCACATTTACCAGCAGGGCACTTTCCCAACGGCGCGCCAACATAGAGGAAGCCGTTCCGGATATTACCAAATCTAGCAGTTCACTGGCATTGATTAGTTCCATTGTGCTGCCATCATAACAAAGCACCGGCAGGAAATGGATAAATTCCTCTACACGCTTTTCTGGTGATTCTTTGCTATTGGCATTTAGGCGGGCACTATATTCGGCAATTTGGCTTAACGCCCTATCCGGTGCAAAGTCAAACACATAGCAGGTATCTTTTACAATTTTCTTTTCGTTTGGGTTCACGCTGTCCGGATTTTTAACTGTCCAAGGGGATTGGACGCGGAAGGCCGCTTGAAAGTAAGTTTCTGGGCTAGATGTATTGCGTAGCATAAAGATACCGCCCCACTCCGGTACCGTAACCCCCGTGGTAAGTTTTCCGCAGGACAAGGTGATGGTCTTTGTATCAAAACCGTTTCCTATGGCTCTTCTTACAGGTTCCAAGGCCTCAACCCCCATTCCGGCTTCATTTCCGGCACAGACAATCACCTTATATTCTTTGTAAAACGGATGTTTTTGGAGCAAGTCCCCCATTGCTTTGCAACTAGCCACCGATGGTAAAAACCAAAATGTATGGCTTAACGCGCTAATCAAACGGATATCGGAGTAGGGCATCGGTGGCTTCTTGCCGATTTTAAGTTCATCTAATGTGCTGGGTTTATACTGTCCGCGGAGCAAGTTCAGCCAATTGACGATCTCCGCTTCGTGCGCAAACTTACAAAGGCCCCCTTCCTCTTTTGCTTTAAAAAACTCGTTCAGATTAAACTCGTTGTATTCGCCCAATAAGGCAATGGACCGTATTTCCTCGGGCATTTGGTAGGTCATCATTACCATTTGCGGAAGTTCCAGGTATGGGTTTTCCCCTTGTTTTTCATTCCAGTTATTCTTTTCGCGTTGTTCGTCGGTATAAGTCCAGTTAAAGATTTGGTCTTCCAAAAATTCCCCGTTATTTAATGCGCGGAACGGCGTGCCGGATAAGTATAAATAGGCACTGGTTGTTAGGGGCATTTGCTCTTCATCGTAGTATTCCAAACCGTCTCCGGCCTGCTTTTTTTGTTCGGCTTTATCCTCGGCATCGTACAGATCTTTGGCACTATCACGCCAAGCCCCAAAATGGTATTCATCCAAGATAATGCAATCCCAGTTTATACAGTGAATCTCTTCATTACGCGGTTTAATTCCCCCCGCATCCGTTTTTTGCAGTACATCTTGGAAACTGGCGAACCATACAAACGGCTTTTTGGGATCAATGTCTTTATATTGCGTACCCGTACGGCAAACAAATTGCCAATCTGCAAAATCCACGTGATTTACCAAATCAGTTTCCCACGAGTTTTGCACGGCTGGCTTAAAAGTAAGCACAAGCACCTTCTTCCAGCCCATTTTTTTGGCTAATTGATAGGCCGTAAAGGTTTTACCAAACCTCATTTTGGCATTCCACAGAAAGTGCGGCGTTTTGTGTTCCCGTTCGTAAGAAAAGTTTTTAAAGTATTCGCTGGTAACTTTTACGGCCTGTGCCTGTTCCGGCCGCATAGCAAAATCCATTCGGCGTTCGGTAAAGGTTGTTTTATGGTTTTTAACGGCAAAAAGGGCCTGTTCCACTTCTTCCAAGGTACATTCAAACCATTCTGTATGCTTACCCTGTGTAGTGCGTTCTTCCGCTCCATTTTTGCGCAGAATACGGTGCACGTCTTTATCGGTAAAAAAGGTTCCGTCCTTGCGGATAGCCACCTCTTCCAGCAGAATTTCAAAGGGATTATCCACTGGTTTATTGGTTGGGAATTGTTGGCGGATACGGTTTTCCACGTTTCCGGTAGTAAACCCTATTTTTAGGAATCCCTGCCCCTTACGCTTGCCTTCCCATTCCGCGGTTTTATATTGCGGTTCCGTATAGACATAAATCTTAGGAATTTTATGACTGTTTAATAATTCAGGCATAGAGTTCTCCTATTCCATCGGTTTAATCATTGACTCTATAAAGTTAATTTCTTCTTGGGAAAGGCCATATTTTTTGTAGAGTTTTTCATCTGTCCACTCTTGCGTAAAATCCTGTATGGGCACATATTTATACACTGTTCGCGTTGCGTGCTGGGTTTGTTTGCGAATACCCACCAAGGCCCTAAAAAATTTTGTTTTTATGTAACCATAACAATTTTTCATTTCGTTTTCATTGTTAAAAGGCCCAATTTGAATAAAAGTTTCCGTACACAACATTCCTGGCGTAGCCAGAACTGGCGTAGCAGGAATCTCACCGATTTCACCACAACCATAACTTTCGGAAATAAAAATCTTATATTTATTTAATCCCTCTGTTTTTGTAAAGGGATAGTCCGAAGGAAGATATCTATAAACCCTTTTTAATTTATCATCTAATCCCAGCAATGTATACCCTCCTTTTATTGGGGTATCAAACATAGGAGGTAAATTGTATTTTTCTCTGGATTTGATTGCATCTCCTCGTAAACCATATAATTTAGCAGGAGATGCAATCAAATCCAGAGTCTTTTCTCGTAAAATCTGCACTTTGTGTTTGATTGTAATCAGCGTATTTTCACGAATAAAAATGTCATCATCGGGTTCTGCCAAGTATCTTTTAGAGTGAGATACTCCTAAATCATTATGCCGATAAATATCACACTCTTGTTCAGAATCTCGTGTCCACAAAAAATAACACACGCCACCTTTAATATCTACTCCTCTAAAACACTCATTAGAATCCGCAAAGTCGTGCAATGTTTTGAAATGCTTATCGTGAATCATTGTTTTCCGGAAAATATCTAAGCCCTTGCCACCCGTCATCCAGCGCGAAGGAATAATCATAGTGAGGTAGCGGGGATTTAGGCGTTTGGCTTGTTCCACAAATAGTTGATAAATTGGGCTGGCACTTGCTTGCGCACCGCCGTCGCTTAATTGATACGGGGGATTTCCAATAATTACATCAAATTTCATATCTTTTAACCTCTTAAAAAGTGTTGGGTTGTATTCTTCGTTACAGTGAATAAAACTATACGCGTGGTTTTCCAAAATATCGCCACGGTCATACTGGCTTTGGCTGGCCCCGCATAAGGCGCATTTGCCGTTATGCCAAATATGGTCCATACGCGTATAGGCAATGTTTCCCTCTGGCGTGCTAAACGGGCAAATGGAGTATTTGCCGTTTGCATTTTTGGAACAATAAACGGAACGCCGCGCCAAAAGCCCGGTAAGTTCTGTAATAGCGAGACCATACAATTGGTTAGTAAAAATATGGTAAATTCGCTTTTCCAAATCTGGGATAAGTTCTTTTTCTCCTTCAATTAACCGCTTGGCAATTTCCCGCAAGAACACGCCGGACTTACAGCCAGGATCCAAAAACTTTGTTTCCGTACTTTGAAATAGGACAGGCGGAAGCATATCCAGCATTTCATTTACCAGTTTGGGTGGCGTAAATACTTCATCGGAAGATAAGTGGGCTATACAGTCCAAAATGTCCGGCTTATGCAGTTCTTTTAAGAAGGTCATTTGGTTTCCTCCAATAATTTGCGGTAATGTACAGGCGGGAAAGAACGCAAAGGCTTGGGAATAAAGATGGGTTCCTTTTGCTCATTTTCACAGACAGAAAACAAAGGTAAATTGCTAATGTCTCCCTCTTGGTTCATTTGGGAAAGGGAGTATTCTTCGCGGTTGACGGTGTACCCGATCAGGCTCCATTGTGTAAAAATTATTTTATCTAGGCCATTTAAAGAATCACCCTGCTGGATGTTCTTGCTTAAAACAAAGCGAATAAGGTTTTGAAAGGTTTCATCTGGTTTTTTGCGCAGGGAATCTTGATACGCCTGTACGGCCAGTTCAAAAAGTCGTTGGCGGGATTCTTTCACATTGTCTTCCAATAGGTCAATGCCGTAGATGCTTCCTAATGCGGATAGCAATTGGGCCTCAAAATCTGCTTGTTTGGTGCGGTAGCGTGCCTGTAATGTTTTGAGTTTACGCTCCAATATGGCGACAAGGAAGTTACCCGTACCGCAGGCAGGCTCTAAGAAGCGGCTGTCTATACGTTCCGCTTCGTTTTTAACAAGATCCAGCATAGCCTCTACTTCGCGCCGTGCGGTAAGCACTTCGCCAAAGTCGGCCACGCGTCTTTCACTTTTGATTTGTTGTTCCTTTCGTTCCGTCATAAAATAGGGGCGGAATCCGAAAGAAAAGAGGATAGTATCGGAAAAAGAAAAACGGCTGTTTAGTCTAGGTCTAAGCTCAGCCCCAGCGATAAACAGCCGCATCTACCTGCCATCGCAAGGACAGCAGGTAGCATTTGGCACAAAAGCGAAAGGCTCATGACTTCCTTTGCTTTTGTGCTTCTAATCGGCTGTTTTTGGTGAGCTTAGATATTGGTTTTCCCAACAGCTATCCTACTCTTGCAGTAGGATCCCAAAAACAGTAAAAATTATTTGTGCCCGTTGCGGGCTATCTTTTTTCTCCCTACATTAAATTTTATTAGTTATTCTTATTGTACAAAAAAAAGCCCCGCTTGCGCGGGGTTTTTAATTCCACGGAGAGGGAGGGATTCGAACCCTCGATACGGGAATTAACCCGTATAACGGTTTAGCAAACCGCCGCTTTCGGCCTCTCAGCCACCTCTCCAAAATTTGCGCCAACGGTAATATTACCGTCAACCTCTATATTATAACAAAATTTTACAAATTTTTCCTAATTTATCCGCGGGCCGCGTTTTTCCCTTATTTTTTACCTATACAGAACGCCGCCCGGCGGACAAATTAAAAACTCTTTTTTAAGCCCTCAGCCAGCGGAGTAAACTTCTGCCCCGTCAGCGTTTGCCACTTTTTGCCTGAGCAAATCCAATGGCCGGGGATAGTGGCTTCGGTTACCTTGTCATAATTTAAGGCCGGCTGCGCCCCCGTAATACGGGCCGCCAGTTCATACACCCACGCCGCCAAACGCATCATCCACTTGGGGGCAGACGGCATAAAGGGTTTATGGCAATTCATCGCGCGGGCCATTTGCGTGATAAAATAGTCCCACGGGTAAAACGCCTCTTCCGTAATAAAATACGTCTCTTTATCCGTTTCGGGGCGGATAAACGCCTGCCACAGGGCTTCCACCAAGTCGGAAACGTGCACAAAACTGAAATATCCGTTGCCCGACGTATTCACCATTAGGCCGCGTTTGACCCACAGCGCGATTTTAGACACGCCGGAATCGTTCTTGCCATAGACAATCGGCGGGCGGATAATCGTCCATTTTACGCCCGGGCGGAGCGTTTTAACGGCCTTCTCCCCCCCCAGTTTGGTAATGCCGTAATCGGACACAGGCTTCGGCTCCATATCCTCGGTGCGCGGATGGTCTTTATCCGCGGCATAACCGCTGGCCGCCAAACTGGAAACGTGTACAAAGGTTTTGATTTCCGGCGTATTATTTACGGCCGCCACCACATTTTGCGTGGCCAAGACATTTGCCTGCTCAAAATCCGCGCGGTTAAAGCCAAAAATAGCCGCCGCCAAGTGGAACACGCCCTCGCAGCCGGACAAGGCCTTTTCCAAGGATTTCACATCACTATAATCGGCCTGCACTAAGGTTACCGCCGGGTTGGCGGGTTGTTGTTTAGGCGTGCGGCGAGTAACAATACGCACCTTGTACCCCTCCTGCAACAGTTTATCAGTCAAGGCGCGGCCGATAAAACCATTTCCGCCGGTAATTAAAATCGTGTTCTTCATACGTTAGTCCACCTGAATATCCAGTTTATCCACCAGTTCATCCGTCTTTTGGGAAACCGTCTTTTTGATTTCCTTTTTAATAGCCTTTTCGTCTATGTCCTGGTTGGTAAAGTTTTCCTTTCTGCGGGCGTTGCGGCGGACAAAGTCAAAATTAAAGGTAAACCGCTTTAAGCCACGGTCAATATCGGCCTTGGTGGGGATTTCACCATATTTTATTTTGTTAATCGGCGTAACTTTATCCTCTTGCGGGAAATACCACAATAAGGAATACATAATTGCACAAGTAAGCACAAAGAAAATCAGTTTATTTAAACTTTCCAATTTATACAGGCCAAATAAATTGGATACGATAGACAAAATGACGATTACCCCCGTCCACATCGCTACCGCCATCCCGATAAACGTCCAGCCCGAGGCGCCAAAATCGGGATACAAAACCATAATAGCAAAACAACAAATAATCAGTACGGCAAAGCGCTGCCATCCGTTCATATTATTTCTCCTGTTTGAACTCCACGCTTACGGTGAGTTCGTCTTTTTCGTAATACATCGGCAGCGGCGCAAAGGGCCCGGCGTTGATTACGGCGGAAGAGGCGGCAAAGTCAAAGGTATCATCGCCGGATTTGCGTTCTACCTGTAAATTTTTAATTTTTCCGTCGCGCGCAATGGCAAAAGACACCAAGGCCGACAGGGTATTGCCCGCGGGGCGGCGTTTTTCCCACTCAATCCAGAGGGAATTTCTCACCTGGGTAATGTACCAAGGATAAGGAAAGTTGGCAAAATCGGTTTGGATATTACCGCCTGCGAATTGGCCTTCTTTGGCGGCTTCGGAAGATTCGGCAGATTGTCCCCCCTCTTGTGCATCGTCCAATACGCTGGGCGCGGCTAACGGGGCAGCCGGCTGGGCCTTTTTGGCGGGTTGCTTTTTGGTGGTAATTTCGCTTTTGGAGGCATAAGCCTTTTTAGCCGTTTTGGCAGGCTCGGCCTTGGGCTGGGCCTCTTTGGCTACGGCCGGGGCTTGCACAGCGGCCTTGGGCGCTTTTGGCGCCGCGGCTTCCTGCCCTGTGGTGGCAACCACCTTGCCGCTGCCGATAAAATCAATCGTATAGGTAGCGGACGCCTTCTTAGCCGAAGGAGCCAATATCAAAAGCAAGAATAAGGCGGCTAAAACGTGCAGTCCGCCGGATATAGCAAAATAGCGGTTCATCAGTTTTTAGAAAGTACCCCGATTCCCAACTTGGCCGCGCCTAACTTTTTGGCTACGTCAAAGACGTCCACCACCTGCTGTATCGGTACGTCTTTATCGGCCTGGACGAGAATCGTCTTTTTATTTGCTTTACCCAAGCGCAAAATCAACTCGCGCTCCAAATTTTTGAGCGTCAGTTTTTTGTTCATTACGGTAATGGTGCCGTCGCGCGTAACTTCAATACGGATGACGTCGTCCTCCGCCTGCGTGTTAATGGCCTTGGATTTGGGCAAATCCACCGTCAGTTGCATTTGCACCAGCATTGGGCTCATTACCATAAAAATAATCAGCAAAATCAATGTGATGTCAATAAACGGCACCATATTGATTTCCGCCATTACGGTTCTGGTTTTGTGTGTGCGCATAGGTTAAAATTCTTCCACGTCGCCGCGGCGGTAAATAATTTCATCGGCGATATTTTCAAGTTCCTTGGCAAAGTAATTGGTTTTAGACAAATAATAGTTGTACGCAATTACGGCGGGAACGGCCACAAAAAGCCCGGCGGCGGTGTTTACCAACGCTTCGGCAATACCGGCGGCCACTACGGAGGCGCCCGCGCTGGTGGCGGTGTTGGCGGCTAAATCTTTAAATGCGTGCATCACGCCGATAACCGTACCGAACAAACCGATAAAGGGCGTAATACTACCCAAGGTGCCCAAAATGGTCAGGCGGCGTTGTAACTTGGTAACTTCCCAGTCAATCACGCTGCCCGCAATTTTTTCCAGTTCCGCTTGCGGGCGGTTGCGTTCCTGCACCAAGCGCAAAATAAGTGCGGCCGCAGGCGTATTTTTGACGACTTCCTTGCGGCAGGCGTCCTCCACCTTTTGGTAATTTTCCGAGCGGAGCGGGTGGCGGCAGTACGCCATTAATTTGCGGGAAAGCGAAATAGTGGAGCGCAATTTAAAAAAGCGTTCCAAAATAATTGAAATAGAATACACAGACAGCAAGAGCAGTAGAATTAAAATCGGTCCGCCCGCCGCCAAAAGTTCGCGTAAGTTTGTCATATTGGAAAAATCCATTTTTTTATCTCCTTATTACCTGTTCACTACGAATATAATAAAAATCTGCACGAGTATATTGGAAATGAGCCCGGCGGCCACATCGTCAAACACCACGCCAAAGGCGTTTTCCATTTTATCAAACGTCTTAACAATACACGGTTTTAGCGTATCAAACGTCCTAAACAGCACAAACGCCGCTACCAGATACGGCCACGTCCGCGGTAAGAACGCCATAGCCGTAATATATCCGGCCATTTCGTCTATTACGATTTTGGGATTATCGTGGCCCGTGAATCCTTTAAATTGTACTTTTTTACAGACCCATACGGCAACCGCCCAAAACGCCAGCATACACACCATATAGAGCATAGAGTCCTGCGGAAAGCACAACACCAAGGGGATTCCCCACAAGGTTCCCAAAAAACCCGCCCCGGTATTCTTTTTGTACTTAAACACCATTGGCGGCAGATAACTGACAAACAGCCCCGTGGCTAAGGCTCGCCAAACTATTTGCATACGGGCAGGCTCCACGATTTTTTAAG
Source organism: Candidatus Avelusimicrobium stercoris (assembly GCA_002432025.1). GTDB lineage: Bacteria > Elusimicrobiota > Elusimicrobia > Elusimicrobiales > Elusimicrobiaceae > Avelusimicrobium > Avelusimicrobium stercoris. Next base: position 13,650 of record DJFE01000011.1, on the reverse strand, counting down.
CAAATCCCAGTTGTTTTTTAAGTACGAAACGGCGCTAATCCACGTAATCACCGCCGCAATAGCCGTAATGGCGTAAGGCACCTTTTGGAGCGTTAAAAAGGTAATTTGGAAGCACTCCCGCGCCGGGCCGGACACCAAGTGGGACAAGTGATATACATCCAGCACAAAGAAAATCGTGCCGATAGCCGCCATTTGGATAACGGTTTTGAATTTGCCCCAGCGTTCCGCCGCCATTACTTTGCCTTCCAAGGCGGCAATCACGCGCAGGGTGGAAATCATCAGTTCGCGCAATAAAATAAAGAACACCGCCCAAATCGGCACGTCCAACTCTTTAATGCCCACAAAGGCAAAAAACGCCGCCGCCACTAAAATTTTATCCACAAACGGGTCCACAATCGCGCCAAAGGGCGTAATGGTGTTGGTTTGGCGGGCGATTTTGCCGTCCACCCAGTCCGTGCTGGCCGCTAAAATAAAAATAAGCGTGGCCGTAATGCGGGCCCAGCCGTAAGGCAACAAAATAAACAGAAACATTACAATAGACAGCGCGGCGCGCGTAAGCGTGATTTTATTGGCAAGTGTCATCATTTTTTAAATCCTCCAAACACAGCCCCGGGCAGCGGCTGGTTTTTTTGAATATTTTTTAAGACGGCTTCCGTCGTCATTAAGTCGGACATAATGGTAATGGTCTGCGGGAAATAATCCGGCGCGGTTAAGGTCAGCAAAAGTTGGTATTCTTCCCCCTCTTTGGGCGTTAAAAGCAAAACGGCTTCCTTGGCGGTTTGGCTTTTTACAACGGCATTATGGCGTTCCACCAACGCCGTATAATTTCCAAAGTCAAAGAGCGCCTGATTGGGTTGGCCCTGCTGCCAATCGGCCCAAGAAAGCGTGGTAACTTGGTTGCCCGCTTCGTCCAAAATAACGATATCTTTTTTATCCGTAATGGCCGTCTGCTCCAAGTCGCCTTCCGGGCTCATTGTATCCAGGCGCAGGCGGTTTTGGGCGCGGTCGTAAAAGAGTTTCCCGCCGGAGCGGCTGACTTCTACCCCGTCGTAGGAAGTAGTTTGATTAAAGGCGGTTTCCAAGGTGGCTAATTTTTTATCCCACTTCTTTAAGCGCACGGTTAGTTCGTCCGCGCTTAGCGCGGTTTTAGGCGCAGGAGCGGGCTTTTTAACGGGCGTTTTTACCTCTTGCACAGGCTTTTTAGGCGCCGGGACTACCACTTCCGGGATTTCCGGCTTGGGAACCACGGGCTCCTCGGTAGGGGAACCGCCGCAAGCCGCTAAAATAAACGACAAGGCAAACGGAAAAATTACTTTATTTATAGACGGTTTCATACGTTTCTTCCTGATAGTTTTTATCATACGGTAAACTGTTCAAATCCTCAATGGCCTGGTCAATCATTTCGTAATGGATTTCCCAGCGGTTGGAGCCTTCCGGCTTGGAAATATAGCCCTTCATTTCCAGCACGCTTAGCATATTGGTAGCGCGCGCGGAAGAACCAAAGTGCGCTTTGAGCAAATCCTGCGACACGCGGCGGCGCTCTTTAATCAGGTTAAGCGCCTGCAACAATTCCTCCGGGCTCGTACCAAGACCGTCCTGCGGGCGTTGGTGCGGGTTCTGCTCCGCCACAATTTGCACCGGGTAATCCGGCCCGCCTTGGGCGCGCAGGAAATCGGCCACCGCTTTGATTTCCTTTTCGGACACATATGCCCCCTGAATACGGAACGGCGTTTTGTCCGACGTGCTTTGATAGAGCATATCCCCGCGGCCCAGCAAATCTTCCGCCCCGGTGGCATCCAAAATTACCTTGGAGTCAATGCCCGAGGCCACCTGCAACGCAATGCGGGAGGGCAAGTTGGCCTTGATGATACCCGTAATTACCTTTACGGACGGACGCTGCGTACAAAGAATTAAGTGAATCCCCAACGCGCGGCCCATTTGCGCCAAACGCTGGACGGAGTCTTCAATAGACGCCTTAGTTTGGAGCATTAAATCGGCCATTTCGTCAATAATAACAAAGATGTAGAACATCTTTTCCTCGTTATTTTGCTTGGCCCATTGGTTATATCCTTCAATATTTTTTACCTTGGCCAGTTGCATAATGGACAAGCGTTTTTCCATTACCTTTACCAGCATTTGCAAGGATTTGGCGGCCCCGTTGGCGTCGGTAACCACATCTACATCGTCGCACGAGGTCTTGGGGTCATAGAGGTACGGAATCCCTTCGTAAAGCGTAAGTTCCACGCGCTTGGGGTCAATCATTAAGAACTTGACCTCATCGGGCGTATGCTTGTAAATAAGGGACATAATAATCGTATGCAGACAAATGGATTTACCGCTGTTGGTGGCGCCGGCAATCAAAATATGCGGCCACTTTTCAGCCACGGAACCGGCCGGTTCGCCGTCAGCGTAGCGGCCCAAGGCAATCGGCAAAACGGCCTTGGAATTAGCATACACGGAAGACTGCAAAATTTCCTTCATCGTAACCATTACAGGGCGTTCGTTCGGGATTTCAAACCCGACGGCGTTTTTGCCCGGAATAGGCGCCTGAACACGCACGGAGCGGGCCTCCATACTGGCCTGAATATCCTGTGTGCGGGCCGTGATAGAAGCAATGGTTACGCCCGGGTCGGGCTTGATTTCGTAGCGGGTAACCACAGGCCCCGGCGAAACGCCCGTAACCGTGGCGCGGATATCAAAACTTTTTAAGGTGTCTTCCAAGCGGCGGGTGGCCTGGGCAATTTCGTCATCCGTAGGGCCGACAATACCGTCCCCGGCTGGGTCGTTTAACAAATCAAGCGGCGGGAGTTTAAAGGTTTTAGGGTCAAATTTCTTTACTTCGCCGTTTTCATCGGTAGGCGCCTTGGCGTTTTCGTCCTGTTGCAAATGGGCGGACGAAATTTCCTCGCGCCGCGGCAAGTGGACGGGTTCGGCCACCGGGCGGCGGATTTCGGGCTTAGAGCGGTGAATTTCCGGCACTTCGTGGATTTCCTCCGCTACCGGGCGGGAAGAGGTTTCTTTAACGGGCTTTTCTTTAAGTTCCGCCTTGCCCTCGCGCACCTTTTCTTTGAGTTCGGCGCGGGCTTCCATCCAACCGTTAAAATCATTGCGGACAAATTCGCCCGTTTTTTGCAAGACAACAGCCCACGGAATAGCAAAAAGCAAGTGAATCCCCACCAAAATAAACGCGAGCGAAAACACTGCCGCGCCCGCCACCCCGGCTACGCCCTGTAAGGCCGTGCAAAGGCTCTCGCCGACGTGTCCGCCGGAAATAAGGGAATCTTTAAAAACGAGTCTTAAAAGCGTTAAAAAGCAGGAAAAGGCCGCCAAAGTTACCGACGAGCCGATAATAAAAAACAGGAAGGACGCGCTTTTTTTGCGCACCGTTTGCACCAGCCAATACCCCAAAAACAGCGGTATTAACCCCGCAGATTGCCCCAGCATCTGGCGCAACTGCTTGGCTACCGCCTGCCCCGCCGCACCGTTGGAAACGTTAAACCATAAAATGCAAAAGAGCCACAGTGTAAGCGCGCCGGTAAGAATATACAGTACCGTGCGGATCCACGCCGAGGAATTTGTTTTTTTAGTGCGTTTTTTAGATTTTTTAGGGGTGTAATAGTAACGCTTTTGCATATAAGGATATTTTACCTTTTTTAGGTTCATTTTCCAAGATAAAACTAGCCGGTAGCACCGAACAAAAAAACCTGGCCATTTTCCCCAAAAAATGTAAAGCCCCCGCTTGCACGGGGGCTGCAAAAACTACATATTCTCTTGCACGGGCGGTGTGGGTGGTACCGGGGCTTGCGGTTCGGGGGTGGCTCCCCAAATGACGTGGTAATTAATACCGTCCGCCACCAAGGTTATTTTCCCCTGTCCGTACAGCACGCCCAAGGCCAAAAACAGCACCGAACTGGAAACGCGCAACATCAATTTTAATTGCCAAGACGTAGCCGTTTTATGCTCCGCCAAATACTCACTCATACGGGTAACGGCAATTTGAATATTCTCTTGCAGCGGCGTCATAGTTACACCCGTTCAATGGCAAACAAGGCATCGCCCTGTTTAACCGGTTTGCCGTTTTCCACCAGCACTTTTTTGATAATGCAGGGGAATTCCGCGCGCATTTCGTTAAAAACCTTCATCGCTTCAATCAGGCAGATTACGTCGCCTTTTTCCACGCGAGCGCCTTCTTTAATAAAGGGCGGGGCCGAAGGAGTGGAACCGCGGAAGAAGATACCCATAAGGGAAGATTTGATTACTTCTTTGTATTGTTCCTGCACGGGAACAGCCGCACGCGCGCCCGAAGCGCTGACCGCACCGCCCACATTGACGGGCACCGGCACCATAGCGGGTTTGGCTTTCACCAGGCGCAGATATAACCCTTTCTGGTCGTATTCAATGGTGTCCAGGTTGTTATCCTTCATAAAACCGTACAGTTGTTTTACGTCCTTCAAAATCGGAGATTCTTTGACGGCGGGCTTTTTAGCGGCCGCTTTGGAAGCCGTTTTTTTAGTTGCTGTTTTTTTCATAAATCAAAATGACCTCGGTTTTGTAAGTAATCCCAAAACTACTTTAATCTATTTTACATAATTTTGAGAGTCTTGAAACAAAAAGTATTATTTTCCCCCGGCGGGCGGAAGCAGTTTTCCGTCGGCGGAGAAGGTTAATTGCAGGGTTCTCGCCGCCTCAAAGGCTGTTATGGCATACCCCATACCCGACCCCAAGGCGGGTTTTAACGCGCGGGAGTTTATCCCCACCACCTCGCCGGACGAGCGCAAAACAAGCGGGCCGCCGCTGTTACCATTATTAATTGCGGCGTCGGTTTGGATATCGTCTATCCCGTTTGTATTTTGAAGCGCGCTGATAATCCCCTCGCTGACCGTCCAAAACTGATCTATCGGCTGGCCGATAGTCTGCACGGTTTCCCCTGTTTTGTAATGGGAGCGGTCCGTATCCAGTTTAAAATAGGGGAACTCCCCCTCCGCCTTTAACAGGGCCACATCACGCGATTTATTGCGCTTTACCACCCGCGCATAGCGGAACGGCGGGCGCGCGGCGGCAGGTTCAAAAGGTAAATCTTGGTACAGATAATAGCGGACCTCTTTTTGCCGCCCGACAACGTGCGCATTGGTTAAAATATATCCGTCGGGCGAAATAAAAAATCCGCTACCGTGCCCGTCCGGCGTTTCTACATACACGGTTTTGGCAAGGAGTTCCTTATACGCGCCGTCGCTGCGCGGGAAAGCGGCCCCAGCGTAACGGGGAGCAAAGAGCAGGCGATTTTCCTCTAAATCCCGCATAATTTCTTTTAAACAGGCGCGCAAATCATCCTCTAATGTGCGCCGGATACTTTTGCCCGTGGCCTGCGTATAGCCCGGGGCCAGCACAGGAAAGAGCAAGGAACCCGTCAAACGGTTAAACCAATAAAACCCAATCGCCGTATTGCTAAATTCAAGCGGCGTTTGGCGTTTAGCCGACAATTGAATAACAGGCAAGCGGGTTTGCGTATTGCGCAAGGTAAGCGTTACCTGCGTGTGAAAATACGGGTACATATAATGCTTGACCCATAAAAAGTCTTGGCTGTCGGTGCCCTTTATGGTTCCGTTTAACCACTCGGCGCGGACGGAATAGTTTAAATCGGCCTCGTAATCGTAATTTTGGCGCAGTTTAGAAGAGTCAATTTCCACCCGCTCAAATAATGTGCCCAAGGCGTCCGCCGTAGCCACGCCTGCGCCGTCCGCAACGTCAATTTTGTAAGCGTTTACCGGGGTAAGATTATAATCTTTAAAGGTAAAGGGTTCTTGCGGGAGTTTATCGTGCGCCACCAAGACGGAAGCGTTTATTTTATCGTTAAAAGCGGGCTCTTTGTAAAGGGTTCGTTTTAACCGCCCGTGGTAATTGCAGGCGGATGAGAACAGACACAACAGCAAGGATAAAATCAGCCAACTATTTTTTGCCAAGCGGGAAGATAAACGGAGCATATGTTTATTATACAAAATAAAAACCCCGGGGCGGGTTAGGCTCCGGGGCTTTTTATATACATCAAGTGAAACTATTTGAGCAAGGCTTTGCGGGAAAGTCTTACTTTTCCGTTATTGTCAATTTCAACGCATTTCACTTCAACGATGTCGCCGAGTTTCAATACGTCTTCCACCTTGTTAATGCGGTGCTTTTCAATTTCGGAAATGTGTAAAAGTCCGTCCTTACCGGGCAAGATTTCCACAAACGCGCCAAACGGCTGGATAGACACTACTTTACCCTTGTAAATTTTGTTTACTTCGGGTTCGGCAGTCATCATATCAATTTCGGCTTTGGCCTGGTCCAAGCGGTCGCTGTTGGCGGCGGCGATAGTTACCGTACCGTCTTCGGCGATGTCAATCTTGGCTTCGGTAGATTCCGTAATGCGTTTAATGTTCTTGCCGCCGGGGCCGATTAAGGCGCCGATTTTGTCCACCGGGATTCTCATTTTGAAGATGATAGGCGCGAAGCGGGAAATGTTTTTCTTCGGTTCGGCAATCGTCTTCTCCATATGGTCCATAATGAACATACGGCCTTTGGTCGCCTGGGAGATAGCCTGGCGCAAAACATCCAACGGGATACCCGTTTTGAGTTTTACATCCATCTGGAAGGCGGTAATACCCTTGCGGGAACCCGTAAGTTTAAAGTCCATATCGCCCAAATGGTCTTCCAAGCCCATAATATCGGACAGCACGACAAATTTGCCTTCGCCCGAAATGGCGCCCATAGCAATACCGGAGCAGGCCGATTTCATCGGCACGCCCGCGTCAAACAGGGCCAAAGAACCGCCGCAGACGCTGGCCATAGAGGAGGAACCGTTAGATTCCATAATATCGGAGACCACGCGAATCGTGTACGGGAATTCTTCTTCGCTCGGGATAAGCGGCATTAAAGCGCGGCGGGCAAGTTCCCCGTGGCCGATTTCGCGGCGGCCCGGAGAGCGGTCCGGTTTGCATTCACCGGTAGCAAAACCCGGGAAGTTGTAATGCAGCATAAAGCGTTCATAAGTGGTGTCGTCCAAGCCTTCCACCATTTGCTGGTCGTCGGGCGTACCCAAAGTGGCAACCGCCAAGGATTGGGTTTGGCCGCGGGTGAACAAGGCGGAACCGTGTGCGCGGGGCAACAAACCAACCATAGAACTCAAAGGTCTGATTTCGTCGGGTTTGCGGCCGTCCACGCGGACGTTTTCGTGCAACACCAAGTTGCGGGATTCTTCGTACATAATGTTTTCCAAGGCGATGCCCGCATAGGTGGCGGCATTATCGCCGTAGTTGGGGGTCAACTCTTCGGTAAAAGAGGCCTTCAACTGGGCAACCTGCGTATCGCGGGTTTGCTTGTCGGAAAACGCGTGCAAAATCTTTTTGGCTTCTTCGCGGAATTTGCCGTTGGCGAGGTCCGCCACTTCCTGCGGCAGTTTTTCCACGACGTATTCAAATTTCGGTTTGCCAGCCAATTCGCGCAGTTTTAACTGCACAGCACACATCTTGTCAATTTCCGGCTTGGCAACTTCCATCGCTTTGATAATGGCGTCTTCTTCTACTTCTTTGGCGCCGCCTTCCACCATTAACAAACCTTGCGCGGAACCGGCAATAACCAAGTCCATATCGCAGGATTCTTGTTCTTCTTTGGTGGGGTTGACGATGTAGTTTCCGTCCTTGCGGCCGATGCGCACAGCAGCGACAGGCTCGTTAAACGGGATGCAGGAAATGACTAACGCGGCGGAAGAAGCCAATACGGACAACACATCCGCATCGTGCTTTTCGTCGCTGGAAATAACCATAGCCGTTACGTTGGTTTCGCAAGCGAAGCCTTCGGGGAAAATCGGGCGGATGGTGCGGTCAATAATACGGGAAGACAGCGTTTCTTTTTTGCTGGCGCGGCCTTCGCGTTTGAAAAAACCGCCGGGGATTTTGCCCGCGGCGTAGGTTCTTTCTTTATAATTGACGGTAAGCGGAGTAAAATCGGAAATACCCGGTTTTTGCTCTTTGGTGGAAACGGCGGTAGCCAAGACCATAGTTTCACCCATAGTGGCCACGACCGCGCCGTCGGACTGCTTGGCGATTAAGCCCGTTTGGAGTTTAATCGTTTGGTTGCCGACGGTAACTTCCACTTCTTGAATATCAAATTTGTGGTTGAAATTTTGCATAGTAAAAGTTATTTTCTTAATTTAAGTTCCTGGGTAACTTTTTGATATCTTTCAAAGTCAGATTTCTTCAAATAAGCGAGCAAGCGTTTGCGCTGGCCGACCAATTTGTTCAGGCCTCTTTCGCCCGCAAAATCTTTCGGGTTGGCTTTGAGGTGGTTAGAAATATATTGGATGCGTTCCGTAATGAGCGCGATTTGTACGGCGGCAGAGCCGGTATCGTTGGCGCTGGATTGGAATTTGCTGATGATGTCTTTTCTGTCTTGCATCGAAAGTACCATTTTATTGTACACTTAGGCCGTTTGCTGCACAACCAAGCACTCTTTATCCGAAGGAGTACCGAGCCGGAGTAAGGGCCTTCTCCTATTGTTAATTTTATACTTAGTAAAGTACAGGTTAATTATAACAAATTATCTGGGCTTTGGGGAAGCCTTATAGGTTTTCTTTGCGTGGAGTTTGCACTGCAAGACCTATTTGGGGCAAACAAATGGGGGGCGTAACCCAATCATCTACATATAATTATAGCAGAAAAACGCCCGCGGTTAGGCGGGCGCAAAGAGTAGGAGGTTTTTTAAATTTTATTGCGCAAACCCTAAAAATAGCGCGGCGTATAGGTCCACATTGTCCAGTTGCACATCGCTGGCCGTATGGACATCCTTAAATTCGCGGCTAATCCAGGCAAATTCCCGGTCCAGGCGCTGTTTTTTAAGAATTTGGTCTTGCTGGGTTGTTTTTGTAAGCATTTTCATTGTGCGCCTCCTCCGCGTTAAGTTATATTTATATCATATTGTTTCCGACGGAGAAATAACAGGGCCCTTGGGCCCAGCCCGTCGCCATTTTTAGGCCCACGCCAAGGCGCCCTTCGGGCCTAGCGCAAAATAGGTCTTTTGGCCCGTTTTTCCATTTGATATACTTTATATATATGGTTACGGAATCGGAAATTTTAGCCAAGGCAAAGGCCACGCATACGCTGACAAAGGCGGAAATTGTCGCGCTCTTGTCGCTTACGGACGCAACGCCCCTTTTTCAGGCGGCTGATGAAGTCCGCCAGCAGTTTGTGGGCGATGAAGTCTATTTGCGCGGGCTGATTGAATTTTCCAATTACTGTAAAAACGATTGTATGTATTGCGGTATCCGCCGTTCCAATACCTGCGCCAAACGGTACCGCTTGTCCCCGCAGAAAATTGTAACCTTGGCCCAAAAGGCCGCAGGCTACGGCTATAAAACCGTAGTCCTGCAATCAGGGGAAGATTTGTGGTTTTCCGCTGATAAAATAGCCGATATTGTCCGCCAAATTAAAAAAATGGGCTTGGCCGTTACGTTAAGTATTGGCGAAAAAACGCGCGAGGAATACGCCCTGTACCGTCAGGCCGGGGCGGACCGATACCTTTTGCGCATAGAAACCACCAATAAAGCCCTTTACGAAAAACTGGATCCGCAAATGAGTTGGGACAACCGCGCCCGCTGTTTAACCGATTTAAAGGAACTCGGCTACGAGGTCGGCTCTGGTTCTTTGGTCGGGCTGCCCGGGCAAACGGTGGAAAGTTTGGCGGATGATCTCCTGTTTTTTAAGCAACTCCCCGTGGATATGGCGGGAATCGGGCCGTTTATCCCCCACCCGCACACGCCGTTAGCCAACAACACCACGCAGGGGCACTTTGAACTCGCCCTCAAAATGATGGCTGTAATGCGCCTGTTACTGCCGGATATTAACATCCCGGCTACCACGGCTATGGAAACCCTGCACCCGCAGGGGCGCATTTTAGCCTTGCAAAGCGGGGCCAATGTGGTAATGCCCAACGTAACCGAGGGCGAACCGCGCAAAATGTACGAACTGTATCCGGGCAAAATCTGCACAGGGGATACGCCACAAAAATGCCGCTACTGCATTGCGGGCAAGATTGAATCTATCGGGCGCACCGTCCAAATGTCCTACGGCTTCCACGGCGAGTATTTAAGGAATAAAAACAACGAGTTTTCCCCCAAAAACAAATAAAGAGTCCCCCGTTTTTTGGCACGGTCTGCCGACTAATCCTTTTTTCTTTTTCAAAAAAATTTTGTTTTATGGCGGAAATGTATTACAATATAGGAAATTAAAACGGGAGTACCCCGTTAAAACTGTTATTTTAATACAAGGGAGAAACGACCATATATGGTAAAGAAAACCGTCAAGAAAGCGGCCGCCAAAACCGCCGCTAAAAAGACTGTAAAAAAAGCAGCCGTAAAGAAAGCCGTTCTCAAAAAACCCGCTAAATATATTTACTCTTTTGGCGCAGGCCGTGCCGAAGGCAATGGCAAAATGAAGGAATTGTTAGGCGGCAAGGGCGCCAACCTGGCTGAAATGGCCGGACAATTAAAATTGCCCGTTCCTCCCGGATTTACGATTACCACCGAAGTTTGCACTTATTATTGGAACAATAAGCGCACCTATCCCAAAACCTTGAAAGCCGACGTAGAGGCCAACCTCAAAAAAATTGAACGTGAAACCAAAAAGGTTTTCGGCTCCGCTAAAAACCCGCTTTTGGTGTCCGTACGCTCCGGCGCACGCGCTTCTATGCCGGGTATGATGGAAACCATTTTAAACATCGGCCTGACCGAGGAAACTATCCCGGGTATGATTGCCAAAACGGGCGACGAACGCTTTGTATATGACGCCTACCGCCGCCTGATTATGATGTATTCCGACGTAGTAATGGAAAAAGCCGCCGGAATTGAACCCAAAGACGGAGAAGGCATCCGCAAAATTTTGGACGGTATGCTGGGCGATTTAAAGACCAAACTCGGCGTAACGGACGATACGCATATCCCGGCGGACGAACTTAAAAAACTGTGCGTAGAATTTAAGAAAACCGTCAAACAGGTTTTGAAAAAGGACTTCCCGGACGACCCGATGGAACAACTTTGGGGCGCTATCGGCGCGGTGTTTGCCTCTTGGAACGGCAAACGCGCCATTGCCTACCGCAATATTGAAAACATCCCGCACGATTGGGGCACCGCCGTCAACGTGCAGACAATGGTTTTTGGCAATATGGGCGACACCAGCGCCACGGGCGTAGCCTTTACGCGCAACCCCGGCAACGGCGACAGCCATTTCTACGGCGAGTATTTAATCAACGCCCAGGGCGAAGACGTGGTGGCCGGTATCCGCACCCCCTCGCCAATGAACAAATGGTCCGCTAACGCCCACTCGGCCCACCTGCCCACGCTGGAAAAGGTAATGCCGAAAGTCTATAAAGAATTGGACGCCATACAAAAGAAACTGGAAAAGCATTTCCACGATATGCTGGATATTGAATTTACGATTGAGGACCAAAAATTGTGGATGCTCCAATGCCGCGTAGGCAAACGCAACGGCACCGCCGCCGTGCAAATGGCCTTGGATATGGTAAAAGAACGCTTGATTTCCAAGGAAGAAGCCGTCCTGCGCGTAACACCTGCCCAGTTGGGCGAACTCCTCCTCCCCGCCATTGACCCCAAGGCCGAAGCGGGCGTAAAGCCCATTGCCCAAGGTCTGCCTGCGGGCCCGGGCGGCGCGTGTGGCGAAATCGTTTTCAACTCCGCTGACGCCATTAAACTGCAAGAAGCCGGCAAAAAGGCCATTTTAGTGCGCGAAGAAACCAACCCCGAGGACATTGAGGGTATGCGTGCGGCTGCGGGCATTTTAACCCAGCGCGGCGGTATGACCTCTCACGCGGCGTTAGTAGCGCGCGGTTGGGGTAAATGCTGCATCGTCGGGTGCGGGGAACTGGAAATCAATCTGGAAGCCAAAACCGTTAAAATGGGCGGAAAGACCTTTAAAGAGGGCGACGCTTTAACCTTAAACGGTACGAAAGGCTACGTCTATGACGGGGCTTTGAAAATGTTGGCCGCCGGCGAGGGCAACAAAAACTTAATGCACTTTTTGGCCTTGTGCGACAAGGTGCGCGTCCTTAAAGTACGCGCCAACGCCGACACGGAAGAAGACGCCATCAACGCCCGCAAATTCGGCGCCGAAGGTATCGGCCTCTTCCGCATTGAGCATATGTTCTACGGTAAAAACTCCGAAAAGCCGCTCTTTATCTTGCGCAAAATGATTCTTTCCGGCAACGAAGCCGAACGCAAAGCCGCGGTAGAAGAACTTTTCCCGTATATGAAGAAGGAAATCAAGGCCACGATGAAGGCGATGGCGGGATACGGCGTAACCGTGCGCTTAATGGACCCGCCGCTCCACGAATTTGTGCCGACCTTGCCTTCCAAGCAGGCCGAACTGGCGGAAGCGTTGGGCATTACGCTGGACGTTTTTAAAGAACGCGCCGCTGGCCTGCACGAGGTCAACCCGATGATGGGCCACCGCGGTATCCGCTTGGGTGTAACATACCCGGAAATTACCACGATGCAATCCCGCGCGATTTTTGAAGCCGCCGCCGAACTTATTCAAGAGGGCGTAAAGGCGGAACCCGAAGTAATGATTCCGCTCACCTGCGACGTGAACGAAATCATCACGCAAAAGAAACTCATCCGCGCCGCCTATGACGAAGTGGTAGCCAAAACGAAAGTGAAGAAACTCCACTTTTCAGTCGGTACGATGATTGAAATTCCGCGCGCGGCCGTACTCGCCTACGAAGTGGCGCAGGAAGCGGACTTCTTCTCGTTCGGCACCAACGACCTTACACAAATGACGTTCGGCTTCTCGCGCGACGATATTGGCGCGTTCCTGCCCGAATATTTGAAGCAAGGCATTTTGGAAGCCGACCCGTTTCAAACGCTTGACCAGCGCGGCGTAGGGATGCTGATTGAACACGCCGTAACCGAAGGGCGCGCGGCGAAGCCCAACTTGAAGGTGGGTATCTGCGGCGAACACGGCGGAGACCCGGCCAGCGTGGAATTTTGCCACCGCGAAGGGTTTACCTATGTGTCCTGCTCTGCGTTCCGCGTGCCGATAGCGCGTTTGGCTGCTGCGCAAGCCGCCGCCAAGGACGTATTGGCCTACAAACGCAAATAAGCCGTCTGAACCTACAAAAAACCCGCCTTATACGGCGGGTTTTTTGTATAATAGGAAAAGGCCTAACGGTCTATTTTATCCTAGGAGAAAACCATTATGAAGAAAGTATTGTTTGCGGCTTTGTGCGCGGCAGCCTTGTGCGCCTGTGCCACCCCCCGCACCGAAGTAGGCTCTGCCTTGTTCAGCCAGACCAAACAACCTATGTTGGTCTCGGGCAACAAAGGCGCCAAAGTGGGTAAGGCTTGCGCCACCAACATCTTGGGCTTGCTGATCTCGGGCGATATGTCCGTAGAAGCCGCCAAGAAAAACGGCCACATCACCCAAGTAGCCACCGTGGATAAAGACATTAAGAGTTATGCTGTTTATGCCGAAGTCTGCACGATCGTTACCGGCCAATAAGAGCTATGAAACTCCCCGAGCTCACGCTCGGGGTTTCTTTTGCTCCAAAATTTCAGCGTTGCTTAATTTTGCCCGCTACTAAACATAATGAGAAAACAAAGTTTTCTAG
>DJFE01000023.1 GCA_002432025.1 Candidatus Avelusimicrobium stercoris | reverse complement strand
CACGTTTTGGCCTTTATACCCAGAATGACGCCACTAGCATCAGTGGCCGCACGGCCACAGCAGGATTTACCCTTATTGAACTATTAGTCGTTGTCCTCATAATTGGCATTTTGGCATCGGTGGCAATGCCGCAATATAATAAGGCTGTGGAAAAAAGCCGCGCGACTCAGGCATTAGCCCTTTTAAAATCCTTATATGCCGCGCAGGAAGCCTATTATATGGCAAATGGCTCGTATGCTACGTCATTTGACGAGTTGGACATTAGCGTGCCGTGGACAGGTACGACTAAATGGTTTAATACAGCCACAGATACGCGCTCCAATGAGAAATGGTCATTACAAATGTATGTAAATGGGGAAAATATGGCCATATATTTAGGGCGTATTTCGGGCGAATATAAGGGCGCAGGTTGGACGATGGCCTTAAAGGGTGATGTTTCTGGCGGTAATGGTATTTTGTTTTGTGGTGAGCGAAACAGTTTGGGTATTGCTTATACCAAAACAACCGGCAGTTATTGTACGCAGATTTTTGGCGGTACAAAAGTATATGAGGACACGGGCCTGCGAAGATACCGTTTACCATAAAAACAGCCCCGCATTTTTTGATTTACGCGGGGCTGTGCTATGTGTTGCAAAAGATTATTCTTGGTAATCCTTTAACATTTTTGTACGGCTGGGGTGGCGCAGTTTGCGGATAGCCTTGGCTTCAATCTGGCGCACGCGTTCGCGCGTAACATTGAACATTTTACCCACTTCTTCCAAGGTGCGCGGGTAGCCGGAGTCAATCCCAAAGCGCAGGCTGATAATTTTGGCTTCGCGTTCCGAGAGCGTCGCCAACACATCGGCCACTTCTTGCTTGCGCAGAAAGTCCACCGCCGCGCTGGTGGGGTTTGGCCCGTTCTTATCTTCAATAAAGTCTTCCAAGTTGGAATCCTCGTCCTCGCCAATCGGCGTAGAAAGGGAAATCGGGTCTTGCATAATTTTGAGCACGCTTTTCACCTTTTCCACGGACAGGCGGAGCGTTTTGGAATAATCTTCCAAGGTGGGCTCGCGGCCGTGCTCTTGGCGGAATTTGTTGGTAACCTTGGTCAGTTTGGAAACCAATTCCTTCATATGCACGGGGATACGGATTGTATTGGCCTGGTCGGCAATGGCGCGGTTGATGCTCTGGCGGATCCACCAGGTGGCATAGGTGGAGAATTTAAAACCGCGTTTGTATTCAAATTTTTCTACGGCTTTCATTAAGCCCAAGCCGCCCTCTTGAATTAGGTCAGAGAGTTCCAAGTTGGAATTGACGTGCTTTTTGGCAATGGAAACCACCAAGCGCAGGTTGGCCTTGATGAGTTTCAATTTGTCCTGCAAAATCATATCTTCAAAGAAGACGATACGGTCGTTAAAGGACAAAAATTCCTTTTCCGTCATCGGCAGCATATCCACCATTTGCGCGTGGCGGCGTTGGACATCCTCAATATTCGCCAAGGCGCGTTCCAATTCCGGCAAGGTAAATTTGGTGGCTTTTTTAAATTCCTTTTCCGTCATTTTGCCCGCTTTAAATTTGGTAACCAGTTTTTTGACGTCTTCGTATTTGCCGAAATAATCGTCAAAGCGTTGCATATCGTTGCGGGTTTCGGTCAAGCGGTCGGCCAAGTTTTTAATTTTGTTGGTTAAACGTTTGATTTTGTTTTGGTTCAAATTCAATTTGGTAATGGTCGCCACGACTTCTTTTTGTTTGGCTTCCAATTTTTCAATGGCGTTGTTGCGCTTTTTGTCCGTCAGGTTGCCCTCGCGCAGTTCCTTCATTAATTTGGTAATTTCCTGCTCGCGTTTGCCGATGAATTGCGCCGCATCTTTGAGTTTTTTGCGCATATTGTTCAGTTCGCGCGTGGTGCGTTTACCGCGGGGCATAAGTTCCTTGGTGGTCATTTCTTCCTGGTCCACCAATTCTTCCCAGTTGCAAATTTCGCGCATTGTGATAGGGGATTCCAATACCAATTTGCGCAGTTCTTTTTCACGTTCGCGGATGTTGCGCGCCAAGGTGATTTCCTCATCGCGCGACAAAAGCGGCACTTTACCCATTTCGGACAGATACATACGGATAGAGTTGGAAATATCCGGGCTGGCGGAGGACCAATCTTCGCTTAACGCCTCTTTGTCGGCGGCGGAGACGGATTTAAATTTCTTTTGGTCCACTACCTGAATACCCAAATCGTCCAGCGTACCCATTACGCCGTCAATGTCTTCCGCGCTCATATCCGACGCGGCGATAGAGCGGTTCAAATCTTCCAAAGATAAGAAGCCGCTTTCTTTGCCTTCTTCTACTAAATCTTTCAGCGCTTTATTTCCCGATGCCATAATTTCCTCAACTGCGATATTTTTTTAATTTGTTTTGCAATTCTATATATTTTTTAAAAACTTCCGGCGGTACATTTCCGGCGCCCAGTTGCTTCATTTGGCGGCGGACCTCTTGTAATTGTTTATGCAGACCGCTTTGCTGCAATTTGGCCGCACAGGCGGCAATGTCGCGCGCCGGGTCAAAATCTTCCGGCGTTTGTAACAGGGCCAACTTTACAAATTCACTCTTTTGCGCGGGGGCCAGTTTAGCCGCTTCCTGCGCCAAATCGGGCTCCTGCGGGTGTTCCATATGCGCCCGGACCAAGGTTTCAAACAGGTTCCAGGCGGCGGGGGTGGAAAAATCCTCCCGCGTGAGTTCGGAGCATAACACCAAATGCGCCGGACTCTTTAAAATCCAAGACAGCAAATCTTCTTCCGCCGGGGTGGCAATCGTGTTTTCCAACACCGTTTGCTGGCGGCGGAACCGCGGCGCCGGGGAATAAGACACCTCGCGCAAGCGTTCCATTACCAACTCTTCATCTACGCCCAAATGCTCAGCCACATATTTGGCCCACTCGCGCCGGACGATTTCATCCGGCTGTTTGGATATCGTTTCCGCCAATTCGGACACCAAGCGCGTTTTATCCTGCGCTTGGATAGGCTGCTCGCATTGTGAGAGGAGCAAATTGGTGTGAAACGCAATTAAATCTTGGGCGTTATTTAAAATTTCTTCAAATTTTTCCTTGCCGTATTGGGCAATGTATTCGTCCGGGTCCAGTCCGTCGGGCAGGGAGGCCACCTTTACAAAGAGCCCGCGCTCAATCAAAATAAGTCCGCCGCGTATGGCGGCCTTAATTCCAGCGGCGTCCGGGTCAAACAGGACGACTACCGTATCCGTATAGCGTTTTAACAGCCGGGCGTGTTCCTCGGTCAAACTGGTGCCCAAGGGAGCCACAGTATAACCCGCGCCTGCTTGGTGGCAGGCGATGACGTCCATATATCCTTCCAGCAGTACCGCGCGACCCGCTTTGCGGATTTCGGGGCCCGCAAAATTGAGCCCGTATAACACTTGGCTTTTGGTAAATAAAACCGTTTCGGGCGAATTTAAATATTTGGGCTCACCCTCGCCTAAAATGCGTCCGCCGAAGCCCACCGTATCGCCCCGTTGGTTGATAATGGGGAACATCAGGCGGCTGCGGTAATAATCCCGCGGGCCGTAGGCAGTTAAAACACAGAGCCCCGCGTCCTTTAAATCTTGGTCCGTAAACCCCGCGGCGCGCGCTTCCTTGGCTAGGGCGGTGGGGTCGTTCTTGGCAAACCCCAATTCAAACTTTTGGCAGGTTTCTTTGGTCAAATTACGCTCTTTTACGTACGCGCGCGCGAATTCGCCACCGGCCGACATCAAATTTTTATGATAAAACGCTTTGGCAAAGTCTAATAACTTGCGCAAGGTGGCGCGGCGCATTTCTTCGCCCGTTAAAGGGCGCATAGGCTTGTATTCCAGCCCGGCCTGCGCGGCCAATTTTTCAAGCGCTTCGTTAAAGGATAAATTTTCAATCTTCATCAGAAAATCAAAAATATCTCCGCCCGCCTGGCAGCCGAAACAATAGAACAACCCCTTTTCGCTGTTGCAAGTGAAGGAAGGGGTCTTTTCTTTATGAAACGGACAGCAGGCTTTGTAGGTTTTACCCGAGCGTTTAAGGCCCGGAACGTATTGCCGGATAAATTCTACAATGTCCAATCTGTCCTTAATTTGTTCTGTGAGGTTATTATTCACGGTGCCGCCTGTTTTAGATTAAAGTTAAAGGCAAATAAGGCAATAGTCCGATACTTGCGTAAAGGACTATTGCCTGTGGTGTTACTTTAATTAAAAACGTCTGCGTTTGGTGCGGCGGGCGCGGCGTTGGGCTTCCTGCGATTTGATTTTTCTCTTCACGCTCGGAGGCATATACGTTTCGCGTCTTTTGATTTCTTTCAAAATGCCGTTCTTTTCGCATTCTCTTTTGAAGCGTTTCAAGGCTTCTTCAAGATGTTCGGCATCTCTCACTTTTACGAAAACCATTACTTTTTCACCACCTTCTACGGTTAATAGACAAAAATAAAAACGGTATTTTATACCTTATGTATATTATACCTTATTTTTCTTAAATTTTACGTTTTTTTAACCTGCGGGCCACAAAAAACGTCTTCCGGCCATTAAGTGGAAGTGCAAATGGTCCACACTTTGCCCTGCCCCTTTGCCGTTATTGGTTACTAGGCGGAAATCCTTTAAATCAAACTGTTTGGCCAGTTTTTTGGCAACCAGCAAAATCTTGCCCAGCAGAAGCGCGTCCTTTTCATCCGCTTCCGATAAGCGCGCAATATGCTTGCGCGGAATAATCAAGAGATGGGTTGGCGCTTGGGGGTTTAAATCCTTAAACGCCACCACGTCATCATCTTCATAAATCAGTTGGCTTTTTATAGAGCCGTCGGCAATGCCGCAAAAAATACAATTCATATCCTTATTATACATATAAAAGGCTTGTTTAAACAGGGACTTTTTTATTAGAATAAGCTATCTTTGCGAGGTGCTTATGAAAACAAACGGTTTTACCTTAATTGAACTTTTAGTAGTGGTACTGATTATCGGAATTTTGGCGGCGGTGGCTATGCCGCAATACGAACGGGCGGTGGAAAAGTCCCGCGTGTCCGAAGCGGTGGCCCGCACGCGCGCTATTTGGACGGCCCAACAGGCTTATTTAATGTCTAACGGCAATTATGCCACGGATCTGGCGGATTTGGATTTGACCTTTACCGGTACTCCTACTAATGCGGGCGGAACCCCGTCGCTGAATACAAAGGATTTTTCCTGCCGTGCGGTAAACGCGGGTGCCACGGCGGATAACGCTTTTGGTATTGGCGTGTGCCGCCGCAACGGCAAACCGTATGCCATTTATTATGCCCGCGGAGATGAGCAATTAGCCTGCTATTATGATAATGACGAGGGCGAAAAGTGGTGTCAAATTTTTACCGGAAAAACCGAAGCCCCCTATTATTTTTAACAGGTGTTTAAAAAACCCCGGTTTTGGCCGGGGATTTTTTATGCCTGAAAAATGCGCAGGAACTCAAAAATTGGTATCATATACCTATATTGTATTTTGGAGAAACCCAAATATGGCAAAAAACGACCTGACAACCAGAAACCTGATGTTAGACAGTTTGAAGCAATATGCTAAAAACCGGATTTCCTTTAATCTGATCCGGGAGCATGACGCCAAAAACGAAATTCCGTTAGACATTTTGAAAGAGATGTACGACCACGATGTGCTGGGCGTGCATCTTTTGCTTATTCCCGAAGAATACGGCGGGCTCGGCGGGCAAACCACCGAAATCTACCGCGTGTGCGAACAGTTAGCCCGCATTGACTTGGGCATCGCCACGGGCGTATTCGCCACCTTCCTGGGCAGCGACCCGATTAACGTCGGCGGTACCCCGGAACAAAAAGCCAAATGGTTCAAAAAAATCGCGCAGGAAAATAAACTGGTGGCCTACGGCGCTACCGAAGCCGATGCCGGCTCCGACCTTGTTTCCTTGCGTACCCGCGCCGAGCACGTCATTAAAGACGGCAAAGTGGTGGGCTATAAAATTACCGGCAGCAAGATGTGGATTTCCAACGGTGGTGTGGCTGATATTTACACGGTTCTCGCGTTGGCCCCGGGTGGTCCGAGTTGGTTTATCGTAGAAAGAGGAACCCCGGGTTTTACCCAGGACGTGCACGAAGACAAGCACGGTATCCGCTTGTCCAACACGGCGGGCTTGGCGTTTGACGACGTCTATGTGCCGGCTGAAAATTTAATCGGTCTGAAAGAAGGCCAAGGCTTCCTGCAAGCGCAGGCCGTATTCGGCTATACGCGCTTAATGGTAGCGGCGTTTGGTTTGGGCGGCGGCGAAGAAGCCGTAGAAACGGCCTTGCAGTATGCCCAGCAGCGCATCCAGGCGGGCGGCCCGTTGGCCCAAAAGCAGGGTTTTATGCTGAAACTCATCACCCCGCACTACGTTCGCTTTGAAGCCGCGCGCGCTTATATTGACTGGACGGCCAAACAGTTGGAAGTAAACAACCACGGTTTAGCCACCGAGGGCGCTATCGCCAAATTGTATGCCACCGAATCGGGCAACAAGGCGGCCGAAGATTCTATCCAGGCTATGGGCGGCTTCGGCTACACCAAAGAATTTGCAGTAGAAAAAATCAAACGCGACGTAAAGATTACCTGCATTTACGAAGGTACCAGCGAAGTGTTGGAAATGACGATATTCCGCGGACGCTGGCAGGAACATTTAAAGAGCCGCGGCCAGTATTATTTGAACCAAGCCGCCGAGTTTGACGCTATCCACGCGCAGAACCCCAATGTGGGCGCCGACAGCGTGGCCTTGGGTTTTAGAGCGTTGGCCCGCGTGCTGGACGATTGCCGTATGAACAAACTTACGCGCCACCAGTATGTAACCTTTATGTTGGGCGACCTGATTAGCGAAATGGAAGTAGCCGCCGTGTTTACGCGCCAATGCGCCAACAAGGTAGTAACCGAAGGCAGCCGCTTTGATATCAACACGCTTAGCACTATGGCCCGCGTAAACGCCCGCCAGAGCGCGTTCAAAACCGCTACGGACGGTATGCGCCTTATCTTGGGCACTTGCCCGGCGCACAACGCGGCTGAACTCAGCCAAGCCGTCAACTTGGTGGGCATTGAAGAAAAAATGCTCGGCCTGATTGACGATATGGACGTAGTGTCCGCTAAACTCAGAGAAGTTTTCAAAAAATAGGATACTTATGAATATCATTGTTTGCATTAAACAAGTTCCCGATTCCACCCAAGTAAAGGTGGACCCGAAGACCGGTACGCTCATCCGTGCGGGCGTTCCCAGCATTTTAAATCCGTACGACCACTACGCTTTGGAAAAAGCCTTGGCCATTAAAGCCAAAACGGGCGCCAAAGTAACCGTGCTTTCTATGGGCCCGCAACAGGCCACGGCGGTACTGCGCTTGGCGCTTGCCCTGGGCGCGGACGAAGGCGTTTTGTTGTCCAGCCGTGCGTTTGCCGGGTCGGACACTTGGGCGACCTCTTATGCGCTCGCTATGGCGGTGCGCCATATCGGCCAGTACGATTTGATTCTCTGCGGTCAAATGGCTATTGACGGTGATACCGCCCAAACGGGCCCCGGCATTGCCTTCCATTTGGGCATCCCGCAAATTACGTTCTGCGAAAGCATTGACGCCAGCGGCAACCAAATTGTTGTTAAAAAACTCATTGAGGGCGGCCACCAAATTTTGGAAGCCGACCTGCCGGCCTTGGTTACGATGACGATGCCGCACGACTATGTGGCGAAATATCCTTCCTTTATGGCCGCGCACAAAGCGCAGGATAAAGTGATTCACGTTTGGACGGAAAAAGACGTAAACGCCGACCCGCACAAATTGGGCTTGGAAGGCTCTCCGACCCGCGTGGACCGCATCTTCCCGCCGCCTGCCAGACAGAAAGGCGAAATGTTCTCCGGCTCCGCCGTGGAACTTGCCGATAAGTTTGTAGAGATTTTGAAAAAGGAGAGTGTAATCAAATGATTCAAATTTCGGAAAAATGCGTAGGCTGCGGCAAATGCGTAGCCACCTGCCCTTTTGGGGCGCTCTCCTTGGTAAACCGCAAAGCGGTGGCCAACAACGCCTGCACGATGTGCGGCGCGTGCGTAAGCGCCTGCCCGGTGAAGGCCTTGTCCTTGCCGGCGACGGGTGCCGCCAAGAAAGACCTTTCCGCCTACAAGGGCGTATGGGTATTTATTGAAATTTCCGACGACGGGCATAACCAAAAGGTCCGCCCCGTGGGCTTTGAACTGTTGTCCAAGGGCCGCGAATTGGCGAACCAGTTGGGCGAAGAACTTTGTGCCGTAGTCATTGGCGACGGCGTGGAAAAATACTTTGCCGAACTTTCCCAATACGGTACGGATAAAATCTACGCGGTCAGCAGCCCGGCGTATCACAACTACAACACCGCGGCTTATGCCAACGCTATGGTTACGCTGATTAAAAAGTATAACCCTAGCGTGGTGCTCTATCCGTCCACTTATATTGGGCGCGATTTGTCCCCGCGTATTTCGTCTGAACTGTTTGTCGGTTTGACGGCGGATTGCACGGGCTTGTCCATTAAGGAAGGCAACCTGATTCAAACCCGCCCCGCGTTCGGCGGCAACATTATGGCCGACATTAAATGCCCGGACTATCGTCCGCAAATGTCCACCGTTCGCCCCAACGTGTTCAAAAAGGTTGTTACCACCCCCGGCAAAATGGCCCAAGTGGTAAACGAAGCCATTGCCCTGCCCGCCGATGCGGCCAAAGTGCGCATTATCAATACGCATATGGACCCGCCCGCCGCAGGTATGAAACTGGACGAAGCCGAAGTGGTTATCGCCGGTGGCCGCGGTATGAAGAACCAAGCGGGTTTTGACCTCTTGGAAAACTTGGCCAACGAATTGGGTGGCACGGTAGGTGCTTCCCGCGCGGCGATTGACTTGGGCCTCAAACCCAAAGACCAGCAAATCGGCCAGAGCGGCGTAACGGTTTCCGCCAAATTGTATGTAGCGTGCGGTATTTCCGGCGCGGTACAGCATATTGTGGGTATGGAACACAGCGACGTGATTATCGGTATCAATAAAGACGCCAACGCGCCGATTTTCAACGTCTGCAAATACGGGTTCGTCGGCGATGCGCACCAAATCTTGCCGCGCATTGTGGAAGAACTCAAAAAAACCAAATAACGGTTTTTAAGGAACATAAAACGCCCCCGGTTCTGTATGGAACCGGGGGGCTTTGTATATATAGGGAAATTTAATAATACACGGCGTAGGAAATACTGCCCGGCGTGGGCGGAGGGGGAATCCCTAATTTGCGCTTGCGCTGGGTTTCCTTGAGTTGCTCTTTAAGGAATTGGCGCGTTTGCATATCCACATAGGCGGCTTCTTCTGCGTTTAAATAGACCACGCTTTCCTGCACACGTACGGGGATAGCATCTTCCGGCAGGGGGGTAAGTTCTCTCTTCATAAAAGCGGCCCAAGATAAAAGTTTCTTTGTCATATGTATAGGATAGGTTTTTAACGGTTCTTCTGCCAGGGCCAAAGGGCCCGCCGCCCAGGACAAAAAGGGCCTAGGACCCACTGGGCCTTTTGGCCCCGCCTTTGGCGGTGGTTCGCAAGGCGCGGCCCGCAGGGGGTCGTCATCCCGTAGTGTCTTTATACGGGCTCTGTCGTTTCATAAGAGAACAACAACAGCAAAGACAGATTCCCGACTATGACCTTCGGGAATGACAACTAAAAGGAAAAAGTCGTTATAAAAGAGGTCATCCTGAACTTGTTTCAGGATCTACCGTACGGGTTGTTTGTCGTTGTCGTTTCGTCGTTTATTTTAAAGGGGTTGTTTTGTTTTTTTT
>DJFE01000026.1 GCA_002432025.1 Candidatus Avelusimicrobium stercoris | reverse complement strand
TCAAAATTTTAACAAAAAAAAAACGATAACAACCCCTTTAAAATAAACGACGGAACAACAACGACAAAAAAACCAAAAGGTAGATCCTGAAATAAATTCAGGATGACCTCTTTTTAATAGCAACAGGTACTGGATAAAAACCTTCCGGGATGACAATAAGGGAAAGGCCTTTCCCTTTTAGGCGTCATTCCCGAAAGTAGTAGTCGGGAATCTGTTTTTGCGGTTGTTGTTCCCTTACGAAACGACAGATCCCCGACTAAATTCCTCGGGGATGACGGCAAAAAGGCAGTTATAAAAATTGGGGTCATTTTTAACTGGCGGCCCGCAGGGTTTTCAGAATCTACCGCACGGGTTGTTTGCAGGGTCATTATTTAACAAAGTCATACTGGAAGGTTTCTGTCCAGTATCTAATCCTTATTTTATAACAACAGATCCTGGACTACGACTTTCCAGGATGACGACAACAACCACGCCCCAAGATGTAGATCCTGAAACCCCTGCGGGCCGCCCCCCTGCGTACCGCCAAGCACTACGGGATGACGACTACACACAAAAAGGGACAGCCTGAAAAATACAGGCCGTCCCTTAAAGCACACTACTGCTAAACTAAAACTTAATTGCCGGAAGCAATTAACGCGTAGCCGTCAATGTTTCCGTCGGAATTTTTGCAAGCGTACACGTCCCACGCCGTATCTTGGTACAGGCCGTTTTCGTGCAATAAATCCATACGCACCTGAAACGCATTGCCGGACGCGGAGTGCTCCGCGGACTTAAACATTTGCTTGGACAAATCGTCGTTTCGGATGACAGCGGCGAAGAAATCGTGCCCCAGCATATTGCCAATGCGTTTGCCTGTCGTTTGCAAGAGCGCATTATTAACGAAAGTAGTTTGATAGTCCAAGTCAATAATGGCGGCCGGCATTTCCACATATTCCAGCGTCCGCGCCAGCGAGCGCGACGCTTCGCCCAACTGTTTGCCCGTTTGGCGCAGTTCTATGCGAAGTCCAAGCAGCCGCGCCATAATGCCCAAAAGTTCCTCTGCGCCATCGTCAAAACTGCGGCGGGCGGCACGGGAAGCAAAGCACAGCGCACCCTGCACCTTTCCCCCCACATACAGCGGGGCCGCGGCCAAGGAGCCGAAGTTCTTTTCCTTATGCAAGCACCGCTCGCACGAGGCGTTGCCCAAATCCGGGAACATTACCACATTTCCGTCGGGCACATCTATCAGGCACTCCTCTACCGGGAACTCCATATGGCGCTGTAAATTAAAATCGTTTTTCGTTACATACACCACGTGGCTTTCCAAGCCATTTTTGCCTTGTTCAAAGCGAAGTACCAGCCCCACATCGGAGCGGAACGCCTTTAACCCAAAGGCCAAGACTTTATTTACTTGGTCGGTAATGGATAGCCCCGGCTCGCTGGTTAAACGGTACAGTTCGTGGATTTGCTCGTCGTACGCGTGGGCGTTGGAAACGTCCTTCACCCACAGAACGGCCTCGTCCCGCCCGGAAATGGGCGTTACGCTGGCCTCAAAATGGCGCAGTTTATCGGGTACCGTCCACGAAAATTCAAAGTTGGAACTTACGTTAATGGATAAGGATTCCTTAATGGCAAACAGCGCGCGGCCGGCGGCTTCCTCGGGCCAATATTCGGCGGGCTTTTTATCCAAAAACAGTTCCGTGGCCTGCTGGTTGTTTAAATAGTCCAAGTTGGAATACACCTCCAACACGCGGCCGTTGTTGTCCGTCTTTAAATACAGCCCGGGTAACGCCTGGCGAACGCTCTTTAATTCCTGTGCTTCTTTGGAATCTTTTGACATACGGTCCATTTGCTCGGACAAATCGTGCACGACCACCAAGGCCGAATCCTTGCCCGGCATATCCAGCGCGGTCAGCACGGTTTGCGCTTCAAAGGCGGTTCCGTCCTTTTTGCGCACGGGCAGTTTGAAGGATGTTTTGCCCTGCAAGGCCAGTTCCTCCTGCGCGCGTTCCAATACAGAGGCACAGTATTTTTCGCCACGGGCTTTATCATAAAACAGTTCGCCAAACATTTTATGCACCAACTCATCCTGCGAAAAACCCAACTTGTGCGCAAGCGGTTTGCCCGCCTGCTCAATATGCCCAAAGCGGCCGTTTTCAAACATAACGGTAAAAACCACGCCGTCGGTGGCTTCCAACAGCGCATTTAACTGGGCGGAGCGTTCCTCCAAAATCTTCATAATTTGGCGGTGGAACGCCATATTGCGGAACACAAACAAATACCGTCCGTCTGTTTCCTTGATAGCGGTTAAACGCACGGCGGCGTTTTCCGGGCCGTCGCCCAATAAAACGTGGTATTCGCGGTTTACCAAGGTGCCGTCCTGCAACAAATCCTTTAAATCCGTTTCCAAGCGTTTGCGGGATTCCTCGTCAAATACGGTGCGGATATCCTTGCCCGTCAATTCGTCCTGCGGCTTTTGGCACAAGGACGAAAACAACTCGTTGCACACGTCAATTTGCCAAGTATCCTTGCACAGGGCGTAAGGTTCGCTGTTGGGCAGGACGAGCATTTCCTGCGGCGTTTTGGTAAGCACTTCGGCCACGGGCGGCGCAGGCGGAGTAGGCGTTTGCGCTTTTTGGGGCTCCAAAAAAACCACATAATCGGCTTCAATGGAACCGTCCTTAGCGTCGCGCTTGTTTATCGGCACGAAACTGACGGACAGCGGCAATTTGCCAGTACCTTTCACACGACCGGGGAACATCCGCGCGGCGCGGTCAAAATCAAAGGTATAGTTCATTTGGGCAGGCTGACCCGCGCGCAACAATTTGCGCGCTGCCAGCGAAATAGCCGGCTTTATATACACGTTGCGGTAGAAATTCTTGTCCGCTTCCGTAAAGTCAAATAACCCGCGGCAGGCCTCGTTCATCACGCTGATATATCCCTTATGGGTCAAAATGAACGCCGGCGTTACGCATTTTTCAAACGCGGCGCGGAAATTGGCGCGCTCGTTTTTAACTTCGCGCAAGGTACGGTTGGCGCCCGTTACGTCGCGCACGAAGCCCAGCACAATGCGCCGGCCCAAATAAGTGGCGGCCACAGCGGCAAATTCGGCTTCTAGTTCCGCCCCGTTCTTTTTAATCATACGCAAATCAATGGCGGACGAAGCGTCATCTGCCCCGGCTACCACGGCATCGTATTTATCCTTTAAGAATAAGCGGTGGTCCTCAACTGCCAAGTCCAGCAGGGCCTTGCCCTTTACGGCGGCTAAATCGTCATACCCCAGCAAGCGGCACAAGGCGCGGTTGGCGTAGATAATTTTGCCGTCCTCCAAAATAGCAATCCCCTCGCGGGCGTTTTCCACCAGCAGGGTGTTCTTGTCGCTCGCTTCGCGGATCTGTTTTTCCATACGCGTTTTGGCGGTGATATCCTCCGACACGGAAAGCAGGCAGTTAGGCGTGCCGTCCTCGTTAAACAGCGGCGTTTTGACCGTGTGCATAATCTTTACGCCTTCGGTGGCGGTGGAAATGAGTTCCTGCGGAATATTTTGCTCGCGCTTGTTATCAAATACGCGCAAATCGGACTCGCGGATGAACTCGGCCTGGTCCTTGTTCAAATCCGCACGGTACGAAGTCTTGCCGATAACGTCCTTGGCCAGCGCGCCAAAAATTTCCTCGGCCTTTTTGTTCCACAAAATATATTTGCCCTCATAATCCTTTACGGACAGGGAAACAGGCAAGTTGTTAATAACCGTCTGCAAGAAGTTACGCGCGTTGACGATGGCTTTTTCCTGTTCCTTCTTTTGCGTGATATCCTCAGCCACCGTCAGCACCATAAAGGGCTTGCCCTCTTTATCAAACACGGGGGCCTTGATTAAATGCAAGAGGATTTTATTCCCGCGTTTGGTGGTGTACCACTCCTCGGGGAATTCCACCATTTTGCCATCGTGGAAGATACTATCCTCGCGCTGGATGTAGAAGGGGTCTTCCTTTTCCGGGTTTTCATCGGGGAACAGTTCCAAGGCGCGGCGGTTTACATAGGCAATTTTTTTATCCGTTCCGCGGGCGTAAATAGCCACGGGCACTTGGTCCAACAAGGTTTGCAGGAAGTTTTTGTTTTCAATTAAGGCTTTTTCCTGCGCCTTCTTTTGCGTGATATCCTCTACAAGCGTAATCACCATATTGGGTTCACTCTTGGTACCCGTAATCGGCACTTTGACCATATGCAAAAGTTTCTTTTCGCCCGAGGCCAAGGTGTATTCCTCCTCCGGGATATCCAAAGTTTTGCCTTGCTTTAACAAATCGTGTTCGCGCGTAATGTACCCACTAACTTGGGCGGGCGTTTCGTGCGGCAGGGAACCGTCGGCGGAAAAGGCTTCCTGCTGCTCTCCAAAAATCACACAGCATTGTTTATTGCGCAGCAGCATCGCCCCGTCTTCTCCGCGTGCATACAGTCCGATAGGCGCATTTTGCAAAATAGCGGAAAGGATACTGTTCATACGGGAAATTTTTTCTTCCTGCTGGCGGCGTTCGGTTACGTCCTCCACAATAGAAAGCACCAACGGCTTCGGCCCCGCATCCATAAGCGGAACCTTAATTAAGTGCAAAATCTTTTTGTTGCCGTGGTGGTCCACATATTCTTCTTCGGGGTAGTCCTTAATTTTCCCCTCTTTTAACACTTCTTGTTCGCGGTGATAGTGTTCGGCCACTACATTTTTATCCTGATACGGATGTGGGGTGTTGACGCATTTGGCATCCGTTTCGCCCAAAACCGCCATACTCTGCCGGTTGTAGAACGTCATTTCGTTTTCGCAGTCGCGCGTGTAAAGGCCCAAGGGCACGTTATCCAGCACCGCGCGCAACAAGGTGCGGTTTTGCAAGAGGTCCTGTTCGTAATTGCGCCGCTCGGTGCAGTCTTCAAACGAGGTTAAAATAAATTGCGGCTTGCCGTTTTCCCCCTTTACCAAGGTTTTGCTGACGCATAAGGCGCGTTCCTCGCCCTTGGCGTTGCGGTATGTTAATTGCACGCCCTCGCGCGGCTCCAATTTGGTGCGGACCTGTTCATCCACGCGCTTGACGGACGGGATGATTTCCTTAGGCAAAAAGTCATAAATGCTTTTGCCCGTTACGTCTGCCGCCTTGTGGCCAAACAACATAGCCGCCGCGTTATTCCACAGCGTGCAAACGCCCGCAAAATTTTGCAGCGCCAGCGCGCAGGGGTATCCGTCCAAGAGCGAGGATAAAAAGTTCTTTTCCGCCGTTAATTGTTTAAAAAGCGGCACCGCCTCAAACGTGAGCATAATAAACGGCGTGGAAGCCAAATTGCTGGCCCCGGCGCTGACAAAAACCGCGTCCGCATCGCGGTTGACAAGTTGTATGACCACCTTTTTAGCCGTTTTATCCTCAGCCATAGCGCGCACCTGGGGCATCGTCAGGCCGAAGCGGTCCACCTTGGCCCCGGACAAAGAGGAGACCTTGCTATGAAGTAAATTGGCCGCGCTCGCGTTCGCAAAGGCGATTTTGCCCGTAGCGTCCACCAAGAGTAACGCCGTGGGAAATTGGCTTAAAAAGGAAAACATTTCCGGCGTTAAGGTATTAATTTCAACGGAAGGTACTTCTTTTTTGGAGAAAAAGGAAAAAAAGTTATTGGACATAAGCCCTCTTTACACTAAAAGATGATAATACGGATATATCTTAATAAATTCCGCCCGCACTTGCAACATAAAGAAGTACGCGTGCGTACGGGGATAAAACTAATTAAATTTTTTACCGGGATAAAAATTCAAATTTGCTACTATACCTGTATGAAGAAACTTTTAACCTTATGCTTTGTCCTGTGCGCGGTTTGCCTGCAAGCGGCAGGCGGGAAGCTCCAAACGGTGCGTGAAGCCCCACAGTATTTATCCACTGACGGAGCCGCCGTGGAGGACACCTGCCCGGGCAACGATATTTTTAAGCAATTCTTCTGCTCCGCCAAAGAAGAGTCAGGGTTCAAATGTTTTGACGTGTACCGCGTAGAGGGCGACCCCATAGACGCCGAACGCTATACCTTGCTCGCCCAAACGCTGACGACCGAAAACTCCTCGGCCGAGCCCGCCTGCACCTTTGAAGGAGAACTGACCTGCGATAATTTTTTAAAGGCGCTCAACTACAACTTATCCTTTTCGTGGTTTATTGATAATTTTCCGTCTTCATCCTTCCCAGAGTGCGGAAAAACGTATTCCTGCACGCGCGTGTCTTGTTTGCGGGCGTTGCCCCCGTCGGCCAATACTCCCGTGCAAGCCGCCAAACTTACCTGCGTTTTTAAAAAGAACCAAATCTACTTTTTGGGCACGGAAGTATCCTGCCAGAACAAAAGGTAACCCCCAAATTGCTATAATGGACGTATGATTTGGTTGCATATAAAAAGTATTTTATCCTTCCGGTTTTATCACCGCTTGGCCTTTGCCACGCGGGGACAAATGATTGCGTTCGGCATTTATATTTTTATGCTGTCGCTGATTGTTTTTTACTTTTTTGCAGGTTCGTATATTGATAAAAATCTGCCCGTCCTGCTTAAAAACTTCCCCGAAGTTACCTTTGAAAAGGGCGTTTTGACGACCCCCAAAAACGCAGTCAGCGTTACCGTTCCGGGAAGCGACGTAAAACTGGTGTTTGACTCTTCTCGCGCCACACCGCCCACGCAAGCGGATATGGTAAACGGACAAATTTTAATGCTGGTGAGCGGCAACCAACTCTATATGCCCGCCGCCAACGGCGTGCAGAGCCGGGAAATTCCCCCGCAACTAAACTTTGTAACCTCGCAGGACAATTTAGCCAAGCAAAAGGACACCTTGGCTTCGGCCCTTACAGCGGTGGCATTTATGTCGGCGCTCTTTGCTATTCCGTTTATAATGCTCTTTGGCTTTTGCGTGGCCGGAGCGGTTGGGATGTTTTTTAAACTTTTTACCCGCAGTGCCCTGCCGCGCAGGATTGTTTTAAAATGGGCGTTTTTTATGCTGGGGCCGCTGTCTGCGCTGTGGTACGTGCGGCTGTATTGGAACATCCCGCTGTTTACCTTTGCCCAAATTATTTTGTGCCTTATTTATATGCAACAGATTTTTAATACACTTCCCGAGGAGAAATAAATGTTAGTAAAACTTATCCGTTCTTTCAGTTCGGCCCACCGTCTGCCGCATTACGACGGCCCCTGCCACAATTTGCACGGGCACACGTGGAAGGCCGTCTTTGTGATTGAGGGCGAAATCCGCCCCGACGGTATGGTCTGCGATTTTAAGGTCATCAAAAAACTATTGGACGAAAACCTGCCCGACCACCGCTTTTTAAACGATTTGGTGGAAAACCCCACCGCCGAAAACTTGGCCAATTACCTGTTCCAAAAAATTGGCGCGGAACTGGCCAAAAAGGATTTAAAATTAAAAACCTTGGAAATTTGGGAGAGCGACAATGCCGCAGCCGTCGTGGAAGGTTAGCGAAATTTTTTATTCTATCCAAGGCGAAGGGCAGCACACGGGTATGCCCGCTGTGTTTTTGCGCCTGTCCGGATGCAGTATGAACTGCTCCTTTTGCGATACCAAATACGCCTTTGGTACGGGTAAAAAAATGGGGCAAGAGGCCCTATTAAAAGACCTCGCCCAATACCCGGCCAAGGCCGTTATTATCACGGGCGGAGAACCCACGGAGCAAGATTTGCCCGCGCTGATTGCCTTATTAAAGGCCCACGGATACACCGTCCATTTGGAAACAAACGGCGCCAACGACTGCGACATAAGCCAGGCTGATTTTGTTTGCGTATCGCCCAAGAAATACGTCAGCCCCGAAATGCTAAAAAAGGCGGACATTATCAAAATTGTCGTCGGCAAAGACACCGATTTAACGGATTTAAAAAAATACTACGCGTACGAAAACGCGCACACCCGTATTTATCTTCAACCCGAAAGTAACAAACAGGAGAACATTGACTTATGCGTAAAACTGCTAAAAGAACATCCCTCAGCCCGGTTAAGCCTGCAAATGCACAAACTGATAAACATCCGCTGACCGAAGAAAAGATTTTGCAAAACCTGCGCGAAATTTTAGCCTACATCGGCGACGACCCAACCCGAGAGGGGTTGCTGGAAACGCCAAAACGCATTGTGCGCAGTTGGCAGAAACTCTTTGGCGGCTACAAAATGAAACCGCAAGACGTGTTAAAAACGTTTACCGAGGGCTCCTGCGAGGAAATGGTGGTGCTTAAAAATATTGAGTTTTACTCTACCTGCGAACACCACTTGCAGCCGTTCTTCGGCACGATAAGCATCGGCTACCTGCCCAAGGGGCGCGTGCTCGGTATTTCCAAACTGGCACGCCTGGTAGAGGTGTATGCCCGCCGCCTGCAAATCCAGGAAAAACTGGTGGCGCAAATTGCCGACAGTTTAATGGAAACCTTACAACCCTACGGTGTAATGGTGGTATGCAAGGCCAAACATATGTGTATCAGCGCGCGCGGCATTGAAAAGCACGACGCCGTAATGGTTACGAGCGCTATCCGCGGCGCGTTCAAAAAAATGGAAGTGCGCAGCGAATTTTTGGAAATGATTAAATAGGCCCGCTTATGACAAAACCGCTTTTAATGGGAATTGTAAACGCTACGCCGGATTCGTTTTACGACGGAAACCCGCAAAACAATCTGCCCACCTTGCTGGCCAAATGCAAGGATTACGCAGACGGCGGCGTAGATATTTTTGACATCGGCGGCGAATCCACCCGCCCAAGCGCCGCCCCCGTTCCGGCGGAAGAGGAAATGAACCGCGTTTTGCCGCTTATTAAAGCGGTTCGCAAAACTTGGCCCAAAATTCCCGTTTCCTTGGATACCGTCAAAATCCCGGTGGCATTAGAGGGCTTAAAGGCCGGCGTTGCCATCATCAACGATGTAAGCGGTACGCCGGATAAGGAAATGTTCAAAATCGTCAAAGATTTCAACGCTCAAATTGTAGTAATGCACACGCGCGGCACGCCGCAGACAATGCAAACGATGACGGACTATACCGATTTATTGGGCGAAATAAAGGAATTTTTGGCCCGCAAAATTGACGAAGCCGTTTCGTGCGGAATTGCCAAGCAAAACGTGATTATTGACGTAGGCTTCGGCTTTGCCAAAACGCGCGAACAAAACTACGAACTCTTAAAGCATTTATCCTTTTTTAAGGATTTAGGCGTGCGGATGCTCGTCGGATTGTCGCGCAAAACCTTTCTCGCGCAAAAGCGCGAACTCCCCCCCAAACGCAAGGCGCAAACCCTGGCCGCCAATTTGGTGGCGTTGCAGGGCGGGGCGGACATTTTGCGCGTACACGACGTAAAGGACACGCGCAAAATTATGGACTTTTATCAAGAATTACAGGGGGCCAAATGAGCAAGGTCTATTTGACCCAATGCGGCGATTTTACAGCTTGCCACGGGCACGGCGGCACCTTGGCCGAAGCGGTCCACACGCACCGTTTTCACTACGAGGTTACTTTCTACGGTCCTACTAATAAAGAAGGCTACCTGCTTGATTTCCGCCTGTTAGCGGACGTCTTTCAAAAGGAAATTAACGCCAAACTAAACGGGTGCGACTTGGGCACGCTTTTAAAAAACCCCACCACCGAGGAACTGGCCGTATGGATGTACAACCGCCTAAATGCCCTGCTGCCGCATTTATTTAGTGTGAAAGTAGGCGAGGAACCCGACCGCTGGATAGAATACAGAGGAGAAAACTAATGCCCCGCGCCGTAATTGCTTTGGGCAGCAACATTGCCCCCGCCAAGGAACACATAGACCGCGCCATTAAGGCCCTGTCCGCCGCCGGCACGGTGAAAGAAGTGGCCCCGTACATTATTTCCAAGCCGGAAGGCTACTCGCACCAAGAGGATTTTATCAACACCGTACTGATTTTAAGCACGCCCTTTCAGCCAATGCCGCTTTTAAAAAAATTAAAAGCGCTGGAAAAGGAACTCGGCCGAAAGCCCACCTTTACCAACGGCCCGCGAGTGATTGACCTGGATATTTTGTTTTACGACGATTTGGTCCTGTTTGAGGATGACCCGCAATATCACTTATTTTTGCCGCATCCGCGCCTGCACGAGCGGGAATTTGTGTTAAAGCCGCTTTCGTACCTGTTGCCGGACTATGTCCACCCCAAGTTAGGTAAACCCATTTACCGCCTGTACCGCGAGTTAATGAAAAAAAAGGGCGCGCCCACTTGCCGGATTTTGTAAAATATAAGTAAAGTAGTAATACTATACACTATAAGGAGACCCCAATGAAGAAAGTAGTAACCCTGTTGGCCGCCGCTTTATTTTTAGGCGCGTGCCATTGCACCTGCACCAAAAACACCTGCAAAACCACCCAAAAGCCCGTTCAAACCCAAGCCGCCGCTAAACCGGCCCCCAAGCAAGAACCTGCTAAACCCGCTAAAACCGTAGTGGAAGACAAAGATTTTACCGAAGTGGCCAAAGTAAACCGCAAGGCCGACCGCGTTGTTTTGACCTATAAAGAACCGATTAATTTCCGCTACAACAGCGACGAAATTGACCCCGCTTCTTTAAAACCGATTAAACAAACCGCCCGCGCCTTGAAGAAATACCCGGATCACACCGTCCGCGTAGCCGGTTACACCGATTCCTTCGGCCCCGCCGATTACAATATGGACCTTTCCCAGCGCCGCGCCAAAGCCGTAGCGTTGGAACTGGTGAAAGAAGGCGTCCCCGCTAAAAACGTATCCTTCATCGGTTACGGCGAAGCGAACCCGGTTGCTTCCAACAAAACCCGCGAAGGCCGCGCCAAAAACCGCCGCGTGGAATTGGAAATCAAATAGTTTATTAGTTGTATGGCAAAAGCCCCGCCACGAGCGGGGCTTTTTATTTTTACCCGTTAATTGCTAAAATTTTGATATGAAAATCCGCGCGCTTCTTTTTGGGCTTTTATTTTTTCCCCTTTCGTTGGGGGCCACCCCTTTGCAAGATTTGCTAATTCAAGCCGCCGCGCCCCTCGCGCAAGAAGCGGGCGAAAAAACGCCCGTTGTATTTTATTTGGAGCGCCCCCACGCGCGCGGGCAACTCGCCCGGTGGGACAGGCAAAAAAAGCGCTTTTATCTCTCTAAACCGGCTTTAAAAAAATGGTTCAAGCGAACCCAGGAGCCAACGCCTGAACTTTTGGCGCGCTGTTTGGCTCCGCTCTACCGGCACGAAAAATTCCACGCCAAAAATGACCTATTGGCCGAGCAAAACGGCTTTATCTGGCCCCTGACGCTGGCTGATGAAGTGCTGGCTACTGCCAAGCAAGTGGCCTTTATGCGCCAAAAGACGGAAGCGCACCCCGATTATTACAAAAGTTGCACTTTTTTAACTCCAACCCTATCCGCCGAACACCAAGCGGCCACCAAACAGGATTGGCCCGCCTTTGAGGCGGCCGTGCTTACGCGTTACGCACGCCTGCCCTCGTCAAAACTTCCCCCGCCGCCCCTAACGCCCGCATTTATCCGCCAAGCCCAAACGGGCAAAATTACCTATGGGCCTTTAATGTATAAAGTGCGTGCCAAAGGGGTTACTTTACAAAAAGTTTTTTCCGCTGGACGCCCGTGGACGGTAGTTAATACAAAAGAATTATACAAAATGACCGATTTTCCGTTTTTTAAAATCTACTCAAAAATTTTTGCAACCCAAACAACCCAAACAAAAAGAGAACTATTCAGACGGTAGAAGTGCTTTTGCTTTTGCTTTTGCTTTTGCTTTCTGTATGCTATAATTTAATTATGTGGCGGACGCTTACGCGTCCGCCGTTGTACTACCCGTGAGGATGGGCTGACAGTTTGTTTCTCGTTTTTGTAGGAGGAATGAAAAACAAGCCCGCAGTATCCCACACTCGCTTGGTTTTTGGAAGCATTTAGGTGTTCTTCGTGCAGACTATCCAAAAACTTGATTTTACACAGGAGACATAATGAATCCTATTTTGCACAAAACGCTGGCACTTACGTTAAGCGCCAGCCTGCTTGCTACATATGGTACGCCTGCTTTCGCTGCGCATGAAATCATCACGGAAGAAACAACTCTTTCTGACGTGGACTATAAAAACTATACAGACGGCGCTATACTAAACGAAAGCAAACTTACTACTCGCAATGTAAACTTTTCTACAAACAGCACAAACGACTTAGGGGGTGCTATTGAAAATAAAGATTACAATGCTCAATTAAACATTCAAGGTGGAACTTTTGCAAATAACACAGCCAATGCGGGAGGAGCTCTATTCCTGCGCGGTAATACCACCATTACAAATACTGAATTTAGGGACAACAACGCTGTTGACAGTGAAGCAGGAGCTGGGGCAATTTATTTGGCTTTGCACAAAAAAGGAAACCCGCTTAACACACTGCAAATGAACAATGTGGCCTTTACCAACAATAGCGCTAAAGCCAGTAATGCCGAAGGTGGTGGGGCTGTCGGTTTATTTTCTAAGGCTGATTTAAAC
The DNA here is from genome assembly GCA_002432025.1 of Candidatus Avelusimicrobium stercoris. Lineage (GTDB taxonomy): Bacteria > Elusimicrobiota > Elusimicrobia > Elusimicrobiales > Elusimicrobiaceae > Avelusimicrobium > Avelusimicrobium stercoris. The sequence goes on along the minus strand of DJFE01000026.1, from coordinate 15,872 downwards.
TATGTTACCTTTACTGGTAACACCGTAGAAGGCGGCACTGGCGGTGGTGGCGCAATGTTCTTGGGAGCAGAATCCTTAACGACATTGAACCAAAATACCTTCAAGGACAATATGTCCTCTATCAATGGTGGAGCCTTGGCTACCCGCGAACACGATAAAGCCAACAATAAATTAGCGAAATTAGATATTGTAGATTCTAATTTTGCAGGTAATAAAGCGGCTGAAAAAGGCGGGGCCTTCTACAACACCTTTTACAACAGCAATACAAAAGAGGGCTTCGTCTCTATCAGCAATACCTCCTTTACAAATAACGAGGCCAATGAAGGCGGTGCCATTTACAACAATGGTAAAGTTGATAAAGGTGGTAACAAAGGGGCCCTGACCATTGCTGGAAGCACCTTTGACGGTAACAAAGGAACTTCCTATGGCGGAGCAATCTCCAACTGGGGAACTTTGACAATCAATGCCAATTCGTCATTTACCAACAACAACTCCCCTCTGGGTGGTGCAATTTTGACGCATGCGGACCTTTCCTTAGAAGATACCATTTTCTCTCAAAATAATGCACCTGGCCGTGGAGAAGACGAACCTGGTCGTGGAGGCGCATTGTTTACCAATGATATTACTGCTGGTAGTGGCCGTGGCACCGCTTTAACCGACATTAAAAACACGACTTTTAAAGCCAATACTTCTGATGAAGGTGGTGCTATATTTCAAAACAATGCCTTTATTAAAATTGATGGAGGCAAATTTCTTGACAATAAAGCCTCTTCGCAAGGTGGTGCCATTTTGCAAGCAACCCCTGCCCCCGGGCCGAAAGATGCCGGCGGTAAATTAACTATCCTTAATTCGGAATTTATCACAAATACTGCAGCAGATGGTGCTGGTGCGATTGGTGTATATTCCGAAGCGGAAATCACGAAAACAAGTTTCACTAATAATGAAAGCACCATGAATCAAGGTGAAGGCGGTGCTATTTACGTTGGCGGTTGGGGCCAATTAACGATGAAAGATTCCTCTTTCACGGGCAATAAAGGTAACCGCGGGGGCGCGATTGCCTCTACCAATCAAGGGCAGGGGACCCCAGAGGATCCGGTGGCCTATATTAAATTGGACAATGTAACCTTTGCGGATAACATTGCCTCGGAAGAGGGTGGCGCGATTGCCAACTACTTAATTGGCGGCAATGGCAACCCCAACACCATCAAAAACTCCACCTTTACGGGTAACAAGGCCGGCACCAAAGGCGGCGCTATTTTCAACGCCAACAAAGCCGTTTTGAACCTGGAAGGCAACAACACCTTTGCGGACAACACCGCTAATGGAGTTGCGAACGATATTCATAATGACGGTACGTTAAATATCAATTCCGGCACCACCACTTTGGCGGGAGGCATTACGGGTAACGGCGCTTTGAACGTAAAAGGTTCGTCTGTGCTGAACCTGGGCCAAAGCACCGCGGAAGCGGACAGCATTGCCTTTGACAACGGCGCTACTTTGGCCGTGGAATTTGGCAACGATACGATGGGCAACCTGAAAGCCAACACCATTACCATTGGTGAAAACGCCAGCGACAGCGCCAAACTGCTGGTTACGCTCTCTCGCGACTTTTTGACCGACACCACGGGCATCAGCCACGAACTGACCAACGGAACCGATGTTAAAAACGGTTCCTTTGCTATGGCGGACGCGTCCAACGCGCTCTACAATGTAACCTTTGATAACAACATTGTTACCGCCGTACGCAAAACGCAGGAAGAAACCAATAAAGAAATTGCCAACGCGGGCGGAAACGCCAATAACGCCAATGTTATCAACGCGTTTACCAATTCGTCCGATATGGGCTCCGATGCCGCCAACCAAACGGCCGACGTCATCAACCGCTTGGCTCAAACCGATGTTTCCGCGGCCGTAGCGGCCACCAACGCCGTCGCGCCGGAAGCGGCTTCCGCCAAACAGGTAGTACACGGTTCTATCGCGCGCGAGGTGTTCAACTCCCTGCAAACCCGTATGGACACCGCGGCCAATGCAGCCCCGCAGGCCTTTGCGTTGGACGATGAGCAAAAAGTTCAAAAACAAGGTTCCTACTCCATTTGGATGCAGGGATTACTCAATAAATCGCACAAGGAAGCCGCTGATACTGCCGCCTTTACGGGCAGCAGCACCGGCCTTGCCTTTGGTGCAGATACTGCCGTAAACGACGATATTTTGCTCGGGGCAGGCTATGCTTACACGCATACCAATGTATCGTCCGACGGTCGCCACGACCGCATTTTAGGCGATAACTTCTTTGTCTATGGCCAATACCGCCCCAGCCGCTTCTATGTGCAAGCGTCCTTGGGTTACGGCGATTCCAAATACGAAGAAGCCAAATATCTGCCCGGCTTAAACGTAAATGCGGATTATCACGTTAAATCCTATTCTGCCCAAGCCACCGCGGGGTATGAACTGACTGATATGTTTACCCCCACCTTGGGCTTGCGCTACATCAACCTGCAACAGGAAGGATACAAAGATTCTGCCGACCAAGCCGTTTCCGCCGAGCAAAATTCTTATCTCTCCGGTGTGCTGGGTGTAACGCTTAAAAATGAAGTATATGCTTCGTCCGCCTTGCGCTTACTGCCGCAGTTGCACGCGGGCTTGTCGTACGATTTTGTAAGCGACAACGCGCAGGGAAATGTGGTTCTGCCCAATGGGAGCAACTACTCCATTTCCGGCGAACGCTTGCACCGCTTGGGCTTTGAAGCGGGTGCTTCCGTATCGGCTTACCTGTCCGATAATTGGGAAGCGCTCCTTGGCTACGAAGGCAACTTCCGCCAAGATTACAATTCCCACACGGGCACGCTTAAAGTGCGCTATTTGTTCTAACGCAAGTTAAGTTTTTCAAACCGGCCTCCTTTACAGGGGGCCGGTTTTTTTATCAAAAATACTTTGAAGCAAACGTCAAAAAAAGTAAAATATATATACTTTAAAAATGCTGTACAAGGAGATACATCTAGTATGAAGAAAGTTGTTTTGCTTTGCACGGTTTGCGCCCTTTTGAGCGCGGCCTGCACCACCCCCGGCAAAAGAACCGCTTGGGGCGCCGCTGGCGGCGCTGCCGTAGGCGCGGCTGCCGGCGCTATCATCGCCAACAACTCCGGCCACAAGAGCGAACACGGCGCTATTTACGGTGCCTTGGCTGGCTTGGCCGTAGGCGGTGCGTTGGGCAACTATTACGACAAACAAGCCAAGGAACTGGCCAAAATTGCCGAAGTAGTTAAAACCGACAACGGTATTCAAGTTTACTTGAAGAACGATATTTTGTTCTCTACCGGCAGTTCCGAACTGAGCGCTGATTCTATGCAGACGCTGACGGACCTGAACAGAGTGTTCAAAAAATACCCCAAAAACCGCATTGTGGTACAGGGATACACCGATTCTACCGGTTCTGACGCGATTAACAACAAACTTTCCACCCAGCGCGCCAAAGCCGTGTATGATTTCCTCTTGGGCAGCGGTTTAAAGACCAAGAGCATTACCTATGTGGGCTATGGTTCTTCTAACCCGATTGCCAGCAACGCTACCGCTGCCGGCCGCGCGCAGAACCGCCGCGTAGTCTTGCAAATCACCGCCAACGAAAAAGATATCCAATAACTTTTTTGAAGCGATATTGCTGAAACACCCCACCCTTGGGATATTCCCGGGTGGGGTTTTCATTTGAATTATCGTCAATAAAAGCGCCTCAAAAAATAGTAGAAAAAACACCCCCAATTTGCTATCTTTTATTATATGGCTATTCTCGGTTACGACGGTATCAAGGCACTTATTAAACTCTTGGAAACGGAGGGCGACACTTACGGCCCCGTTTTGAAGAACGCTTTGGCCGCCGCTATCAAGCAAACCCCCGACCAAGTGGAGCGCGTAATGCAAGAGGAATTCCAATCCTCTGCGCCGCGTACCGTCGTGCGCACGCTGGAAGAAATTTGCTGGGAAGACCTTTCCAAAGCCTTGGCGCGATACTGTGCCAAAATCAACCCGGACTTGGAAGAGGGCCTCACGTTACTGGCCAAATTTACCAGCCCTACCACCGCGCGCGGGGATATTGCCGCACCGTTAGACCGTATGGCGCAAGACTTGCGCCCGGCCTTATTAAACGTCGCCAATTACGGCGAAATTGCCGCCATTTTAGGCCATTATATTTTTAATGTCCGCCAATTTTCCGCCTTATCCACCAGCGCAGACATAAAGGATATGTCCTTTTCGCGCTTTTTAGCCAAAAAACGCGGCTCCGGGCTGTGTATGGCTTGCTTATATACCGTCTTGGGACAACGCTTTGGATTAGACGTAAACCTTATTGATTTAGCCGGGCGGATTCTGGTAAATTTACAAAACCCCGCTACGGGCGAGGCCCTGTTTATTGACCCCTTGGACAACGGCAAAGTATTAAGCGAGCGCGACTGCCGCCAATACATTGAGGTCCGCCAACTGGCCTGGAATAACGCCTTTTTAACCCCGCTTTCCTCCCGCTTGATTATCCGGCGTTTCATCGCCAATATGATTTATGCCTTAAACAAAATCCGCGACGAAAGGCGTTTAAAATACCTGCGCGGCTATTTGGATATTATCAAGGGCTAACCCCAAGGAGAAAAAAATGAACTATTATGTATGGTTAATTATCGCCGTGGGTTGTTTCGTGGGCGAGATGTTTTCTATGGAGTTTTCGCTCGCCTGTTTGGGCACCGGCCTGTTGGGCGCGGCCGCGACGGCCTATTTTGGGCTTGGTTTATGGGCCCAAGTGGGCGTATTTGCCGCCATTTCCGCCATTGCTTGGATAGGCGTGCGCCCGTTTGCCTTAAAACACCTCTACGGCAAGGCCAAGGCCGTTAAAACACCCGCAGAGGACGTGCTTGGCAAGCCCGCCGTGGTGGAAATCGCCATTGACCCGGTAACCGGGGCGGGGCGCGTAAAGGTAGAGGGCGAAAGTTGGAAGGCCACCGCCAAAGAGCCCTTAAATGTGGGCGCTAAATGCGTGGTGGAAAAATTGGACGGCGTAACCTTAACGGTACGCAAACAATAATTTGGCAGGAACGCCTACGGGCGTAACATAAAAAAAGGAGCAGTCTATGACAGAAACCGCAGGGAACTTCGGGCTGATTTTTTTAGCCGCTTTTATCTTCTTTGTCATCGTCATCATCGCCAAGGGCATTGTGATTGTGCGCCAGGCGCAGGTGATTATTATTGAGCGTTTCGGTAAATATTTGGAAACGCTGAACCCGGGCATTAACTGGATTATCCCGCTTATGGATAAACCGCACTTAATGGAGTGGCGCAACAGCCGGGAATATTTGGACTCCACGGGGCGCACGCGCTCTGTGCCGTTTATGGAAATGCGCGACACGATTGATATGCGCGAAACGGTGTATGACTTTCCACGCCAGAGCGTAATCACCAAGGATAACGTAGGCATTGAAATTAACGCCTTGCTCTATTTTCAAATCACGGACCCGATTAAAGCCGCCTACAAGGTGGAATCGCTGCCCACCGCCATTGAAAAATTAACGCAAACCACGTTAAGAAACATCATCGGCGAAATGGACTTGGACCAAACGCTTACCTCGCGCGAAATTATCAACAGCAAATTGCAGGTAATTTTGGACGACGCCTCCAACAAGTGGGGCGTAAAGGTCAACCGCGTGGAATTGCAGGACATTATTCCCCCCGCCGCCATCCGCGAAGCGATGGAAAAACAAATGAAGGCCGAACGCGACCGCCGCGCAATGGTAACGGAAGCCGAAGGTACGAAAACGGCCCAAATTTTAAAGGCCGAAGCCGTGCGCGAAAGCGAAATTAAAAAGGCCGAAGGGTTAAAGCAATCCGCCATTTTGCAGGCGGAAGGTGTGGCGGAAGCCAAAATCAAGGTGGCGCAGGCGGAAGCCGAATCCGTCAAGATTGTAGCCGCCACGGTGGCCCAATCCTCCAACCCGGCCAGTTATATGATTTCGCTCAAATACATTGAAGCCTTAACTAAAATGACCGAAGGCAAGGACAACAAAATCGTCTATATGCCCTACGAAGCCTCCAATGTGTTGGGCGCGGTAGCCGCTATTAAAGATTTAACGGGCGGCGTACCCACCAAATAAGTTTAACAGACAAGAGATTATACCACCCCGGGATTTTACCTTTCCCGGGGTGTTTTTTATTCTAACGGCCTGTAACAACTTTTTCCTTTTAGTTGTCATTTCCGAAGGTCGGCCAGCGCGGAGCGTTCGGGAATCTGTTTTTGCCGTGGTTGGTCTCTTACGAAACGACAGATCCCCGACTAAAACACTCGGGGATGACGGTTTTTGTTTTTTCCCTTGTGAAAACAGTGTGGCTCCACCAATCGCCGCCCTGCGCATTGAGTGGCGGCGCGCAGCGTGCGGCCTGCAAGGCTCAGGATTTACTATAATAATTTTATGGGAAAAATTAACTGGCATCAGGTATATGCCGAAGTAAAAGAATTTACCAAAATCACACTCAAAAAATATTCGCTGTTTCTCGTGCGCCTAACCCCGCACCAAAACATCGCCCAAACCGTTTTGTCCTACACGCTTATCGGGTGGATTATCCTTTCACTGCCGTTTATGAATACGGTACACGTTTCGTTTTTGGATAACCTCTTCACGGCTGCGGCGGCCGTTTCCACCGCCGGGCTTAACAGCGTAAACTTTGCTGACTCGTACACATTTTTGGGCAAATTGGTGGTGTTAATTCTTATTCAAGTGGGCGGCGTGGGATATATGACGTTCGCCTCGTTTGTGTATTTGTCCTTTTCCCAAAAGCACCGACTGCGCAAAAGCCAGCAGGACGCCCTCACTGCCGAGGTGGCCTTGCCCAATACGCTAAAACTGTCCGACTTTCTGTGGGCCGCGCTCGCCTTTACGGTCATTGCTGAAAGTATCGGCGCAGTCTTTTTGTTTAATTATTTCCGCCACCACGACTATACGATTTTCCAGGCGGCCTGGTACAGCATTTTCCACAGTGTTTCCGCGTTTTGTACGGCGGGTTTTTCGCTTTGGAACAACAGTTTGGAAAACTTTGCCGACAGCAAAACCATTAACTTGGTAATGTCCTGCCTGATGTTGGCGGGAGCAATGGGCTTTATTGTGGTAACGGACCTGTTTAACTTTATCTGCCGCCGCACGAAAGAAATTTCCTTTACCACCAAACTTATATGTCTTTCCACGCTTGTAATGGTTGCGTTCGGTACCTTTACATTATTTGTAACCACGCCGGGGCTTTCGTTTTGGGAAGCCTTCTTCCAGTCCGTCGCCGCGATGACTACCGCCGGGTTCAACACTGTGGGAATAAACATTATGTCCTCGTGTTCTTTGCTTATTTTAATTTTGCTTATGAGCATTGGCGGCTCCCCCTCTGGCACGGCGGGCGGTATCAAAACGACCGCCTTTGTAAGCGTAATGGCGATTATGTACAACCGCTTGCGCCTGCACGAGCGCGTGGAAATGATGGGCCGCCGCTTGCCCTTGGTGCGGATGTACGCGGCCACCTCCACCTTTTTGCTCTATGCCTTAATGCTGTTTGCCAGCATTTTTCTTTTAACGTGGACGGAAAAACTGCCGTTTTTAGATTTAGTATTTGAAGCCTCCGCCGCATTGAGTACCTCGGGTTTATCCACGGGGATTACGGCGCACCTTTCGTGGCTGGGCAAGTTAATTATTATCGGCACGATGCTTATCGGGCGTATCGGCGTAGTTACGTTTGGTATGGCGCTGCTCGGCAACGATGACGAGGACGACGACGGCAAACCCGCCGAAAAAGAGGACGTAGCCGTCTAACCCAAAGGCCAATTTAGTAAAATATAAGTATGAAATTTTATCTTATCAGTTTGGGTTGCCCCAAAAACTTAACCAATAGTGAAGAATTTTCCGCCCGGCTTTTAGCCAGCGGGCACGAACTCGTCTTCTCTCCCGAGGAAGCCGATACCGTTATTATTAACACCTGCGGCTTTATTTCCTCCGCCGTCAAAGAAGGCACTGCCGAAATACGCCGCGCGCTGGAACTGAAAAAAGAGGGCAAAATCAAACGTGTGGCCGTTACCGGCTGTATGGTGGACCGCTACAAGGATAAAATGGCAAAGGATTTCCCAGAAGCGGACTTAGTCTTCTCCATTGCCGCGCAGGAACATATTGAGGATATTATCGGGCAGAACGGCTTGTTTTTGGAGTCCTTGGCAAACGCCCTGTATATTCCCGAGTACAAAATGAGTCTGACGGCCTCGCACACCGCCTATTTAAAAATTGCCGACGGATGCAACTACCGCTGTGCTTATTGCACAATTCCCTTTATCCGCGGGGCATATCGCTCCAAACCAATGGAGCAAGTGGTGCAGGAAGCACGCTTGATGACGCAAAACGGCGTAAAGGAAATTTCCCTTATCGCGCAGGACACCACGTCCTACGGGATTGACTTATATAAAAAACCGCAACTGACGGAACTGCTTAAAAAGTTGTTAAAAATCCGAGGGCTGGGACGGCTGCGCATTATGTATGCGTATCCCAATATGGTTACGCGCGAACTGGCGCAACTTATCGCCGGGGAAGAAAAGATTTTCCATTATGTGGATATTCCGTTGCAGCACATTGCAGACCCGGTGCTTAAAAATATGAAGCGCCAATGCGACGGCAAAAAAGTGCGCGCCACCTTGGATATGCTCAAAAAGGAAATCCCGGACGTTTCTCTGCGCACCAACTTTATTGTGGGGTTCCCGGAAGAAACGGAGCAGGACTTTGAAGAATTAAAGGACTTTGTACGCGAATACGAATTTGACAATATGGGCGTGTTTGAATACTTCCGCGAAAAAGGCACCGCCGCTTATGATATGAAGCAAATCCCGGCGAGTGTAAAGCACCGCCGCGCACGCGAACTGGAAGAAGTGCAAAGCCGCGTGATTGATAAAATCAACCAAAAACTTATCGGCACGGAACTGGAAGCCATCGCAGACGGCGCGGATTTTGGCCGCACCTATAAGGATGCGCCGGATATTGACGGACGGGTAACCTTTACCAAGCCCGTTACGCCCGGCTGTATTTTCAAAGGGCGCATTGTAGCCGCCACCGGTTACGACCGCGTACTAGAACCCCTGAAAATTATCAAAAAGTAAGGTAAACGCCCCGGGTTTTTCATTTGCCCGGGGCGTTTTTAATCCTTTGTCTTTTACAAATACGGTTTTATAACCTTATGTACGCGGTCCGCGACAATTTCGTACCCCGCGGCGTTGGGATGGATTTGGTCTGATTTGTATTTATTTTGGTGGAAGATACCATCTAAAATACCCGGCACAAAAGCGGAGCCCGTTTCCTTGGCAATCCGTTTATAAAGTTTAGTGTAACGCGCCATTTGGGAATATCCCCCCGTATCTACCAGTACGGCTATGGCGCCCGCTTGCTGCACGGCGTCCACAATTTGCCGGATAGATTTCTCCGTTTCGTCTAAACCTACCCCGCGCATAAAATCGTTTCCGCCAAATTCAATTAGCACCATATACGGGTTTTGTTCCAGCACCTTATCCAAGCGCACCGGGGCCGCCGTGCCCGTATCGCCGGACAAACCCAAATTCACCACCGGGCGACTAATCCTTTTGGCAAGCACACTGGGGTAGGAATTTTCCCGCCCGGCGCCGTATCCGGCCGTTAAACTATCGCCAAACGCCACCACGGTCAAACCGGGGTTATGCAGGTTTTTAATTTCCGCCTTTTTGGGACCAAAAGCCCAATACAAAAGGGCCACGCATAAAGCAATAAAAAGTATCTTTTTCATACCCTTATTATAACACAGCGCCGTACGCGCGTACAAAAAAAGGGTTGACTTTTTGTTACTTTATTATAGAATAAGAGTATGAGAATACCGCTGAGCAAAGACGAAGAAAAAAGTCTGTTAGACGCCGCGCAGAACGCGCGGGAAAATTCCTACTCGCCCTACTCCAAATTTAAAGTAGGTGCGGCCGTGCTTACGGAGGATAACCATATCTTCGCAGGCACCAATATTGAAAACGCTTCCTACGGGCTGACCGTGTGTGCTGAACGCAACGCGATATTCGCGGCCGTCAGCGCGGGCAAACGCCGTTTCCGCGCGCTGGCCCTTATCACACAAAAGTTGCCCGGGCTGACGTTTAACTCGCCTTGCGGTGCTTGCCGCCAGGTAATGAGCGAGTTTATGGCACCTGATACGCCCATATACATTGCCGTATTAAACGGAACCAAGCGCGTGGCCTACAAAAAGCAACTGCGCGACATTATGCCGTATCCGTTTGATAAATTTACGGAAAAATAATTCCGTTTTTTACATATTAGGGGAACCTTATGACCGAAGCCGTCTATAAAGGGCTTACTGCCCTTGTGCTGGAAAATGAAACCCTGCGCCTGACTTTTCTGCCCGGTTACGGGTTCAAACTGGCCAGTTTAATCAGCAAGAAAACAGGCCGGGAGTGGCTGTTCCAATCCAAGGAAGATACCTTGCGCATACCCGAATACGGCGCGCCGTTTTCCGCGTATGATTCCAGCGGCTTTGACGAAGTGTTCCCCTCTATTGACGCCTGCCCGTACCCGGACGGGGCTTACAAAGGCTTGCCCGTGCCGGACCACGGCGAAGTGTGGACGCTGCCTTGGGAAGGCGTCGCCTCGCCGGACGGAAAATCGGTAAAAGCGTTTACCAAAAGCCAGGTTTTCCCGTATATTTTTTCCCGCAGAACGACGTTAAACCAAAACGAAATCATCTTTGAATACGAGGTAGAAAACACCTCGTGCGAGGAATTTAAATTTATTTGGACGCCGCATTGTCTGCTGGCGTGTTCCCCCGCCACGCGCCTAATCGTGCCGGAAAATTTAACCCAAGTAATGACGGTGGAACACTCCACCCAGCATTTGGGCGTGTGGGGTTCACGCTATTCTTATCCTCTTACTACCGATGTACACGGGCAGCGGATAGACCTCGCCGCCACCGAACCCGCAAGTGCGGGCAACTGCGAAAAATTTTACTTTACCGCCCTTAATTTAGCCGGCTGGTGCGCCATTGAGCATACCGACACGGGCGAGGAACTCCGCTACGATTACGACGGTAAAAAAATACCTTATTTGGGCGTTTGGAAAACACAGGGCGGCTACCGCGGCGATTACAACATCGCCTTAGAACCGTGCACGGGCGAGTTTGACGATTTATACGTCGCCAACAAATTGCGCCGCACCGCCGTAATAGCGCCCAAAGACAAATTTGTTTGGAAATTAAAAATGACCGTGCTTTAACACAGGCGCCGTGGCGCCAAGGGGATAATTATGAATCAACTGGCTTTAAGAAGCAAATTCAACGAAGTCTTTAAAAAGGAAAAACTCTACTTTTTTGCTCCCGGGCGCGTTAATTTAATCGGCGAACATACCGACTATAACGGCGGGCACGTCTTCCCGTGCGCGCTCTCGTTCGGTACACATTGCGTATTTTGCAAACGCGACGACAAAAAAATCCGCCTTTACTCGCTCAACTTCCCCGAAAAAGGCATTATAGACGCAGATTTAAACAATATTTCCTACGATAAAAAACAGGACTGGGCCAACTATCCGCTGGGCGTTATTAAAACGCTCCAAAACCACGGTTATGACATTGACCAAGGCTTTGAACTGATGTTCTGGGGAGACATCCCCAACGGGGCGGGGCTGTCGTCCTCCGCTTCCATAGAACTGGCTACCGCCGTAGCGATGAATAAGGTGTTTAACCTCTATATTCCGCAGGTGGAACTGGTGAAATTCTGCCAAGAAGCCGAAAATAAATTCGTGGGGATGAACTGCGGCATTATGGACCAATTTGCTATTGGTATGGGCAAGGAGGGCTGCGCCATACTTTTGGACTGCAACACGCTCAATTACGAATACGCCCCGCTGGATTTAAAGGGCGTGTCTATCGTCATTATGAACACGAACAAACGCCGTGAACTGGCGGACTCCAAATACAACGAACGCCGCGGCGAGTGCGAACGCGCCTTAAAGGCCCTGCAAACCAAACTGCCCATTAAGTCCTTGGGCGATTTATCCATAGACGAATTTGAAAAAAATAAGGATTTAATCACCAACCCGACCGAACGCAAACGAGCCAAGCACGCCGTATATGAAAACCAGCGCACCTTGCAGGCGGTGGAACGCTTAAAGGCAGGCGATTTAAAGACCTTCGGCAAATTAATGAACGAGTCCCACATTTCCCTGCGCGACGATTACGAAGTTACCGGCAAGGAATTAGACACCTTGGCCGAGGCTGCCTGGCAGCAGCCGGGCGTCTTGGGCGCGCGGATGACGGGCGCGGGCTTTGGCGGGTGCGCGATTGCCTTGGTAAAGGACGAGGACGTAAAACATTTTATTGATAACGTGGGCAAAATCTACCACGACAAAACGGGCCTCAAAGCGGACTTTTATATTGCTTCCGTCGGCGGTCCGGCACGGCAGGAAGAAAAGATGTACTAAAAATTTTAGTCCGGGGCTAAATACCCCGGAAAGGTTAATTTTATTGGAGGACAATCTATGAAGAACATTTTAGTAATTGGCGGCGCAGGCTACATCGGCTCCCATATGGTGCGGATGCTCGCCAAACAGGGCTATAATCCGGTCGTATTTGATAATCTTTCCAAAGGGCACAGGGAAGCCGTAGCCAACTACCCCTTTGAACTGGGCGACTTGGGCGACAAAGCCCGCTTAACCGAAGTATTTAAAAAATACGGCATAGAGGCCGTAATGCACTTTGCCGCGTTTGCCGAAGTGGGCGAAAGCGTCAAGGAACCGTCCAAATATTACCACAACAACGTAGCCAAGGTGCTGGATTTACTGGACGCATTGGTGGAAAATCACATTAAATACTTTGTGTTTTCCTCCACGGCGGCCACCTTTGGCGAACCTATCCGCCCCAAAATTGACGAAACCCACCCGCAAAATCCCATTAACCCCTACGGCAACACCAAGTTAATGGTGGAAAAAATGCTTGCGGATTTTGACACCGCCTACGGCTTAAAGGCCACGGCCCTGCGCTACTTTAATGCAAGCGGCGCGGACGATTCGGGCGAAATAGGCGAATCGCACAATCCCGAAACGCACTTAATTCCCATTGTTCTGCAAGCCGCCGCGGGCAAACGCCCCTCTATTAAAATGTTCGGCACGGATTACCCCACGCCGGACGGAACCTGCGTGCGCGATTACGTCCACGTGAACGATTTGGCCCGCGCGCACATTTTGGCGCTTGAAAAAATGGTTAAAGACAACGTCAGCGAGCGCTTTAACCTAGGCAGCGGGAACGGTTTTTCTGTGGCTGAACTCGTCAAAGAAGCCAAACGCATTACGGGCATAGATTTTAAGGTGGAAAACGCCCCCCGCCGCGCAGGCGACCCGGCCGTGTTGGTGGCGGACAGCGCCAAGGCCGAAAAGGTGCTGGGCTGGAAACCGCAGTACAACTTGGCCCGCATTATTGAAACCGCCTGGAACTGGGAACAGCACCGCAAATACTAGGAGACTTTTATATATGGACATCAACTTACTGATTGACCAATTAGTTGCCTACGCGGTAAACGAAAAACTGCTCGCGCCGCGCGACCGCGCTTGGGCGGTAAACCAACTGTTGGCGCTTTTGCACTTGGACGAATACACCCCCAGCGGCTTTAAGGGTAAAACGCCTAAATTTCCGTGCGAAATTTTAAAAAACATTTGCGACTGGGCTGTTGAAAAGAACCTCATTTCGCCCGATACGGTTACAATGCGCGATTTGTTTGACACGAAATTAATGGGCGTGTTTGCGGGACTGCCCTCTGCGGTTACCGAAGAGTTCTTTACACTGCACAAAAAGAGCCCCAAATCCGCCACAGACAAGTTTTACCACGACGCCCGCGCGTTAGACTACATCCGCACCGAGCGCGTGGCTAAAAACCTGGCCTGGAAGACGCGCACCCCATACGGCACATTGGACATCACGATTAATATGTCCAAGCCCGAAAAGAGCCCGCAGGACATCGCCTCCGCCTTAAAAGCCAAGGCGTCCGCCTATCCGCCGTGCCTGCTGTGCAAGGAAAACGAGGGCTACGCGGGGCGGATTAATCACCCGGCGCGCCAAAACCTGCGCTTAATTGCACTGGACGTATTAAAGGACGGGGACCCGTGGTATTTGCAATACTCGCCGTATGTGTATTACAACGAGCATTGTATCTTCCTTTCCGGGCACCACGAACCGATGAAGATTTCCCAAACCACCTTTGCGCGCCTGCTTAATTTTGTGGACTTTTTACCGCATTATTTTATCGGCTCCAACGCGGATTTGCCTATCGTCGGCGGGTCCATTTTAACGCACGACCACTTTCAGGGTGGGCGATATACCTTTGCGATGGAAAAAGCCCCCCTGGAAAGGACTTTTAAACTGAAAAAATTTCCGCGCGTGAAGGCGGGCGTAGTCAAATGGCCGATGAGCGTTATCCGCCTGGTTGGAAGTAAGAAAGATTTAATAGAAGCAAGCGGATACATCCTTAAAAAATGGCGCGCTTACAGCGACGAAAAAGCCGACATTTTAGCGCACACCAACGATACGCCGCACAACACTATTACGCCCATAGCCAGGCGGCGCGGCAAAGCGTTTGAAATAGACCTCGTTCTGCGCAACAACCGAACATCCGCGCAGTTTCCGTTGGGGATTTTCCACCCCCACCAAGAGGTTTTGCACATCAAAAAGGAAAACATCGGCCTTATTGAGGTAATGGGGCTTGCGGTGCTGCCCGCGCGGCTGGCCAAGGAACTGGCCGACCTGGAACCGCTGCTTATCAAGCGTGATATATCCGCTATCCGAAAGAGCGAAACACTAAACAAGCACGCCGACTGGGCCGAAGAACTGCTTAAAAAATACACCTTTACTCCGCAAAACACGCAAACCATTTTGCACAGCGAAGTGGGAAAGGTGTTTGCCAAGGTGCTGGAATACGCGGGCGTATTTAAACGTACGCCCGAAGGCCAAGCGGCCTTTGACAGGTTTATCAAAAAGTTATAAACACAACGCCCCGGGTTTTTTATTGCCCGGGGCGGTTTTAATTAGTTAGACGGTTTGTTGGTTATCATATCGCACGATTCGGAACCGCAAACACTTTTGCAAAGCCTTTTTCCAAAATCGGTTTTTCCCATACAGATTTGCCGGTAAGTTCCATCTGCTGCATCAATTAAATCAATCATATAGTCAGCCGAATCCTCTTTGCAGGGTTTAGGCATTACAATAAACCCTACCCAAGTAGGGTCATAGCAAAAATTCTTGCTGGAAGCGCCACCCGCGCCACCCACACCCCCCGTGGAGGAATAGGTTAAGCCTGTATCTTCGTACAAGGCTTCGGTATCGCCCTCATTTCCGCTTAACTTCATTAATTGGTTATTTTCTCTAATTTTTTTGAGCATAATGTTTACTTCCGTTAAGCGGCTTTTGGCTACGGCTAATTCATATTTTGGCAGTGCCACCGCCGCCAAAATGCCAATAATGAGCACAACTACTAATAGTTCAATAAGTGTAAAACCTGCACTCATTGAGGCAATATTAACCGTGAGGACACTTGTTGTTAAGCCGTCATCCCGTAGTGTTTTTATACGGGATCTGGTGTTGTTGTTGTCATCCCAGGCGTGGACCTGGGATCCAGTCTGTTCATTAGAAAAACCCCTCATTTTATTTCTGGATTCCAGGTTCCCGCTCGTATGCGGTCCCTGGAATGACAAAAAAGCCAATAAAACATTACTAAACCCTTTCATTTTTTCTCCTTTTAAGGCCTTTATATTTGAGCAAAACGGACTTTTATACGCGTTTTTATACAGCGGATACATCCGGGTACGACCACCGCAATTTATCAA
>DJFE01000008.1 GCA_002432025.1 Candidatus Avelusimicrobium stercoris | reverse complement strand
AGGAGAACAACAGATACTGGACAGAAACCTTCCAGTATGAATTTTGAGATAACGACACACAAAACAACCCAACAGGTAGATCCTGAAAACACTGCGGACCGACAGTTCAAACTGACCCCTAGTTTAATAACAACAGATCCCCGACTAAATTCCTCGGGGATGACGCTAAAAACGAGCAAAAAATACTTTATCCTCTTCAAAAGGGCAGAAAAAAGCCCCGGACGGTAAAAGCCGAAACCGGGGCTGATTATAAACAGGCTCTACTTATTTTTGATGTTCCTTCTTTTTAAATTGTGCGTTGTAGAGCGAAGCATACGCGCCGTTGGGCACTTTTAACAAGGTTTCGTGCGTACCTTCCTCCACGATGCGCCCTTCGTTAAGCACCACAATTTTATCCGCGTTTATCACCGTGGATAAGCGGTGCGCAATCACAAATACCGTGCGGTTCTTCATCAGGTTATCAAGCGCTTTCTGCACCACGGCTTCGGACTTGTTGTCCAAGGCGCTGGTGGCTTCGTCCAAAATGACGATAGGCGCGCGGCGGATAAAGGCACGCGCAATGGCTACGCGCTGTCGCTGACCGCCGGAAAGAGTCATCCCGCGTTCGCCCAGCACCGTATCCAAACCGTCCTTTAAGGTGTGGATAAAATCGTCCAAGTGGGCGTTTTTGACGGCTTCCTGCAAATCCTCTTCCGTGGCGCCGGGGCGGCCGATTAAAATATTGTCGCGAATCGTGCCCGTAAACAGGAAGTTATCCTGAAACACCACCGAAATATGGCTGCGCAAGGATTTTAAGGTAAAATTCTGAATATTCACGCCGTCAATCGTAATGGCCCCTTTGGTTACGTTATAAAAACGCGGGAGCAGGCTGACAACGGTAGATTTTCCGCCGCCGGAGTTTCCCACCAAAGCCACCGTGGAGCCTGCGGGAACAGTCAAATTGATGTCCTTTAACACTTCTACGCCGGGTTTGTAGGCAAAGGATACGTCTTTAAAGCGGATTTCCTTTTTAAGACCGTCCATTTCCACGGAATTGGGCTCATCGTAAATATCCGTTTTAAGTGCGAAGATTTCAAAAATACGGTCAATCGCCAAAAAGGCCTTTTTGATATCCACATAGTTATCGCCCATTGTTTTAACAGGCGTGTAGAGCATTAAAAGAGCCGTAACAAACGACGTAAAGTTACCGCTGGTAATGGTGCCCTTTACAATCATTGAACTGCTCTGCCAGAATACCAAAGCCAAGCCCAAGGACACGATAAAGTGCATCACCGGGGAGAGCCAGCCCGTATGTTTCACCATACCCATATTAAGGCTGAACACTTCGTCCATTAAGTGGTTAAAGCGGACTTCCTGGTCCTCTTGCAAGTTGTAGGCGGCAATGGTGCGGTTGCCGTTAAAGGTTTCGTTATAAGCGCGCATTGCAATAGAGGAAATAACCACCGTATTGCGCACGAGTTCCTCCAATTTTTTGCGCACCACATAAATAAGCGCACCCGCCGCGGCAAACGCGCCGATGGCGATAAACGTCAACTGCCAAGAGTTATAGAGCAGTACAAACACCAAAGTAATGGACGAAAACACGCGCGTAACCACCATACGCAGGTTATTGATAAGGCCGTTGCAGGCGGTATCGGCGTCGCCGTTGTAGCGCATCATAATATAGCCGGAGTCGGTCGTATCAAAATACCCGCTGTGCATACTTAGCAGTTTATGGAAGAGTTTTTTGCGTACGTCCAAGGTAATTTTGTTACCCACCCACGTATTTAAATATTTAACTAAATACGTTAAAATGCTTTGCGCCAGTACAAAGCCAATAATCAAAAGCGGAATCCAAGCGGCAAAAACGGCATTTTTGGCGACGAGTACGTCATCGGTGTAATACTTCATAAACAGGGCGACGGTGGCGTCCAGCGCGCCGACGGGCAACGCGAGGAGCAAGCCCAAAATGGCCCGGAAGAGATACGGCTTAACAAAGGGCCACATTTTTTTGTAATTATCCACAAAGGGGTTGGAAACGATTAATTCCCCCACGGGGCGGGTTAAAAAATTTTTCATAGAAATCTCCGGTATAAAACGGCTTATTTTATTATAACAATTCCCCGGCGCGTTTGTCCGCAGAACCGGCGGGGGTTGCAAAGTTATTTTTACTTTGCTAAACTAATCAAACAGTTATCCAAACGGGAACAGCCCGTTCGGACCCAAATTTTTGTATAGAAAGGACTTGTTGTATGGTTATTAAGAAAGCAAACAAAGAAGCACTCACCGCCGCGGAATTAAAGGAAATTAAAAAACATTTAGAGGAACTGAAAGCGGACGCCGCCGCCCGCCTGAAAGATAAAAAGAATATGGATATGCCGGAAGCGGAAGTAGGCGACCCGATTGACGATGCTTCCAAAAGTTTGGATAAGGAAATTTTGTTTGAACTCTCCGGCAACGCCCACAACACCATTGGGCAGATTGAAGCCGCCTTGCGCAAAATTGACAAAGGGATTTACGGCTATTGCGAATATTGCCGCCAGCCTATCCCCAAAAAACGCATTAAAGCGATGCCGTTTGCGCGCTACTGCGTGAACTGCCAGCACTCCACGGAAAAAAGCCACGATTAACGTGTTTTGAGCACTAAAAAGGGAGCCCGTTTAAGGCTCCCTTTTTTTCGGTCTAAATTTAACGCTATTTACTAGAAAAGTAAACGGGCGTTTTATTGGTATCTTTGGCGTACGCCATAATTTTGTAGGAATCCTTTTGCACGCCGATTCTAAACCCTTTGGGCGAAAGGACCTTCTGCGTATCGCGCTGGAATTGCACCGGGTCGCCAGACAGGAGCGACAAGCGCAGTAAATCGTTGGTATAGTACCCGTAGCGCGCGTAATGGGCTTCTTCCAACAACGCCACATTTTGCAGTTGCGCTTTGGCTCTGTTTACGTAATACTGTTGCACCACGGAGCCGCCGCCAAAGCATTGCTGGTACATCACCCACGCAAAGCCCACCAGCAGCAGCGTGCCCAACAGCCGAACGAGCAAGCGCTCCCACCAGGCCTTTTGGCGGATTTGCACCACCACACTGCCACCTAAAAAATCGTGCAAGGCGCGGTGTCTGTCATCAAAAAAGGCAAACAAAAAGCCACACATTAAAAGTGCGCCGCTGATGTAATAACCGACCGCACGCATAAACGCCCGCGGGAACGACACGGGACCGCTCAAATCCTGTTTTACTACCGCAATACCCACCAAGGCCTTGCCGAGGGTTACGCGGTCGCCACACGAGAAAATGGCTTCGTACAGCACAAACAGGGCGTTAATGCCCACAAGCACCGCCGCAATCTGCCACATTTGGGCATACGGCCCTAAAATCTTTAAAATGGCAAGCCCGATAAATTGCCCCGGGATAAAAATAACGCCGTAATCAATCAGCAAGGCTACAAACCGTTCGGTTACCGTGGCATACACCACTTTGGGCGTTTCATCCGCCGCCGCGGGCTGTACGGGGACGGGCTGCGGGTCCATAATATTAATGCGGGTTTCTGTCATAAAATTCTCCTTTCGTCTAGTTTATTATAACAAGTTTTCCCCCGCCCAAACAAAAAAAAGAGCGGAACTCTCGCCCCGCCCTCTTTTTATAAAACGCTTGTTTAAGCGGCAATACCCAATTTGGAAAATAAGATATACACGCCAAACACGCACAGCACAATCGCCACGCTGACGGTTACGCCCAAATTCCACGGCGTATTGTCCACAATGTTGAGGTCTTTCCCGTCGTCGTAGCGGTTTTTGGCCGGCCACAGTTTGCCCGTAATGTACATAAACGCAATGGACACCGCAAACAAAATAGCCAAGATATGCAGGAAATGCAAATCCGTCTTAATCACGCCCAACTGCGTAAGGCCGTAGCCCACCATAAAGAACACCAGCGTAACCTTGGCCGACCACGCCGGGGCCGTTTTATTGAGCATACCGAAGATAATCAGCGTGAAAATCGGCACGTTGTAAAAGCCGTTTACCATTTGCAAATAGTTAAACAGGCCCGAGGGAGCCTTGGCAATCAGCGGCGCCACAATCATAGAAAACACCGCCAATAAAATACCCACATATTTGCCCTTGTGGACAAGTTCTTCGTCCGTGGCCGTCGGTTTGATAAGCGGCTTATAGACGTTAAGCATAAACAGGGTGGAGGTGGAGTTCAAGGCCGCGTTAAACGAACTTAAAATCGCCCCGAACAGCACCGCCGCAAAGAAGCCGATTAAATAAAACGGCAATACTTTATTAACCAGCATCGGGTAGGCCATATCACCCACTTCCAAGGGCGTACTTTGGAAGATGTGGAACGCCACAATGCCCGGGATAATTAAGTAAATAGGCCCAATCAGTTTAAAAATAGCGCACAACAAAAGGCCCTTTTGCCCTTCCTTTAAGTTCTTGGCCGCCAAGGCGCGCTGGATAATCGTCTGGTTGCAGCCCCAGTAAAACAGGTTGACGAGGAACATCCCCGTAAACATCGTAGCAAAGGGAACCGGATCGGTGGCAGAGCCGATAGCATTAAATTTTTCCGGGTGGGCTTTTACTACCTCGGTAAGGCCCGCTAAAATGTTGCCGTCGCCCACATAGGCTAGGGCAAACAGCGGCACCATCATCCCGCCGATAATGAGCCCAATACCGTTAAGCGTATCGGCAATCGCCATAATGCGAAGCCCGCCAAAAATGGTATATAAGCACCCCAGCACGCCAATCGCCACCACAACCACCACGATAGCCATCATCGGGGAAAGGTGAAACGTGCCCATAATGTCAAAGATACCGCCCATACCAATCGCGCCGGAATACAGCACCGTCGGCAACAGGATAAGCACATACCCCGCCAAGAACAAAAAGTTTACAAACTGCTTGGTGGCGCCGTCATAGCGGTCGCCCACGAAGTCCGGAATAGTGGCGTAACCCTTTTTTAAGTAGCGCGGCAGAAAGAAAAACGCCACGATAATAAGCGCCAAAGACGCCCCGATTTCGTACCCCATACCGGACATATTAAACATATATCCTTGGCCGTTTAAGCCCACCATTTGTTCGGTAGATAGGTTTGTAAGCAAGAGTGAGGCGGCAATCACCCACCCGGTAAGTCCTCTTCCGGCCAAAAAGTAGCCTTCCGAGGATGATACGTCTTTCTTGCGTGTCAGGTAATACGACAGGCCCAGCACAAGCGCCGTAAAACCTGCAAACGACGACAGCGTAAGCAACATATTCCCTCCGTAGATAATCCGTAAAAGTTCCGGCGTAAGCCGGCCCGACAAGAAACTGCAAACTGACCGATTTTCCCGCCCGGTCCTTGATTTCTGGCGGGTTAATCATTATACTTTGTAGTATATCAGGACCGATACTTTAATTGTAATGATAATCCGGCCGTTCGTCAATGGGAGGTTTTTATATATGCTGATTTGGTTCTTATTCGGGGCAATGTGTATGGGCGTGGTACTGTTTATTTTGGCGTATTTGAAATTCGTATCGCTTAACAAGGCTGCCCAAAACGCCTGGCAAAAACTGGACAACAATATGAAGAACCGCGCGGAACTAATCCCGGTGCTGGCGTTATCGGCCGCGTCGTTTAGCGAGTTGGACCGCGAGTTTATTTATGAACTTTCCCATATGAAGGAAGCCTGCCGCACCGCGCAAACCCTGCAAGAGCGCGTAGCCAAGGAAAACG
The DNA here is from genome assembly GCA_002432025.1 of Candidatus Avelusimicrobium stercoris. Taxonomy (GTDB): domain Bacteria; phylum Elusimicrobiota; class Elusimicrobia; order Elusimicrobiales; family Elusimicrobiaceae; genus Avelusimicrobium; species Avelusimicrobium stercoris. The sequence goes on along the minus strand of DJFE01000008.1, from coordinate 9,225 downwards.
AAATCACCCAAAAATTTAAAAAGGTCTTCACCGCCGCGATGAAGCACCCCGAATTAAAGACGGACGAACACTTTTTAAAACTGCAAAAAAGTATTATTTACGCCGAAGGAAAAGTACAAAGCGCCAAAAAGAAATACAACAGCGCAGCGCGCGATTTTAACACAATTGCGGCCGTCATACCGCTTAACTTAATCGCCAAAATGTTTGAGTTTGAACCCTACGAATATTTTGACTTTGACCCCAGTTTAGACAAAGTAATGGAATAGAAAAGGCCCCGTAAAAGGGGCCTTTTTATGGATAAATTAAGCGCCGCGGTCCATTTCCAAAAGTACCTGGATGCGCTTTTCAATGGGCGGGTGCGTAGCCATTAAGCCGGAAAGAGAGCCAAACAGCCCCATACCCATCGGGCCCATAGGGCTTTCAATACACATTGCCGCCATAGAGGAGTGTTCTTGGATATCCTCTACATACGGACAAGCAGATATTTTTTTAAGCGCACTGGCCAAGGCTCGCGGGTTGCGCGTAGTCAGGGCCGCTGTGGCATCCGCCTGGTATTCGCGCGCGCGGGACACCGCCAAACGCAACAGCGGCGCAATAATATAGCCGTAAATCAGGCAGATAACACCCAGCACAAAAAACAGCAGACTTGCCTTTCCGCTCTCTTTACTTCGCCCGCGGCTTAACCCCATCCTAAAACAAATTTCGCCCGCCAGCGTAAAGAACGAAATACCCGCCACGGTAATTAACATCAGGCGGATATCGCGGTTTTCTATATGTGCGAGTTCGTGCGCAATCACGCCCTCCAATTCTGCGCGGTCCAGTCTTTTTACAATTCCCTTGGTAAGCGCCAAGGAAGCGTGCTCCGGGTCCCGCCCGGTGGCAAAGGCGTTTAGCGCGTTGTCGTTTAAAATATAGATTTTGGGAGTAGGCAGGCCGCGCGTAATGCACAGGTTTTCCACCAAGCGATAGATTTCCGGCTGGTCGTAAGCCGTTACCGGGACGGCATTTACGCTATTTAAAATAATGTGGTCGCCCGTAAAGTAGGAAACGGCCATCCACACCATTGCAAGCCCCCAGCAAATGGGCAAAACATACAGCATCAGTTGGTTGAGTTGCGCCATTTGGTCGGTGGCCTGAAATTCACTTACCGTGGCGTACGGGTCGCCCCCTATCACAAAAAAGACAAGAGCAAACACGCCCCACGTTAAGAGTGCAAACAGGACAGGAAACAACAAAACAAGCAGCACGGTGCGCCGCTTGTTTTGTTTTATAAAGTCGTAGGTGGTAGCCATTTACGGCTCCCATTAGAATTGCACTTTTACGGGTTGGCGGGCCGCCTGTTCACCGTCCGCCAATTCAAAAAATTCCCGTTTTTCAAAGTGGAACATAGAAGCCACAATGTTGCTGGGGAACATTTCAATCTTGGTATTAAGCGCCAGCACGTTACCGTTGTAAAAGCGGCGCGCGGCCTGGATTTTATCCTCGGTGTCGCGCAGTTCACGCTGCAATTCCATAAAGTTGGCATTGGCCTTTAAGTCCGGGTAGCTTTCGGACAAGGCAAACACGGACTTTAACGCGCCCGTGAGCATATTTTCGCTTTGGGCAATTTCCTTCATATTCCCTTGCGCGGCCATAGCCATATTGCGCGCTTGGATGACCTTTTCCAAGGTGCCGCTTTCGTGCTTGGCATATCCCTTTACGGTTTCCACCAAATTGGGGATTAAATCGTAGCGGCGTTTCATTTGCACTTCAATATCGCTCCAAGCCTCGGTGGCGCGGTTCTTTAAAAGTACAAACCCGTTATACACGCTGACGGCGTAAATTACAAATACCACCGCCAAAATAACAATAATCCAAAGTCCGTTCATTTCTGCTCCTTAATCGTCGCGTTCATCACGTTTTTGGTTGTGATAGAACTGGTAGCGGGACGTTTCATACAGTCCCTTGGCAAGCGCCTTCATATGTTCAAAGCGTTGCGGCTCTTTTTTAGAGATATCTTCATTGTAATTATCTGCGGCGTATTTGTAAAGACCTTCTTTCTCGCCTTGGCTGTGGTAGTAGTAGTCCCCCTGTACAAAGCCAATGGTAGCGGGCGAAACGGCCCAGCCGTAGATAAGCGCACCCGGTTCGGGCGTGGGGTCAGTCAGTACGTCGCGGCCGATAGCGCGCGTAAAGTACGGGCGGCCCAAAATACCCATTACCGTGGGTAAAATATCCACTTGGCTGGCGGTTTTGCTGATGACCTGCGGTTTTTTGACCGGGGCACCCGCAATAATCAGCGGGATTTGGTGGTTAATCAGGTTCAAGTCCACATAGCCGCGCGGCATATTTTCAGATTGCGGAGCCGCCAAACCGTGGTCGCCAAAAATAAGGAAAATCGTATTTTTGTAATAGTCCGATTTTTCCGCCAATTTAAAGAACTCGTGCAAGGCGTGGTCGGAGAAGCGCAAGGAGTTATATTCCGCCACACTTACAAAACTGCGTTTGTGGGCCAAGTCTTCGCCGATATCTTTGACTTCAAAGCCTGCGTTGTCGTCCGGGATTGTATAGGGACGGTGATAGCCGGAGGTTTGGATAAAGGCAAAGAACGGCTTGCCGTTGTTATCCTTTTGCTCCTCGTTTAACACGCGGTTGGCTTCGCGGAACAAGTCCAAGTCCGAAATGCCCCACACGTCGTTGCGGTGTTCGTGGGCAAACTTGCCTTCCTCGTACATATGTACGTCGCCCAAGTTGTGTTCCAATATACCGCGGATGTTACCCCAACTGGCACTTCCGCCGATGAAGTAATATTTTTCGTAATCGCGCAAGGCGTTTACCACCACGTGTTGGTCCACAATTAAGGGGTTGCGGGAACTGGTTTTGAAGGACGTTACGTCCGGGATGCTCGTAACCGTGGCAAATACGGCGCGGGCCGTAGCGGAGGTAGGCGCGTAAAAATGCGTGAACAAAATGGATTTATCCGCCAAACTCTTGATAAACGGCGTGGGGTCAATATCCGGATTGGTCATAGAAATTTTATTCCAGGCCAAGGATTCCATAAAAATAACCACCACATTGTAATCGTGCTGTTCGGCTTTGGGCTTGGCCGCCAAGGTGCGCTCAAAATTAAGCGTATCTTTATCGGGGTATTGTACGCCCAAGTAGGCGGCTACGGTGTCGTAATATTCCTGCGTTTTGGTTGTGTCAAAACTATCCGCCTTTACAAAGCGGGCCGTATCAAAAATATTAAGTACCGGGTTTAACGTCAAATTGCAAATAAAGTTGTTAGTGGAGTGATAGGCGTTACTCCAACGGAGCGGATACTGGCTCAGTTGCCCAAACATTAATCCGCCCGTAACAAGCAGTCCTACAAAGAACCAGCCCAAATTGCCCTTCCAGCGGTAATTGTCGGTTTGGGCAAAGGCTTTTTTCTGCAAGCGGTTTACAAACCAAAAGCCCAAAATCCCCCATACCACCAGGCCGATAACCGCCCACACCAAGGGATATGTTTCCCAAGCCATTTGTAGGGAAATGAGGGCGTTTTCGGAATATTTAAAAATGGAGTAGTTAATGCGCATTGCAATATAGGCATAGTGCGCAAAATCGGCAAAATAGATAAGCAGAACCGCGGCTTCCAACACGGCATACAAGGCAGAAATCCCCTTGCGGATAACGCGCGCCCCGTGCCAAAAAGCGCAAACGGTCAAGTATAAGCCCAAGGGAATTGCCAACGCGCAAGCGAGGCGGGCGTCAAACTTGGCACCGATATAAAAGGTCTGCCACAGTTCGTGGTAAGACTGGGGTACAAGCGCCGCGTGAAACACAAATAAAAAGATTCCGCGGAAAAGGGTAAACACCACCCAGTTAGCCAAGATGAACCAAGCGTAAGACTTAATCCACCCCGGTACGGCGAGTTTCTTCATAATTCCTCCAAATTAGACTGCTTATATATATGATATCAAATCTGGTTCGCGCGCGGAGGGCCCAGAAATAAGGACCAAAGGGCCCGCCCTAAAAATAGGTCTTTGGGCTCTTGTGTATAAGGCGGAGATTTTTTATGCTGTACGGTAAGAGGATAAATTTTGTGCGTATTTTACACACAAGAATTTTTTATCTATACAAAAAGCCCTTTTCTTTAAATAAATAAAATGCTATGCTGGAATTTCAGACGGCAGCATTTAAATACAAGGAGGCAGCACCCTATGAGAATGATTGATGTAATTATCAAAAAACGCGGAGGCAAAGCCCTAACCCAAGAGGAATTTAACTTTGTTGCACAAGGCGCGGCAAAAGGCACCGTGCCCGATTACCAACTTTCCGCCTTCTTAATGGCCTGCTTTTTAAATCCCCTTTCCGACAAAGAAACCGCCCTTTTTACCAAGGCAATGGCCCACTCAGGCGGACGGCTTGATTTTTCTTCCACCAAACTCCCCAAGGTAGATAAACACTCCACGGGTGGTGTGGGCGACGGTATTTCTATGGCGTTGGCCCCGCTGGTGGCTTGCGGCGGTGTAGCCGTGCCGATGATGTCCGGCCGCGGTTTGGGCCACACGGGCGGTACGCTTGATAAATTGGAATCTATGAAGAATTTTGAAGTGCGCGTACCCGTCAAACTGATTTACCGCCAAATCCAAAAATTAAATGTTTGTATGTTCGGTCAAACCAAGGACCTCGCTCCGGCCGATAAAAAACTCTACTCCCTGCGCGACGCCACCGGCACCGTGGAAAGCCGCCCGCTCATCGTGGCGAGTATTCTTTCCAAAAAATACGCCGAAGGTGTGGACAGCCTGTTAATGGACGTGAAATATGGCTCCGGCGCGTTTATGCAGAAACTGGAAGACAGCCGCAAATTGGCCCGCGCGCTCGTCAGCACCGCCAAACTCTTGGGGCTTAAATGCCGCGCGCTTATTACGTATATGGACCAACCGTTGGGCCGCGCAATCGGCAACGCCAACGAAATGCGTCAGGCAATCCAAATTTTAAAGGGCGACAAAAACCTCGCGCCCGACTTCTACGAACTCTTGATTGAAGAAGCCGCCAATATGCTCGTCATCAGCGGCAAAATCAAAGATATCAAAAAAGCCCGCGCGTTAATGGAAGAAAAGATTGAAAACGGCGAAGCCGCCACTAAACTGCGCGAAATGGTCAAATGGCAGGGCGGAGACCCCAAGGCCGTGGACGATCCGGAAGGCTATTTCAAGGACGCCAAACTGAAAGTGGAAATCAAGGCCGATGCGGACGGATATGTACAGCATATTGACGCTAAAACCGCCGGTATGGCGGGCGTACTGCTTGGCGCCGGACGCAACACGATGGAAGACGTGATTGACTATGGCGCGGGCATTTGGCTCTCCAAAAAATCGGGCGACGCCGTCAAAAAAGGCGACGTAATTGCCACGCTCTACGCGTCCGACAAGAAACGCTTGGAAGACGGCGCCGAACTCTTTAAGAAAGCGCTCAAAACGGGCAAAAAGAAACCGGCCGCCTATAAAATCATCAAAGAAGTTATCAAATAAGTTACAAACGCTTAATGAAACGCCCCGGACTTTCCAACGCCCGGGGTTTTTTTATTGTCTAAACAGTTTTTTCGCCGGATGTAAACAAATTACTCCGCGGAGGTATCGGGGGCTTTTTCCTTTTTTTTGAAAATGCCAAACAGGCCACCAAGTCCCTTTTTTACGGAGCGGCTTGCAAAGTTGTTGCCAATGCCTTGCGTAACCAGCGACGACACCGACCCCAGCATACTCATACTGCCCTTGGGGTCATCCACAGTGCCGCCAATGTTCAGTTTCAGCGGCATAATGCCGTCCACCTCGTGTTTACCTGGGGCGGCTTGTACTGTCATATCAATTTTACCGCTGTTAAAATCGGTCGTGCCGTTTAAACTAAACGATACCATATCGGACACAAAACTCCCGTCCTTTACGGCAGCCGTTCCCTTGGTGAAGGTTACGTCGGTAGCAAATTTGTCAAACGCCATACGGCCTTCTATTTTCTGCTGGGTTTTGGGCACGCGGATTTGCATTGGCTGTCCGTCGGGCCCGGTAACGGTTTGCAGAACCGTGTCTTCCTCTTTATCGTTCGTGCTGACGGCGGAAACCAACCCGCTGCCGATACCGTTTAACACGGAAAATACATTTAGCGAATTAAACACTTTTCCCACGATATTGACGGACATAAACAGCACCTTAGTTAAGGCGTTGGCGTCGGTCAGTTTGTATAAATCCTTAATCTCGCCGTTTCCCATAGACAAATTAAGTTCGCCGTGCGCGCGCTTCATATCCGGGGTGAGGTTGCTCAAATCCGCTTTGAGCAAAATCTGCTGGCCCGAAATATACGGCGCGTCCAGCGCGTCTATTTGTATCCGGCTGGTAACCTTGGCGGGTGGCAGGGGCCACGCGCTGGGCTGATTTTTATCCGTCGGATCGTTTTTTTCGGCCGGGGCCGTTTGCGTACTTTCCGGCAACGGCGGCAAAATTAAATTCTTGGCTAGTGCATTTAGCGTAATGAACAAATCCTTGGGCGATTGGTTCCAAGTTGCGTCCACGGAAAAGGGCTCCTTGTTGAGCAGGCCCGACACCGTAACGCTGGAAACCGCCGTTTTAAAGTCCATAGCGCCCTGGGCCGCTATATCTAGCGCGCCCTCCTCCAAGCGGCCGGCGCAGCCAACATTTGCGCCCATATCGGCGGCTTTAAGGCTGGCCTGCCAGTCCTGCTGGGTCAAATGCGCCGTACCGCTGGCGGTTCCGGCGGCTTGATACTCCTCTGCCAGTTGGGGCAGTTGGGCCAAAAGGTCCTTAAAATCCAGTTGCCAATCGGCCTGCGCCTCATATTTTAAGGCCGCGCGGTAATCCACGCCGCCCTTGGCCGACAGTTTCGCACCGCCAAGAGACAAAACCGCTTGGTTGACGGTCAGTTTTTTATCGGGCAAATTGACCAACAGATCCGTTTTAAAGTTCACTTGCGAAACCGCAAAAGCGGGTTCTTCCGGCGCGATATTTTTCAAGGTTTCCGTGGTCAGGTTTTCCAGCGTAACGCCTAACTTTATGTGCGGGGCGGTAAAATCCTGCGCTTGGAAATTTATCCGGGCCTTGGCCCCATTGTACGAAAGTAAAAAGTTGGGCATTTGCACCTGAGCACGGGCCAAATCTCCCCCCGCCAAATTAAGACGCACATTAAACGACACGGGAAACTCGTACTGCTTTTCCCCCTCTTGGTAGAATCCGTCCGCCACAAAGCCGAGGTTAATCAAATTCCGCACCACCAGCCGCTTACCCTGCAAGGTAATATTTTTTAGCGCGGCCTGGATATGGCTTTGCTCATCCGCATAAAATACATTGATATTTTTTAAGGATAAATTTGTTAAGGTCAAATACGGCAGGGAAAGCGTATCCGTTTGCGAGGGTTCACTTTCTGTGGGGGCTTCGCCGGACGACAAATCCGCCCAGTTAAACTGTCCGTCCGCACCGCGGCGCAAATAGGCGTCCAAACCGCTAACAATAAGCGATTTTAACTTAATATGCCCGTGGATTAAATGGATAAGGGACACCCGCACGCGCAAGCGGTCCACCGATAAAAAGGTTCCCTGTTGAAATCCCCCGGCTTCGGACAAGGCAAACTTATCCGCCTTTACACCCATAAAACTGGCGGACATTTTTTCCAAACGCACCTCGCGCCCGGTGGCCGCCTGCACCTTTTGCACAGCATAATTTTGCATCCACTTGCTGGACGACACCCACCGCAAAGTGAGGTCCGCCCCAAAAAATAAAATCAGCACGCACACCGCCACCGCGGCCAGCCGCCGCAACACCCTATTTGTCATTTTTACCCCTCATACTGTATTTACATCCGCAATAATCTTGCTTGTATAATTGTAATTCCTTTATAAGCGCTTGGCGCAACTCTTCCAACCCATTTTTGCGCCAGTTGATAGCTGCGTAGGGCTTGCCTACTGCGTACCACGCACGCCGGGCGGCCTCGTTTACTTGGTCCAAATTTTTATAGCGGGATACCCCCAATACCGAAGTTAGCGCGGTGAATTTGTGTTCCAAGGCGTACTCCTGCGCCCTTTTTAAGCGCATATAAAAGCAGGCTGAACACCGTTCGCCGCGCTCGGGCTCGTTTTCCAGCCCGGCTACGGCTTTATCCCACTCTTCGGGTTCGTAGGGAAGTTCCACAAATTTCAAACCAAAATGTTCGCACACGAGCTTCTGTTCGTCGCGCCGCTTTTCGTACTCGGCAGACGGATAGATATTCGGGTTATAAAACAAAACGGTGGCATCTACGCCCTCATCCGCTAATTTTTTGATAGCCGCGCACGAGCAAGGCGCACAGCAGGAAAGCACAAGCAATTTAGGAAAATACATATATATTAATTTTACCAAAATAGGAGCCGAAACCTATGACAGAAAAACAGCCCTAGTTTTTATACCCAGGGCTGTTTTTCGTTTAATATTTAGGTCAACACTATTAGTCGTGGGGCTGAACAACCATACAAATTTGTTCACAGAACCCATACCCGCTACACGGTTTCGCAGGTTCAGTAGAACAGGCATATTTAATAAAATAGGCCTCGGTTACGTTGCAGTTCACCCATTTTCCGCTGGCATCTTGGTAAGGTCTGCAACCGGTCGGAGTGGTGCCACCCGTTAAATATTCATAATAAATAGCATTCGTATTCTCGCCAGACAGACAAGCCTCTTCGGCATCACCATAACTTTCATAGGTATCACTTGTCATAGGAGGATATCCGCCGGATATTCTTTCCACACATTTAAAATAATGACTGGTATCATTATCGCAATTTACATTGCACTTGCAATTCTCGTCATCCCACTCATAGGTTCCATCATATAAATGCATCATCGTCCCAAATGCTCCTTTGGCACACCCCTTAATAGCCTTACCAGAACACTTTTTATATATAGTAGTATTATTTAAACGGGCCTCGCACACACAATTTCCGTTAGAATCCGCCACCTTGCCATCGGGGCAGTCCTTTTGATTGCACTCCGCCACCGTTTTACTGCAAGTGCCCCATTCGCCCTTATCCCACCCCCCGGTAGCCGCGTTACAGGTTACCGTGCGCGTTTGCGTTCCGCAACTGTTACAAGTTTGGCTGGATTCCGGTTGCGTTCCCGTGCACTCGCAGGTGTCCGCAATTGAGCAGGCGCTCCAACCGCTCCAAATACCAGTCGTCGTGTCGCAAGTTCTCGTTCGCGTCCCGCCGTTTTTGCACCCGCAGGC
>DJFE01000015.1:4439-93475 GCA_002432025.1 Candidatus Avelusimicrobium stercoris | reverse complement strand
TTTTGGCCTTTATACCCATTCCGAGTAACCCAAATACAAACAGCCGCGGTTTATTGCCACCCGAAGGCGGCAATAAACGCTCGGCACAAAACCGCCGGGTAATTAGTCCGGCAATTTTGCGCCTAAATCGGCTGTTTTTGGACTCGGAATGTGCATTTTGCAATGCTCACCGTATTCTGCATACGGTTCCAAAAACAGATTAAATTTTTTAGTCTTCTAGACTTTGTACAACAGTTTAATTATAACAAAAAGCCGCGGGTAATTTGCGGGTCTTCCATACACAAATAGACGTGTGCCTTGGGAAATGCCTTGCGCAAAAGCGGCACCAAAAAGCGGTACGCTTCCACGCGCTGGCCGTCCCCATAGCGCATTTTGCCGTCAAAATCCAGCAAAAATTCCCCGTCCAAAATCGTGTTGTCCGGGAATCTGTTTTCCACCATTTTTTTAAGTTCCCGGCTAAACCGCAACGTTCCCACGCTAATCCAAGCCACCTTGTCATTAGGCAAGGTGTCGGCCATTTCCTGCACGGTGCGGGCATAGTCCGCTTGATAGCCGTCGTAAATAACCACCGGGTCAAAGTGAAAGCCCAAGCGGTACCCGGCACTTGCCACCTGCTTGGCCGCCGCCAAACGGGCAGACAATTTGGGGGTAAAATGCTCGGCGTAATCCGTAATTTTAGCGGAATTGACCGACCACGAAACGACCACATTTTCACATCCGCCCACCTGCAAAAGCCCGCCGATGTTTACGCTTTTGGTTTTAAATTCAAACTGCAAATGCGGGCGCTCGCGGAAGAACGGCACAATCTTTTGGGAGTATTGGGTCAAATCGTCAAATACCAAGGAATCGGTAAACTCCCCACTGCCGATACGCGGGCGGTCAAACGGGCCTTTATGGAAAGTGGCTCCGTCAATTTTGGCCAAAAATTTCTCCACATTGGCAGGTAGTAGTACCGCGTGCAAATTTTGGTACTGCTGCAAAAAACAATACTCGCACTCAAAGCGGCAGCCGAAGCCCAAATTAACTAAATTGTATCCGCACCCCGCCGCCGCGCACGAGCACGGGCAGGGCTTTAAAAAGTCGTACTTTTCGTGGTGGATGAGCAAGGTTTCCAAGCGTTTGGAAAAGTTAGGGCTGCCCACTTGTGTTTTGCCGTCTGTTTCCTTAAATTCAGCCTTGGGGAAAGCGCTCCGCACCCGCGCGGCCAGTTCGCTGTCCGCCACCGAAGTTTCAATATAAACGGTTTTGGGATAAAAGGGCCGCTCGGTTAAATCCGCCTTTAAGGCCGGGTTTAATTCCAACTTGGGCAAATAAAAGCGGTTCTTGGGCGCAGTTTTAAAATTGACGGGATAGCGGCGCGCAAGTAACTGTTTTTTGGCCACTTCAAAGGTGAGATTTTTTTGCACGGGCAAAACCGCTTGCATAGACGCCTTTTCCCTTTTGCAAATTTCATACACAAGGCGCGTAAGTTCGCGCAGTTTGTTTACGCCCAAGGCAGGCAAAAGAGCCAGTAAATATTTTTCTATTTCATCAGGCAGGTACACGGTTTTCCCTCCAAATATAATAATTGTTGCGCGGATAAAGGCAGGTCCGCCCCCAACGCATTTTGGCGCACTTGTCCGGGCGTACGCGCCCCTACGAGCACGCTTACAGCCCCGGTGGCAAGCGCCCACGCAGCCGCCACCGCTCCGGGCGGAACGCCCAATTCTTGGGCCACATTTTTAACGCGCAAAACGGTTTTGCAAGCCTCTTCAAAGGCCGGGCCGCGGTAGCATTTATAAAAATAATTTCGGGCGTCTGCGCGGCGGAAATTGGGCTCTTTCTTATACTTGCCGCTTAATATTCCCCCGCACAAGGTGCCATAACCGATAAACCCAACGCCCAGTTCGCGGCAAGCGGAAAATACCGCTTCGCCCTTTTGCGGGTGCAAAAGAGAATACTCGTTTTGCACGCTGGCGACAGAAGTCCGCCCGCAGGCTTGGCGCAAGTCGTCCGCCGTAAAATTGCACACGCCGATATAGCGGATTTTGCCTTGCGATTGTAACTTAGTTAGCGTTTCCAAGACTGTTTCTAGGGGTGTTTTTGAGTCTAAATAATGGATTTGATACAGGTCCAAATAATCGGTTTGCAAGCGGGAAAGCGAGGTTTCCAGTTGGCGGATAAGGGTCTGCGGGGACAAATCGTGGTCCGTCCAAGAGCCGTTTTTGACGAGTCCGCATTTGCTTGCAAGCAATACCTGCTGGCGGCGGCCTTTTACGGCGCGGCCGATAAGGGCTTCACTCTCCCCGTAAATCGGCGCGGTATCCATCCAGTTAATCCCTGCGTCCAGCGCAGCGGAAATGGTGTTTAATACGTCTTTTTCGTCCGTTTTTCCCCAATCCAACCCGCCGCCAAAAGACCAACCGCCCAGGCCCATAGCGGAAAGGAATAACTCCGTTCGTCCCAAGCGGTTGTATTTCATAAAATATTTGGTCCCGGCAGGTTTATGCTTTCGGCATACCGAAACTGCCCATTGCCTGCGCGGCCATACCTTGGCTATCGCGCACGGCCTTATTGATAACGGCCTTCAAATCCTCTGCGATTTCCGCCTCGCCAAAGTTTTTAATCAGCGCGTCCACGCGCACTTCCTTCACTTCCTGCGAGCCGGAAATGGTTACCTCAAACAAATGGCGCGGGCTGTCCACCTTGATTACCATATTGTCCAAGCGTTTTTTGATTTCTTCCATTTGGCTTTTAAGTTTCCACAAATCTTTTAATTGTCCTAATTTATCAAACATACTACCCCTCCTTCTGATTTTTTATATTGTAACTTTTATAAGTCCACCGCCGCAAACGTGCGCACAAAAACGGCGCTGCACCGCACCGAACGCCCGGGAAAAATCTTTTCGGCCGCCCGGCGGTAAGCGTCCAACTGCAAGCGGTACTTTTTATCTAATAATTGCTTTTCCTGCCCCGGTTTTACTTTATCCGTTTTGTAATCCACAATCCACACGCGGTTATCCGCCCCTGTTAATACGGCGTCCATTACGCCGGATTCCACCTCGCCGTTTTCCTCTAAATACGAAAAAGGCATTTCGCACGCCAACACCCGGCAAGCGGAAAGTTCGGCAAATAACGGGCTCGTCGTAAATGGCAATAATACCTTGCGTGCATCTCCGGCCCGGTGGGGTACGGCGCATTGTGCGGCGGCCGATACAACGGCCTGCTCGGGAGGCTGCTTTTGCGCGAGCATTAATTCCAACGCCCGGTGGCACACCGTGCCCAATTCGGCCCCGGCGCGCTGTTCCTCCGTCAATAAATTAGGGTCAGCCATTTCGCTGGGGGCGCGCAAGTGGTCCCCGCTAATCCACTTTTGGTAGCGAGCCAAACGCTCCTCATATACCTCGCGCCAATGCTTAATATTTTGGGCCGTTTCTGGGTTCGCGGCGTACTCGTTATGGCGGTAGCGGAAATTTTCTGGCGGCTCATACGCGGCGTATTCCACGGGTACGGTTAATTCCCCGTCCGACACTTCTTTGGGCAAGGTTTCCTCGTCCGGGAACAACCCGGCAGACGCAAACGGAGCGGCGGCCTTTACGGCCCCCTTGCGAGCATCGGCCACCAACAGCAATTTTTCCTTAGCGCGCGTTAAAGCCACATACAGCACGCGGACTTCTTCGCACTTGCCGTGCTTTTTTTGTTCTTCTTCCAAAAAGGCTAAATTTACATCGCAGATTTTCCCCACCCTTAGGCCGTGCATATTGTACTGCCAAGAAAAAATATGCAGGACCGGGTCAGAGGAGGAAGAGGAATCCTTCTTCGTCATATCCGCCAAAATAACCACCGGGAACTGCAACCCCTTGGACTTGTGCACCGTTAGTACAGACACCGCATCCAACGCATCGTCGGTGGTGGAAGCCCCCAAGCGGTCCGGATGTTCTTCCAGTAAGGTTTGCACGTCCGCCAAAAATTGCGCCAGCGAAGCCGGGCCGTCCGCCGCATAACCGTCCGCCAGCCCCACCAGCCGCTTTAAGTTGCCCAGCGTCCGTTCGCCCTCGTACGAGGCCGCGCACGCTTCGGGCAAAAAGGTATCCTCTAAAATATCGGTTAAGAAATCTTTTAGCCCTCTGCGCCCGGCCAAGCGGGCATATTTATTTAAAACGGCAAACGCGCGGGAAAGTTTTTCGTCCGTGGGCCGCACATAAAGGGAAAGTTCCCCCCGTTTGGCCACTTGATACAATTCCTCGTCCGTAAATCCAAATAGCGGGCTGCGCAGTACCCCGGCAAGTGAAATTTTATCGTCCGGGTCCGATACGGCGCGCAAAAAGTTCAAAAAGTCGCTTACTTCCTGTTTGCGGTAAAATTTCTTGTCCGTTTCCACGTTAAAGGCTATGCCGCGGCGGCGTAGGGCCTCGGTATAGGGCGTAGCAGTAGTGGCGGCGCGCGTGAGCAGGGCAATATCCTTGTATTGCAATTTGCTTCCATCCGCCAAGGTTAAAACGCCTACATTTTGGCTAATCCAGTCGGCTATGCACTCGGCTTGGTTATCGCGGAAATCGTCTGCGGAAGGCAATTTCCCTTCGGGTGCGGGCACAAAAACCCATTGCACGGCCCCGTTGCGCACCGTTTTACTGGTGTAAATGGGCACATAAGCGGGTTGAAAGGCCGTTTGCTGAATCATTGCGCGGGAACAAATGGAGTTGGCGGTTTCCACAATTTCGGGCGTACTGCGGAAGTTCTCCTGCAAAAAGCACTTTTCGCCGCCTTGGCGCAAAATCAAATCGGTAAACAGTTCATACGCCGTAATATCCGCCCCGCGGAAGCGGTAAATGGACTGTTTGGGGTCGCCCACTACATACAATTTACCCGGCTCCAAACGCACATCCTGCCAACGGAAAGCGCGCGTGTTTTTGGCCTCGGCTAAAAACAGCAGCAGTTCCCCCTGTACAGGGTCCGTATCTTGGAACTCATCAATAAACAACACGTCAAATTTGGCTTTTAACTGTTCCCGCACGGACGGATTTTGCAACAATAAGTTACGGGTTTTAACAATCAAATCGTCAAAACTCAATAATCCTTCCCGCGCGTAGTCCTGCCTAATAAGAGCGGTTACATCCTTTACCAAGTCATACGCGGCCAGAAACAGGCGTTGTTTTTCGGGTGTGGTTTTGCCCGCAAAATCCACGAGTGAGCAAGCCTCGTCAAACGCTTCGTCATCCCAGCCTTTGGCTTGGTCATTGGAAGAAAGTTTAACGTATTCCCCTTCGGGTTCGGCCGGAGTTTCCCCCTTTAAAAAAGCCGCAGTCCGTTTTAAAGATTCCGCCGCCCACAATAGCATTTTTTCCACCTTGCGGGGCTTCTTCACTTCCGCCGAAAAAGACTCCGCCATTTCCTGGGCGCGCGCGGCTTTTTCCAAGCACGAGGAAGCCAGCAAATTTTGGTGGGCGTAATAATCGTAAGATTCTATTTTGCCGCTGCACAGTTCCGCCGCGAAGTCTTTTAAGTCCGGCAGGGAAATTTCCGCCAACACCTGCTTCCATTGGGCGGCGCGGGGTGCATTTACCCCCAGTTCGCTATCCAAAAAAGCGTTCCAACGCGCGTTAAACAGTTGCGCGGCCTTTTGCCCCGCATCAATTTGCGCATTGGGCGAAAGCCCGGCTTCCAGCGGAAAGGACTTTAAAATATCGGCGCAAAAACCGTGAATCGTGCCGATAGAAGCGCGGTCCAAGCGCGAGAGCGCCGCCTCGGCCCGTTTTACCAACTCATCGGGCTTTACCGACGGGAAATACTCCCGCAAGAGCGACAAAGTGCTATCCTGGGTTCCCTTTTTAACGGCGGCCACTAAATTTTGCAATTTGGCGACAAAGCGCGTTTTGATTTCGGCGGCGGCTTTTTCGGTAAACGTCAGCGCGACCAATTTTTCAACCGGCGTATTTTGCGCCAGCACCGCCAAACACAGGCGGTCAATTAACAGGGTGGTTTTGCCCGTACCGGCCCCGGCCTCCACCACAATATTCACACCCATACGCGTTTGCGCCTGCAAGCGGTCTTCGGTAAAACTCATTTGACTGCCTCCTGTAACGATTTGTAGGCCGCACTCTTGCGCGCACGCAAAAGCGACTTAAAACTATCCCGGCGGCAAGCCGCCGCATACGGACAATATTGGCACTTTTTGTCATCGGGGTTAATAAAGAAAACCCCGTTTTTTACATAATCCGTCAGCAATACCAAAAATTGGCACGCGCGCGGCAATACATCTTCAAACGCGGCGGGCGGCAAGTCGCTGCGGTGGTATTTGGGAGCAATAGCCAATAGGCAAGAACCTGCCGAGTTGTACCCTTTCAGTTCCGGCAGTTGGCGTGCGACCAGCACATATATAAACGGCTGGAAGATAAGATGTTTGAAAATATCCGACGCTAAATCTTTTGTGCCCTTACGGGTGGATTTATAATCATCAATGCGGAAGAGTTTATGGACTTCGTCTATGTCCACCCGGTCAATAATCCCGCGCAAACGCAGGGGCAGGCTTTCAGAGGGCTCCAACGAAACGGGAATTTCAAACTTGGTGGGCACAAAATCACCTTGGTCGTGCAAATCAGCCAAAACAAATTCACCCAGCAGGTCCTTAATGTTTTGCAGCAAGAGTTCCCACACCACAGGGTAAATGCCAAACTGGCGGTAACTGTCTGCGCGGTAATGTTTTTCAACCGCTTGGTTTAAATATTCCAAGGCGGCCTCGTCAAACAAATCGTGCGTAAGCCCGCGCTTAAATAAATCTTCGTAGAAATCCTTTAAAATTTCGTGATAAACAGTTCCGCGCAAATTGGGCGGCAACTCCTGGCGGCTTAACGGGTCGTCGTCTTGGCGCAGTTTAAGGCCCTTTTCAAAAAAGATACGCATCGGGCATTGGCCCAACTTTTGTAAAGTAGAAGGCGAAAAACCCAACTTATCTTCCTGCGCAAAAATTTCCGCCCCGCTGCTAATTACGCCGTCATAGGCGTTTAGCGGGCCGTTTTTGGCCAGTTCGCCCGCGGCGGCAAGAGCGTCTTTAATCCCCGGCGTCAGCAGCTGCGCCAACTCATATTTTTTAGCGGCGTTTTCCGGATTAAAAATAAAGGTGTAAGAAAGTTCCTTAGGCGTTAAAAAATCCTCGGCAACGGCCGATAATTTTTCGCTAAACCGCCCGCTGACCCGCAACGCACAGTCCGCCTGCCAGTTAATAAGCGTAGCCCGGGCCAGTTCCGCCAAATAAACCGAAGGAGAAACCTCTTTCCCGTCCGAACCGCACCGCGCATACAGGGCGTATAATTTTTCCCGCGCCGAAGTAGCCGCCGCAAAAAAGAAGAGTTTTTCCTCATCACCCCTATCCAAACTTTGGTTAATCCAATAGCCCAGCACGTCGCGCAATACATAGCGGTAATAGTCGCGCAGAACGGGGTCCTCGGGCATTAAAAGAGGGAAAATTTTATCGTTCAGCCCCAGTAAAAATACCGCCTTAAACGAAAGCCCGCGTGCACGCACGGCGTCGGTAAACACTACTCCGCCGCGGACGGTTTCGGCCTCGTTAAACGTAAGCCCGCGCACAGCATCGGACAATTCTTCCAAAAACTCGCCCGCCTGCGCCTGCGCGCGCAGCACCCCATACGAAGCCAAACTTTGTATGCGCTCGCACACAGCACGGTAAATTTCCGCTTCTTTGCCCTCAAAGGTTTCCTCGTCCGTCAGTTCGCGCAATAAAGCCAAGGCTTCCTGCGACAATACGCCCCACTCCGCCGCGCGGCCCAATTGTTCCAATCGGTCTTTGATATGCGTCAACCACGACAAAAATTCCGGGTCGTAATTCTTGGTTTGCGGCAACAAATCTTGCCATTGGCTAAAATCGCGGTTTACGAGCGAGCGCGAAATAAGCGCGCGCCATTTATTTTTGGAAGCGTGTTTAAAATACGGCGACGACACCACCGACAGCACGAGGTTACGCTCAAAACCATTTTGCGCTAGGGCAAATAAATTCAAACAAAACACGCCCAGCGGGTAATGCGTAACCGGGTACGAAAAAGACGCATTAAGCGGAATACAGTTTTGCTTAAACACGCGGCGCAGTTCGTCCTGATAGGGAGTAGCCGTGCGGGCAATCACCGCAATATCGGCAAAGGAGTAGCCCTCTTTTTCCACCAAGCGCAAAATTTCCTTGGCGGTAAAAAACAACTCGCCGGAAGCATCTCCCGCACTTACAATTTGCACGCCCGGGGCATTTATCCCCTCTCCCGCCGAAAAAACGCTTTTAGCGGCCGATCCCAACGCGCCAAAATCGTCCACTTCTGCGTTTTCACCGCCGGAGGACAGCCAATTAGCCTCAAAAAATTTCCGCGCAAAACGGTACGCCGGGTGGTTCATATACGGCGCAAAAACCGCCACCGGGTAATGCCCGCGCAAACGGTTCACCAGTTCCAACTGGCGGCCGGGCATATCGTAAAACCCGTAAAACACAATTTGTTTAAAGCCCTTTAAAAAGGCTGATTTTTCCACCTGCGCGAGAGCCCGCTCAAAGGCCGCCTGATACGGACGGTAACCCGGCACATTTTGCTGGGCCTGCAAATAACGGCGGTAAAGGCGGTTTAACCAAATAAGCCGCTCCTTGTCCGCTTCCAGGGCGGTGTCCGAAGCGGTACGCACATACTCGTCTATTACGTCCGGCCCGGCCAAGGAGTCCTCCAAGTCGCGCAGGGAACTTTTAACCGCCTGCACAAACCCGCGCGAAGCGGGATAGCGGTTTAGGCCCGGCTCCTGCAATAAATTTTTAATTAAAAAATCACGCAAATTGTCTTGCGGCAAAAGCGGCAAGGTTGCGCCGGGGGCTTCACCGTCCAGCACGGACACGAGCGCGCCGCCCGTCATAAAATGGATATTGGCCGCCGCGCCAAATTCCCGCGCCAAGCGGTTTTTTAATTGGCTGACCACCAAGCCGGACGAACAAATCACCAGCCACGGGGCCAACGCGTCCGTGCGTTCGCTGCGGACGTAACGGACGAAGGCATTTTCCAACGAAGGGTAATGGGCGTAAAAGAGTTTCATAAAATTGTAAAATAGAGATATTATTTTATCTTACATTTTTGGAAGCAAATATGAAAACACTTATCCTTGTACGCCACGCAAACGCCTTATCCGGCTTAGAAGCCCGTGTAAATACGGACGCCGAACGCCCGCTTTCTAACGAAGGCAAACAAAAAGCCGCAAAAACCGCACAGGCCCTAAAAGAGCGCGGAATTGTACCGCAAATTATTTTGACAAGCCCGCTTTTGCGCGCGGAGCAAACGGCTGAAATTTTGAAACAAACCTTGGGCGGGCAACTTTCCAAGGAAACGGTTTTAAATGGGCTGCACGCCGACCGCGAGGTATGCGAATTTTTAGCCGAACAAATGCAGGAGCACGATACGGTAATTGCCGTCGGCCACAACCCCAATGTGGCGTATGTGCTGCACTTATTTTGCAAAGAAGTTCACCACTTTGCGCCGGGCTCCTTTGCCGTGTTGGATTTTGTTAACCCGCACCGCCCCCAATTAACCTGCTTTGGAGAGTAACCAATGACGATTTTTGATGCGGTTTTACTCGGTTTATTACAAGCGTTAGGGGAATTTTTGCCTATTTCCAGTTCGGCCCATTTGGCCCTGTTGCCGTACTTCCGCGGGATGGAATATCAGGGGCTTGCGTTTGACGTAATGCTCCACGCAGCCACGCTGCTCGCCGTGCTTTTGTACTTTGCCAAGGATTGGTTTGTACTGATCAAAGACGGGCTAACCCGCCCCACCACGCAAGAGGGACGTAAACTGTGGTATTTGGCCGCCGCCACGGTGCCTGCCGCCGTTGCCGGATATTTCCTTAACGATTTAGCGGAGAATACTTTTAGAAATCCGCTAATGATAGCCGTTTGCTTAATGGTGTTTGCGTGCCTACTCGGCTGGGCCGACAAAAAGGGAAGCAAAAACCCCGATACGCCCATTACGTTTAAGGTGTTGATGATTATCGGCTGTGCGCAGGCCTTGGCGCTTATGCCCGGCGTATCGCGCAGCGGTATTACTATTACAGCGGCGCTTTTGCTGGGGTTATCGCGCAGTGCAAGCGCGCGGGTTTCCTTTTTGTTATCCACGCCCATTATCGGCGGGGCCACCCTTTTGGAACTGCGCCACTTGGCCCCGGCGGATTTTAATATGCCGCTTTTGTGGGGCTTTGTCAGCGCGTTTTTGGGGGCGTTACTCGTCATTGGCTGGCTGATGAAATACATCAAAACGCACAGTTTTAATGTGTTTGTTTATTACAGACTGCTTTTGGGGCTTGTGATTATAGCGTTTTACTTTTGGAAATAGCGCAAAAAGGGCGGGCCTTAAAAGCCCGCCCTTTTTATAGTTTATTATCCGGTTATTTAGCAAAGGCTTTGGCCTTATCCACCGTTGCGCCAATAGTGTCAGCCAAAATCTTTTTTAAGTCCGACGCGGCCATAACGTCCATACCCGCCGCCGTGCAACCGCCGGGAGTAGCCACCTTTTGGGCGAGTTCCGCCGCAGAAAGCCCCGTGCTTTCCAACATTTTGGCAGCCCCGATAACCGTCTGCAACGAGAGCACCGCCGCCTGTTCCTTAGGCAACCCGTAAGCCGCGCCCGCCTGCGCCAAGGCGTCAATAAAATAATACACAAACGCCGGGCCCGAGCCGGAAACAGCCGTCGCCGCGTCAAACACAGGCAAAGAGACCTCAAAGGTCTTTCCAAGCCCGTCAAAAAGCCCCATTACCTCGCGGCGGGTGCGTTTGGGCGTTTCCGCCGCAAAGTGGAAGAGCGTTACTCCCTCGCCCAGCGACAAGGGCGTATTGGGCATAATGCGGATAATGGGCCAGTTGGGCAAAACCTGCTGGATTTTTTCCACGCTCCACCCCAAAGCCATACAAATAAGTGGCTTGGCGTTTACGCCGCTTGCCACAATTTGCTCCAATACGGACGGCACCTGTGCGGGTTTTACGGCAATAAACAGCCAGTTTGCATCGTGGATTACGCGCAAATTGTCCGTGCTCGCGTCAATCCCCAATTCGCCACGCAGTTTAGCGGCCGAGTTTTCCGTATGCACGGAGGCGATAATATCCTCTTTGGGCCACCCGTGCTTTAAAAGTCCTTTAATAATGGCTCCGCCCATTTCTCCGGCGCCGATAAAACCTAATTTCATTATTTGCTCCCTAATTTTCTATGCGTAAACGGTTTTGCGTTGGGGCCCACATAATCAGCCACAATTTGCCCGTTTCCATATAACTTATATTTGTAAATCGTCAGCCCTGTTAAACCCACCGGGCCACGCGCGTGCGTTTTGCCCGTGCTGATGCCCACCTCGGCACCAAAGCCATAACGGTATCCGTCCGCAAAGCGGGTAGAAGCGTTGTGATACACGCCCGCCGAATCTACTAAATCCATAAACACTTGGACTTCGTCGTGATTGGCGGTTAAAATACAATCGGTATGGTGCGAGCCATAGCGGTTGATGTGTTCCACAGCCTCTAAAATATTTTTAACCTGCTTAACAGAGAGTTTCTTTTCCCCGTATTCGGTATGCCAGTCCGCCACCGGGCCGGACACCGGGGCCAGTTTGGCGATATCTTCCCCGCCGAACAGTTCCACTCCGTGTTTTGCCAAATGTTCCAGCAAATCCTTTTTAAAGGGTTCGGGCCACGCTTCGTCAATCAGCAGGGTTTCCACCGAGTTGCAGGCCGAAGGGTATTGCGTTTTGGCGTCGGTGCAAATTTGCTTGGCCACTTGCGCGTCCGCCGAGCGGGCCACATAAATATGGCACACGCCGTCCGCGTGCCCCAATACCGGAATTTTAGTATTAGCCTTTACATAAGCCAAAAGTGAATTGCCCCCGCGGGGAATAATTAAGTCAAAATATTTATCCAGCGCCAACATTTGCGCTGATTCTTCGCGCGAGTGAATTAAATTAAGCGCATAGGGCGGATAACCGGGCACGGTGGATAAGGCATTTTGAAGCACTTTGGCAAGAGCGTCGTTGGTGTGCTGGGCTTCTTTGCCGCCTTTTAATACAACGGCATTACCCGACTTGGCGGTAAGCGCCGCAATTTGCGGCACCACATCGGGGCGCGCTTCAAAAATCACGCCGATTAAGCCAATGGGGCAAGAAATCTTATACAGGTTCAGGCCCTCGTCCAGTTCCGTGGCGGACAATACTTGTCCGACCGGGTCCGGCAGTTCCACCATTTCTTCCACCCCGCGGATAACCGTTTCCAGTTTGTCGCGCGTCAATTTTAAACGTTCGTAGAGGGCTGGCTTCATTTTTCCGGCTTCTACGGCTTCTTTGGCGGCCTGCAAATCTAACTGGTTGGCCTGCAAAATTTCGTCCGCGTGGACGCGCAAGGCGCACGCCATAGCGTTTAAGGCACGGTCCTTGGCTTCGGGCGGCAAAGCGGCCAATACATAAGAGGCTTCTTTGGCCTTGGCGGCAATTTCAGATACGTTCATACAAATCCTCACAGTAAAACAATATTGTCGCGGTGGACGGCTTCGTCATAGTTTTTATAGCCGATTTTTTGGGCGATGTCTTCCGAGCGGCAGCCTGCTATTTTGCGGCACTCTTTGGACGAATAATTCACAAGTCCGCGCGCAAATTCCTGCCCGGCTTCGTCTAAAATGGAAATAGCGTCCCCGGCCTCAAACTCGCCCGCCACAGCCGTAATTCCGGCAGGGAGCAAGGAAGAGCCCTTTTCGCACATTGCCTTTTTGGCCCCGGCGTTTACCGTAAGCCCGCCCGCCACATTGGTAGCGTAGGCCAACCATAATTTTTTACCGGGTAAATTTTCTACGGGCAAAAAGAGCGTGCCCTTAAAATCAGGTCCGAATAATGAGGATACCGCCCCCGGCTTTTTGCCGTAGGCGATAATCATCGCCGCGCCCGAGCGCGTAACCACCTTGGCGGCTTCCAGTTTGGTCTTCATCCCGCCGCGGCCGCGCGAAGAAGCACAAAAGCCCAAGGCTTCTATCTCCGGCGTAACGCCCTGTACCACGTCAATTAATTTGGCGTTTTTATCCTTGCGCGGGTCGCCATTGTATAACCCTTCCACATCGCTCATTACGCACAGCAAATCCGCATCCATCCCGCTGGCGACAAGGGCGGAAAGTTTATCATTATCGCTAAAACACACATTAACGCCCTTTTCCTTATAACCGCGCAATTCATTGGTGGAAACAGTATCGTTCTGGTTAATTACCGGGATACAGCCCAGTTCCAGCAAGCGGTTTAAGGTATCGCGCAAACTTAAATAGCGGCTTCTGTGGGAAAAATCGTCTTCGGTAAGCAATACTTGGGCGGCCACAACACCCAACTGTTTAAAACCGTCCTCGTAAAATTTCATTAGGCTAATCTGCCCAACCGCCGCACAGGCCTGCTTTAAGGACACCACATCCGGCGCACTCGTCAGCCCCAAGCGGCGTTTGCCCATCCCCACGGCCCCGGAGGTAACAATCATTACCTCTTTGCCTTGGGCACGCAAGGCGGCGATATCTTCCATAAAAGAATACAGACGGGACAACGCCAAGTCGCCATTATCGGTGCTTAATGCGTTGGTACCGAATTTAAACACAATACGTTTTGCTTTTTTAATCAGGTCTTTCATAAATTACTGTTGCCCGGCAGGTTTAACCGTGGAAAATTCACAGCGGTTGTTAAACGGACACGCGGCGCAATGCTCCAAATTAGGCTCAAAATCCGCCACTTCAATTTTTTTGCCGATGTTAATAAAGGTCTCCAAAATTTTCTTTTCGTCAAACGCTTCAAACGGCGCGCTCATCTGTTTGTTAAACGCCACAAAATAGAAAGTGCATTTGCCTTTCTTCATATTCCAAGTGCGCTGGGCGCCTACGGCGTAAATGCCCATTTGCAGGGAATCGGTTACCGGCAGGGAAAGGTCCACATCCGTCCCGGTTTTGTAGTCAATTACTTCCCAAGAGCCGTCGGGCAGTTTATCTATGCGGTCAATCTTGCCGCGCAAGGTCCATTGCCCTTCCTGAAAGATAAATTCCCGCTCGGTGCTGTCCACGGTGGTTTTGCGCTCGTATTCCGCCTGGGCGTAGGTTTCCAACATTTTTTTGCCCTTTAAATACCACTCCATTTGCTCGCCCGCGCTGGAATATCCGGCGCCCAGCCAGCAATCGTCGTAATAAGACAACAATTCCGAGGGATCGTTGCTTTCCTTGTGGTACGCTTCCAACGCACGGTGGATAGACACGCCCAACGAAGAGGCGGGCACTAGCCCTTCGCGCTTTCCCTCAATGTATTTGTACTTATACAAAACGGGACATTCCAAATACGTTTTGATTTTGGAATAGTTTAATTCATATACGTCGCTATACATTGGCGGGTTCGTCCTTTTGCGTCTTGGCGCGCAGGAAATGCACCAAGGTATCGCCGTATTTTTCCACGCGGTAAATTTCCAGCGTGTCCGGCACGGCAAACTCTTCGGTCTTGTGCGTTTGCAAAACGATAATGCCGTTTTTAGCAAGCAACTTGGCATCGGCCACGTTTTTTAACGCGGGCTCGGACAGCGCCAACATTTTGTTGTTGATGTCGCGGTACGGCGGGCCCATAAAAATAATATCGTAACCTTCATTATCGCTGTACGCCAACAGAAAATCAAGCGGTTTTAACACATCCCCGCGGATCACCTTGGCGCGGTCCGCAAAGCCCAAATGCTCCAAGTTGCGGTGGATATTTTTAATACAGGCGGGCTCTCTGTCCAGCATTACCGTACGCATCGCCCCGCGGGAAAGCGCTTCCAAAGACACGTTCCCCGTTCCGGCGAACAAATCCAACATCATAGCCCCCGTAATGCGGGGGCGCAGGATATCAAAAAGGGACTGTTTGATACGGTCCGAAATAGGTTTTACGGGCAAATTTTTAGATACGGAAAAAATTCTGCGCCCGCGGGCAGTTCCGGCAATAATACGCATAATAATCCTTTATAATTGGGCAATGCCTTCCTTCAAGGCAAAGCGCACCAGTTCGGCCTGTTTGTGGATGCCGAGTTTCTTCATAATATTGTTGCGGTGCACGTGAATTGTATTTAACGAAAGATTAAAGGTTTTGGCAATCTGTTTGCTACTGTAACCTTCGGCAATCAGTTGCAGGACCTCTTTTTCTTTGGGAGTCAGCCCCGTGGCATCGCGCTTGCGGGCCGAGGTTTTGCCCAAGAACCCTTGCACAATGTATTTAGACACTTTGCTGCACAAATAAAAGCGTCCGGCTGCGACTTCTTCAATCGCATCTACAATTTCATCGGCGGTGGAAACCTTAACGATAAAACCCTTCGCCCCGGCTTTGAGCGATTTTTCCACCGAAACCCGGTCGTCATACATACTCAGCATAACCACCTTGGCTTCGGGGTCGCGCTTTACAATGCGTTCCGTGGCCTCTATCCCGTTTAAAAGCGGCATAGAAATATCCACCACATACACATCGGCCGGAGTCTTTTCGGCATATTCCACCAAATCCTTCCCGTTGGCAATCTCGGCCACGACTTCCATATTTTTGCCTAATTTTTCCAGCACGGCGCGAACGCCTTGGCGTACAATGGCGTGGTCATCCGCCAATACAATTTTTATACTCATTTGTTCCCCCCGTAAACCACGCACGGGCACGACACTTCAATACGCGTTCCCTTGCCCGGTGCGCTTTTAATAGAAATAGACCCGCCCAAAAGTTGCACGCTGTCCTTCATTGCGCGCAAACCCACTTGGCGGATGGAGCCTCCCTTCATCGGCTTAAAGCCAACGCCGTCGTCCTGCACAATCAAATGGGCGGTAAATTCGTCCCGTTCCAAGAGTACATAAATATTTTTGGCCTGTGCATACTTGGCAATGTTTGTTAAGGCTTCTTGCACGATACGATAGAGCAAAATCTTTACGTTGTCGGCCACTCCGGTAGAGTCGCCCTCCGACTTATAATCAAATTTGTACGGGATATGCAGCATTTGGCTGATGTTATCCAACAGTTCCCGCACCGAGCCGCCCAAGGCGCCGTCGTTTTCCAAACTTGGCGGACGGAGCGACACCACAATATTTTTTACCCGCTCAATACTGTCTTTAATCTGCTTATCCAATTTGGCTATTTCCGTCAACGCCTGCTTGGTATCGCCCTCTTTTACGCTGGCTTTTACCAAACTTAAAAGGGCCGTTAAAATAACCGCCGAAGAGCCTATTTCATCGTGCAGGGATTTGGAAATCTCTCTTTTTTCGGCTTCCCGTTCGGCCAGTAAAATCTGCGCAAAGGTCCGCGGCGCGGCCCCTTCTTTAAGCATATTGGGTTCGTGGTAATTCCGGGCCCAGTGGGTAATATCCCGCGTGAGCGCCAGCACCGTAGATACGGTACCTTTTTCCCCGCGCAGAGGGATTAAAGTCGTTTGGTAAAAAAAGTGCGTACCGTCCTTTTCAAATCCCCACTCATAATGATAAACAGTCCCCTTTAAGGCCTGTTCCAAGGCCTGCAAATGGAGCGGCACGCCGCGTACATCCTCGGTGGAGCAGTCCAACACATTGCTAATAGCCGTAATTTGGCGCGTTTTAACGTCAATTAACACCACGGCGTCGTACCCTTCCACCCCGTGTTTTTTTATCGTTTCCAAATCTTTGGCGCAATAAGCGGTCTCCCGCGTGGTTACGGGCCCCGCCAGTTGCTTACATTGGAAACAAAAGCGCGACGGCTTTTGTGTTTCTTTGGAAATCGTTTTCTTTGTCATAGACGGCCTCTAATACACTCTATAAGATATTCTACTATATTTTGCGTATTTTTCTATAAATAGGGTTCCTGCGCGCGTAATAAGGAGAAAGACACTTAGATTTGATATAATTTTGTATATGTCTAAACGCTTAAAAAAATTGATTTTTTCTAAATTATTTCTTTTCTCCGCGTTAGCGGGGCTATTTGTGTTTATTATTGTTTGTGCGGTATTTATGCGCTACATCTTTTCCGGCCTGCCGCCCGTGTACGAAATGGAGGAATACACTCCGGCCGTTACCACCAAGGTTTTTGACCGCAATAACAATTTAATTCACGAATTTTCCATTGAAAAACGCAGTATGGTGCCGCTGGAAGATATCCCGGTGGACCTGCAAAACGCCGTTGTGGCTATGGAGGACCGGGAGTTCTTTTCCCACCCCGGCATTTCAATCCGCGGCATCTTCCGCGCGGGGTTGTATGACCTTGTTGCCGGCCGCGCCAAACAGGGGGCTTCTACGCTTACCCAGCAACTTTCGCGCGGGGTGTTTTTAACGCAGGAAAAGAAACTCATCCGCAAAATCCGCGAAGTTATTTTGGCTATTCAAATTGAACACAAGTTCAGCAAGCGGGAAATTTTGCAGTTATATTTAAACGAAATTTATTTAGGCAGCGGTTCCTACGGGGTAAAGGCCGCCGCCAAAAAATATTTTAATAAAGAACTTTCCGAACTTACCACAGGGGAGGCCGCCCTCATCGTGGGTTTAATTCCCGCCCCGGGGCGCTATAACCCCTTTGCCAACCCGGACCTGGCCCGCCAGCGCCGCAATTTGGTGTTGGACGTAATGCAGCAGCAAAATTATATTTCTCAGGAAGAGTTGGAAAAAGCCAAAAAAGAGCCTCTGCCCGAAAAACAACCGCAGGAAGAAGCCCAGCCCGGCCAATATTTTATTGAGCACATCCGCCGCATTTTGGAACCCAAATACGGTATGGACGTATTGTGGAAAGCGGGCTTAAATATTTACACCACCATTGACATTAAAGAGCAGGCCTTGGCCGAGCAAATAATGAACAAAAAACTCCAAGAGTACGACGAACAGGTAGCCAAAGGGTTAGGCATTGAAATTGACCCCAACGACGCCGAAGCCGACACCGCAAACTCCGAGGAAGAGGCCGATACCCAAACGCCCAAGGAAAACTATCCCCGCCTGCAAGGCGCCTTTATGGTGCGCGACGTTAAAACCGGTGCGGTACGCGTGATGATTGGCGGACGCGGCTTTGACGAAAGCAAATTCAACCGCGCTACGCAGGCCAAACGCCAGCCGGGCTCCTCCTTTAAACCGTATGTGTGGATGGCCGCCCTGCAAAAGGGTTATACGCCCGCCACCTTGGTAAAGGACTTGCCCACAATGTTCTATTACGACGGGCGAAACTGGCGCACCTTTAACGAAAACTCCGATTTGTATTCCTTGGATTTAGCCAAGCAATCCTTTATTGCCAGCAAGGATTTTAACGTATGGGTTCCCAAAAACTATGGGGAGCGCAACGAGGGGTGGATTACCTTGCGCAAGGCATTGGAAAAATCCAAAAACCTCGTAGCCGTCAATTTGATTGACGCTATCGGCGTGGGCGAAGTAATCCGCGTAGCGAGAAAGGCGGGCATTACAGCCCCCTTACCGCGCGTTCCGGCCTTGGCCTTGGGCGTAAGCGTGCTTGCAATGGATGAACATTTGGCCGCTTTAACCACTTTTGCCAACGGCGGTATCCACACCGACAACTACTATATTGAACGCGTGGAGGACGCCAACGGCCGCATTTTGGAACAGCACGTTCCCATAGAGGAAGCCGCCTTCTCTCCGCAAAATTCGTACCTGCTTATCAATATGATGAAAGGCGTCGTCCAGCGCGGGAGCGGGGCGTATGTATCGCGCTTGGGCCGCAACATTGCGGGTAAAACGGGCACCACGCAGAGCCACCGCGATATGTGGTTCGTGGGGATGACTCCGCACACCGCCGCCGCCGCTTGGATGGGATACGACGACGACACTTCTCACGAAAACGGAGCGCGTTTTACAGGCAGCACCACGGCCCGCTGGTGGACCGAAATTATGCAGGAAATTTTAAAGGACGAACCCAACGACGATTTTGCCGTGCCGGAAGGAATTTCCTTTGCATATGTAAACCCCATTACCGGCAAACTGGCTATGCCCAGCGAGCGGAACAAATTTTTGGAAGCCTTTATATCCGGCACCGAACCGCAAAGTTTCTAGCCGTTTAAGGCAGTATTTATGAGCCACGCAACTAAATCCTTCACCCGTTACTACGGCCTGCCAAATGGGGCCGCCAAGGCGTATTTTGCGTGCCAAACATATCTAAACCATAACAAAAGCGCGGTATTTATTACCGCGCACGATACGGACGATTTTGACAACGCCGCCAAGGAATTTGCCCCGCGCGGAGCCGAAACGCTCACCTTGCCGGAAACCGATACCGGGCGGATGAACGCGCTCTTTGCGCTGATTTCTCCCGCAGGCGGCCCGCGGCTGTTAAGCACCAATTACGAATCTCTTTCTACCCCGCTTCCAACCCCACAGGACTTTAAAAACCGTCTGTTTACTGTCCGCCGGGGCGACACCCTGCGCCGCCAGGAATTATTGGACCGCTTGGAAAATTCCGGCTACGGGCGGGAGGAATACGCCGAAGCCCCCGGCCAATACGCCGCGCGCGGCAGCGTAGTAGATATTTTTTGTTTAAACCGTCCCGAACCCTTGCGCCTGTATTTTGCGGGCAACCGCGTGGAAATGATTAGCGCCTACGACTTAGACACGCAAAACACCAAGGAGCACGTGGAACAAGCCGATATTATCCCCTTAAAATTTAAAGACACTCCCGCAACCTTGGCCGACTACTTACCCGGATTTTCGTTTATTTTTGACGAGCCGGATAAAGAGTTTGACCTGTCGGCCTATCCCAACTGCGCGGTTACAACCCTGCTTCCGTCGGCGGACGGCGTGAATTTTGGCCTAAAAGCCAATGTGTCCTTTAACGCCAATATGGACCTACTAGATAAAGAAGTAGCCGGCTTGCAGGCCCATAACATTGTGGTAACCATTTGCTGTTTAAACCGCGGCGAATTGGACCGTATGGGTGAATTGGCCGCCGATTATGAACATCTAAAAAAGGCCGCCTTTAAAATTTCCCCCTTAACCCAAGGTTTTTGCAGTCCGCAGGAGCGTTTTGCGTTGATCACCTCCAACGAAATTTTAAACCGCCGCTATAACGCCGCGCGGGTAATTAAACATTTTGATATTGAGGGTGCCAAACGCGTGCGCTTTAAAGAGTTACAGGCGGGCGATTACGTCGTCCACCAAGAGCACGGCATCGGGCGGTACTTGGGGTTGGAAGTAATGGATAAAGAGGAAAACCCCACCGACTGCCTGATTATTGAATACCGCCGCGGAAGCCGCCTGTATGTGCCGATGTACGACTTTAAAAAGGTGCAAAAATACATTGGCGCCGGGGGCAAACGGCCGACGCTGTCCGTATTAGGCGGGGCAACGTGGAAGGACGTAAAAAGCCGCGTAAAAGAAGAAGCGCAAAAGGCCGCCAAGGAAATTTTGAAACTGGAAGCCCTGCGGCAAGCCACCCCAGCGCCCGAAATTTCGGGCGACGCACGTATTGAACAGGAATTTGCCGACTCGTTTCCCTATGTTTTAACGCCGGGGCAAGAGCAGGCCATCCGCGAAACCTTGCACGATTTGGACCTTTCCAAACCAATGGACCGCGTATTAGTAGGCGATGTGGGCTTTGGAAAAACCGAAGTGGCTATGCGCGCCGCCTTAAAGGTGGCTTTATCGGGCAAGCAAGTAATGGTGTTGGTTCCTACGACCATTTTGGCGGACCAGCATTATAAAACTTTTTCCAAACGGTTGGCGGGCTTCCCGGTAGTGGTACGTATGCTTTGCCGCTTCCAAACCGCCAAGGAGCAAAAAGCCGTCATAGAAGAATTAAAAAACGGCGTATGCGACATTATCATCGGTACGCACCGCCTGATGAGCAAAGACATCCGCTTTAAACAATTAGGCCTTGTGATTATTGACGAGGAGCACCGTTTTGGCGTAAAACAAAAGGAAAAAATCCGCGCGATGAGCGCAGGCGTTCACTCCTTGATGTTAAGCGCCACCCCGATTCCGCGCACCCTAAACCAATCGCTCGCTTCCCTGCGCGACATTTCCCTTATTGATACGCCGCCCCGGGGCCGCACGCCGATTAAAACCGTGGTAACCGCTTGGAATAACGATTTGGCCGCGGCGGCCATTACGCAGGAACTCGCCCGCGGCGGGCAGATTTACTATGTCTATAACAGCGTGCAAAGTATGGAATCACGCTATCTGTTCCTTAAAAAACTCGTTCCGCAGGCGCGTATTTGTATGGCGCACGGCCAAATGAACGAAAAGGAACTGGAACAAACCTTGTGGGACTTTAACAAAGGGAAATACGATATTCTGCTGGCCTCTACCATTATTGAATCAGGCATAGACATTACCAACGCCAATACGCTGATTGTGGAAAACGCCCAAAACTTTGGCCTGGCGCAGTTGTACCAGTTGCGCGGGCGTATCGGGCGCGGCAGCACCAAAGCCTATTGCTATTTGTTCCACCCGGATTGGCTGCTTAAAAAACCTGCCGAAAAAGAGGATAACTTTACCGATTTAGCCGCCGTATATTGGAAGCCCAAAGAGGAAAAGGACCCGACCGAAGAAGCCCGCCAACGCTTGGCCGCATTAATGGAATTTAGCGACCTGGGCAGCGGGTTCCGCTTGGCCCTGCGCGATATGGAAATCCGCGGCGCGGGCGAATTATTGGGCGTAAAACAGCACGGATATGTAAACGAGGTTGGCCTTAGTTTGTATTGCGATTTAGTGGCCGCCGAGGTCAAAAAATTAAAGGGCGAGCGCGTGGAGCGCAACCTGCAAGCCAAGGTTAATTTGCCCCTGCCCGCCTATATTCCGCCCGATTATCTGCCGGACGACGCAGAACGCTTAAAATATTATAAGGAACTGATGAGCGCGGACGAAGCCAAAACCAAAACGCTTTTGGCCCGCTTGCAGGACTTGTGCGGCCCGGTTCCGCCCGAAGTGGAAAACTTAACCAAACTCTTTTTGCTCTCCAACCGTGCGGGCAAGTTGGAAATCTATCATATAGACTGGGTGGACGGCGCCTTGGAAATGCTGTTCACACACCGTTTTAAAATGCCGCCTGCTTTTCCGGGGGAACTCTTTAACCGCTTTGGCCCGGGGAACATAGAATTTGTAAAATCCAAAAACGGCGACGGTGTGCGCATTATTGCCCCCGGGGGAAAAGACCCGTTACTCTTTACCCAGCAAACGCTTGCATTTTTTGAAACCATTTTACGACAGGAAAAATGATATAGTATATGAATATGAAATATCCGTTTTTACTCTTACTGCCGCTCGTGCTGGCGGGGTGTCATAAGGATTCCGCACCCGTGCAAAATCTGCCCGCCGCACGCATTGGCAAGCAAACCATTACCGAGCAGGACATTAACGACCGTCTGCCGTTCCTGTCCGCCGAGGACAGGGAGTTTGCCAAAACCCCGCTGGGCCGCCAAAACCTGGTACAAATCATCACGCGCGAAAAATTAATCGCCGCTGATGCCCGCGCCACAGGAATAGCAGATTCGGACGAATACCGCTCCCTGCTGGCTGACAAACGCGCGCAACTGGACCAAATTTATAATGAATTTGCCGCCGACACATTAGAACGCCTTTGGTACCACAAATTAGAGGAAGATGGCGCCCTTTCCGTCAGCGACGGCGAGGTGGACGATTACTTTAAAAAGTACCCCTACGAAATGACAATTAAGCAAATTATCGTGGATAACGCCCAAACCGCCGACCAAGTTTTGCGCACCTTAAAATCCTCCCCTTCGCGCTGGAAGGAAATGGAACGGCAATACAGCATTGCGCCCGACGCGTTAAAGCAGTTTTCCTTTATGCCGGGGGAATACCTGGATAATATCGCCGTCATTGCGGCCAACTCGCCCGCCGGAAAACCGCAGGGCTTCTTCAAAACGGCGCAGGGATTTCATATAATAATGAAAACAGGGGAACGCCGCCTGTCCAAAAAAGACGCCGAACCGCGCATACGGGAAGTGCTGAAAAACAAAAAAACGGACGACGTGCTAGACTCTTTAAAAAACAAATACGAGGTTGTAATCTATGAAAAAAGCGAATAAGTTATTTCTCGCCGCATTACTGGCGGTGTTGGGGATGAATTTACAAGCCAAGGTGATGGAATCCTCCGTCGCCACGGTAAACGGCCGGCCCGTGCTGGCTTCGGAGTATGACAATTACTTGGAAGGCGTTGTGGAGCAATACAAGGCCGCCGCGCCGGACTTTTTAAAACAGCCCTACGCCCAAGATATTTTGGGCCGCGAGGTGTTAAAGGAACTGATTTCCAAGGAACTGTTGTACCAAGCCGCCGAGGAAGCCAAAATTCAGGTAAAGGATTCCGAACTGGACGCCGGATTAAATGAAATTAAGGCCCGCTTTATGGTGGACGAAACCACCGGCAAACAGGATGCCAAAGGCGCGGACAAACGCTTTACCGAAGCGCTTAAAAAGCAAGGGATGAGTTTAAAGGCGTACAAAAATAAACTTTCCAAAGATATTGCCGTGCGCAAATTAATGGAGCAAAAACTCCAAGCCACCGTTACCCCCGTGGAAGAGGCCGACGCAAAAGCCCTCTATGCTAACGTGGAAGCGGTAATGAAGAACAACACCAAAAAAATCAAAGCGCTTGAAAAAGAAGACCCCGCAAAACTCAAAGAAGCGCAAGCCATTGCCGCCAAATTAAAACAACTCACCGGCGAACAGGTGCGCATCGGGCACATTTATTTGGCCACCACCAAGGATATGAAACCCGAGGAAATCGCCAAAAAAGAAGCCTTGGCCAAACAAATTAAAAAAGAATTGGACGGCGGTATGGACTTTTCCGTGGCCGTTAAAAAATACACCGAGGACAAAAACGCTCTCGCCAGCGGCGGCGATATGATTTTGATTAAAGGCATCGCCCCCAAGGCCATTGACGACAAAGCCTTTACCTTAGCCGTCGGAAAAGTAAGCGACCCGATTAAAAGCGAAGTCGGCATCCACATTATTAAAATTAAAGAAAAACGCGCCGAACGCTCCATTTCGTACGAAGATATTTCGCGCGATTTGGCCCAGTATTTGGCCCAACAGCGCGTACAAGCCGCTATGGGCAAATACATTGAAGAATTGTACGACAAAGCCGACGTAAAGGTTACGAAAACCTTTGAATCGGACGCGCTTTTAAAAGAAGAAGCCGCCAAGCAAGCCGAAGCCAAAAAGGCCGAAGTTAAAAAATAATTCTTGGCAAAGCCATACAGATAGTTATAAAATAAAAGGGCAACTTGCTGCTTTTTCCCGAAACTTTATTTTGGAATACGGTATGAAGCCCATAGTTTTGATTACCGCCGGGGACCCGTTGGGGATTGGCCCGGAGGTAACAGTAAAATCTTTAAAGAACCCGCTCGTACAGCGCGCGTGTCTCCCGGTAGTCATCGGGGAACCCACCTCGCTGGTGCGTGCGGGTTTTTCGGATAAATTGGCCCGCTTGATTGCTATTGACGCTTCCGCCCCCCTGCCGGATAAACCCGTTCCGTCCTTTGCGGGTGGGGAAACCTCCTACAAGGCGGTGGAACTGGGCATTAAACTGGCCCTTAAAACCAAAAGTCCGCTGGTTACGGCCCCTATCAACAAACAAAGTTGGGCCCTGTACGGCGTGCCCTACACAGGGCATACCGAACTGTTGCGCGAGCGCGCAGGCAAAGAAGGACTAATGATGTTTGTTAGTGGGGCCCTGCGCTGCGGGCTCGTAACGGAGCATTTTGCTATTGCGGACTTGCCCCGCTTGCTGACAAAGGAGCGTATTGTAGAGTCTGCCATACACTTTAACCGCGCCTTAAAGCAACTGGGTATAAAAAGCCCCCATATCGCCGTGTGCGCCCTAAACCCGCACGCAAGCGACAATGGCAAATTCGGAACTGAGGAAAACGAGGTAATTTTGCCCACAATAAAAGCCCTGCGCCGCCACAGGATAAAGGCCGACGGGCCCCTGCCCGCAGACGCCTTGTGGTTGGCCCACGCGGCTGGGAAATACGACGGGCTTTTGTGTATGTATCACGACCAAGCCCTGCTGGGCCTAAAACTGGCCGCAAAAAAGCCGATTGTACACATTACGGCGGGGCTAAAATTCCTGCGGGTTTCCCCTACCCACGGCACGGCCTTTGATATTTCGGGGCAAAACATCGCCAATCCGTCCAGTATGACGGACGCGCTTTTATTTGCCGCCGCACGCGCCAAACCACCCAAAATATTTTGAAAAAACCACCCCGCTAGGTATATACCCGGCGGGGTGGTTTAAAAAATTTTACAATTAGCAGCCAATCTCCGTAAAGCCCAAATTTTCCAATCCCATTTTACTAATATCCACATAACAACTGGCATAAGAATTAGTATGGGAACCATCCCTATTAAAATGGGCATCAACATAATAATTGGGTGCCCCGCCGCTTTCGCGTCCGGACGCACCTGCCTCACGCCCCCAAAGGCCTACCAAGAGGTACCCCTCTCTCAGATCAATACAAAGGTCTTTGGAATTACAATAATAACGCCCGTTCCAAGTAAAATCAGGAAAATTCACATCTAACGACTCCATATCCATCCCGTCAGTAGAACCATTAGCCAAAACATACATATTGATTGCTTTTTCCATTGTGCGATAGACGGTTATCATTTCGGTTACCCGGGCTTTTTCCACCGCCTTGGTGTATTGCGGTACCGCCACCGCTGCCAAAATGCCAATGATAAGCACGACTACTAGAAGTTCTATTAAGGTAAAGCCCGTTGTTGCCGTGCGAAAAGTATTCGCCGCGCGGCCACTTGTTGTTAAGCCGTTATCCCGTAGTGTCTTTATACGGGATCTGCCGTTGTAGTGGTAGTTGTCATCCCGGGCGTGGACCCGGGATCCAGTCCGTTTATTAGAAAAACTCCTTATTTTATTTCTGGATTCCAGGTTCCCGCTTGTACGCGGGCCCTGGAATGACAATAAAGTATTCATAAAATTTTTCATTTTTTCTCCTTGTTAAGGCCTTTATATTTGAGCAAAACGGCCTTTTATACGCATTTTTATACGGCAGATACATCCGGGTATGTCCGGCCTTAATTGTCAAAATTTTAACAAAAAAAAAAAATAAAACAACCCCTTTAAAATAAACGACGGAAAAGCAACAACAAAAACGGCATTTTTTCCGTCATAGTGAACTTGTTTCAGAATGCCCCCTATTTGAAAAAGTCGTCATCCCCGAGTGTTTCTGTCGGGGATCTGTCGTTATTCATAAAAGATTATCTTGGATTGGTGCTCTACAAATTATAAACTTCCGTCCCGCTTTTCCCCTCGTAAATTTGTTACAATTAGGTATGGCGCAAATTATCCATTTTGACGAAATTGATTCCACCAATACCTATTTAAAAAATAATTGCCCGCAACTGGCGGACGGAACCGTCGTTTGCGCCGACAGGCAAACCGCCGGGCGGGGCCGCTTT
The DNA here is from genome assembly GCA_002432025.1 of Candidatus Avelusimicrobium stercoris. Lineage (GTDB taxonomy): Bacteria > Elusimicrobiota > Elusimicrobia > Elusimicrobiales > Elusimicrobiaceae > Avelusimicrobium > Avelusimicrobium stercoris. Next base: position 67,091 of record DJFE01000015.1, on the reverse strand, counting down.
GACCGCAAATGGATTTCCCAAGACGGCGGGCTGTATTTCTCCGTATTGGTAAAACCTCAAAAAACCGATTTTTTACCTAATTTTACACAACTAATGGCGGTATGCGTTTGCACCGCCGCAGAACAACTGGGAGCCAAGGCGTGGCTCAAATGGCCCAACGACGTCCTAGCCGAAGGGAAAAAACTCTGCGGCATTTTAAGTGAAGCCGTGGTAACCGCTTCGGGCATTTCGGGGGTGGTTATCGGCGTAGGGGTAAACATCGCGCAGGAAAATTTAGCGCACGTCGGCCAGCCCGCCATTTCCTTAAAGGAACTCGGCATAAACATTACCAAACAAGATTTTTTACAAAAAGTATTAACGCTTTTTTGGCGGGATTACCCCGACGTAGCGCAAAGAGGCTTTGCCGTAATCCGCCAAGCCTACGAAGAACGATTTCCGTACATTGGTAAACAAATATCCGTTAAAAACGGCGCAGCGCCCGTCAGCGGAACGGTAAAAGATGTGTCCCCCCGCGGAACGCTCCTTTTAAACACCGCCCAAGGCCCGGAAGAAATATATATAGGAGACCTTATTGTATGAGTGCAGATAGTTTGTTAATGCAATCCGTCAATATTACCGTAATTGGTATGTTGATTGTATTTGTGTTTCTCACCCTGCTGGTCGGCATTGTTAAAATGCTGGGCTGGTTGGTGCAAAAAATGGAAAAGTATTTTCCGCAAACCGCAGCCACTGCGGCCGATAATGTTTTAATCGCTGTGGCCATTGCCGCCGCAAAGAGATTTCAAACTAAATAATTTAGGGGACTTATTATGAAAAAAGTAAACTTTATGCTCACCGCGTTCCGCGACGGCTTTCAGTCCGTCTATGGGGCGCGCGTACTGACCAAGGACTTCTTGCCCGCGGTGGAAGCCGCCAAGCACGCCGGCATTAACCATATGGAATTCGGCGGCGGGGCGCGCTTTCAGGCGTTGTTCTTTTATTGCAACGAAAACGCCTTTGATATGATGGACTCCTTCCGCAAAGTAGCCGGGCCGGACGCCAACCTGCAAACCCTCGCCCGCGGCGTAAACGTAGTAGGTTTGGAAAGCCAATCCTCCGACGTGATTAACGCTCACGCCAAATTGTTCAAAAAACACGGAACCACCACTATCCGCAACTTTGATGCGTTAAACGATGTAAACAACCTCATTTATTCCGGTAAATGCATCCACAACGCGGGCCTTAAACACGAAGTTACCGTAACGATGATGTCCTTGGCTCCGGGCTGGGACCACACGGGTAAAATCCACACCGAAGAATTTTACGAAAAAATCCTCCGCCAAATTTTGGATTCCGGCGTTCCGTTTGACTCCGTCTGCTTTAAAGACGCTTCCGGCACGTCCACCCCGGCGACCGTCGGCAAAACGATTGCCATGGCCCGCAAACTCCTGCCCCAAGGCACCAAAATTGCGTTCCACACGCACGAAACGGCGGGCAACGCCATTGCCTGCTGCTTGGAAGCCATCCACGCGGGTGCGGACCAGTTGGACCTCTCTATGCAGCCCGTCTCCGGCGGCACCTGCCAGCCCGATATTTTGACGATGTGGCACGCCTTGCGCGGCACCGATTACACCTTGGACATTGACCCGCAAAAAATCCGCGAGGCCGAAAATGTGTTCCAAGATTGTATGAGCAAATACTTCTTGCCGCCCGAAGCCACCAAGGTCAACCCAATTATTCCGTTCTCCCCGCTGCCCGGTGGTGCATTGACGGCCAATACCCAAATGATGCGCGACAACGGCACCTTTGACAAATTCCCCGAAGTGGTAAAAGCGATGGGCGAATGCGTAAAATTGGGCGGTTTCGGTACGTCCGTTACCCCCGTTTCCCAGTTCTATTTCCAACAGGCTTACAGCAATGTAATGTTCGGCCCCTGGAAGAAGATTACCCCCGGCTACGGCAAAATGGTTTTGGGCTACTTCGGCAAAACCCCGGTAGAACCCGATCCGGCCGTAGTAAAGGAAGCCAGCGAACAGTTGGGCTTGCAACCCACCACCAAAACGCCGCTTGAAATCAACGACGCGGACCCCAAGAAAGGGTTAAAGGTGGCGGAAGCCAAACTGAGAGAAGCGGGCTTGCCCGTTACGGAAGAAAACGTCTTTATCGTAGCCACCTGCGCCGACAAAGGCATTATGTATTTGAAGGGCGAAGCCAAAGTGAACGGTATCCGCTGGGCCAAAGATGTAAAACCCGCCGCCGCCAAAGAAAACGGTGCGGTAAAGGTAACCGTAAACGGTCAAGCCTATGAAGTTGTCTTTGACGGCAACGACGCCGTAGTAAACGGCAAACGCTATGCGGTATCCACCGCCGCCTCGGACGCCAAGGCTCCCGAAAAAGCCGCTTCCACCGGCGCTGGCGCGGAAGTGAAATCTCCGCTTCCGGGCGCGGTATTGCGCTTGTCCGTAAAAGACGGCGACCGCGTGAGCGAAGGCCAAGAAATCTTGGTGCTGGAAGCAATGAAGATGGAAACCCCGGTTTCCGCTCCGGCCTCCGGCGTCATCCACTTGGCTGTAAAACAAGGCGACCAGGTGCAGACCGGCCACAAATTGGCCGATATTAAATAAGAGGCTACCCTATGGATATCTTGCAAGCATTAAACCAAATCTGGCAAACCACGGGGATTTACGCTATCTCCTGGCAGCAACTGACGATGATTGCCGTCTGCTGCTTCCTGCTGTGGCTGGGGATTAAAAAGCAGTTTGAACCGCTTTTGCTCGTCCCGATTGCCTTCGGCGGTCTGTTGGCCAATATTCCTATGCCCCCCGGCGAAGCCATCGCCGGGCCGGCCGGGTTCTTGGGTATTGTGTTCAACTTCGGTATTAATTCCGGGCTCTTCCCGCTGTTTATCTTTATGGCGGTAGGCGCAATGACGGACTTCGGCCCGTTAATTGCTAACCCGAAAATGGCCCTCTTGGGTGGCGCGGCGCAGTTTGGTATCTTCGCCACGCTTATCGGCGCGGTGGCGTTAAGTTACATCCACATTGGTGATAGCCAACTCTTCGCCTTTGGCCTTAAAGAAGCGGCTTCTATCGGTATTATCGGCGGGGCGGACGGCCCGACGTCCATTTACCTTACCACGCGCTTGGCGCCCGATTTGCTGGGTGCTATTGCCGTGGCGGCGTATTCGTATATGGCGTTAGTACCGATTATCCAGCCACCCATTATGAAACTGCTCACCACCAAGGAAGAACGCACGATCCGTATGGAACAGTTGCGCCCGGTATCCAAACGGGAAAAAATCCTGTTCCCGCTCGTAATTCTTTTGATGTGCGCGCTGTTGCTGCCCTCGGCCGCTCCGCTTATCGGCGCGTTGACCTTCGGCAACTTGGTAAAGGAATCCGGCGTAGCGGAACGCTTATCCAAGACCCTGCAAAACGAATTTTGCAATATCGTTACCATTTTGCTGGGCTTGTCCGTAGGCTCCAAACTGCAATCGGATAAATTCCTGACCACGGAAACCTTGGGTATTTTGGTGTTGGGTATTATCGCCTTCTCCGTAGCCACGGCTTCGGGCGTATTGTTGGCGAAACTGATGAACTGTTTCAGCAAAACCAAAATCAACCCGCTTATCGGTTCCGCCGGCGTTTCTGCCGTGCCGATGGCGGCCCGCGTTTCCAATAAAGTCGGTTTGGAATACGATAAAACCAACTACCTGCTGATGCACGCAATGGGCCCGAACGTGGCTGGCGTAATCGGCAGTGCGGTAGCGGCAGGCGTGCTCCTGGCGTTGCTGGGCAAATAAGTTTTCAGGCACACAGAAAAGGCCCCGGGCGCAAACCCGGGGCTTTTTTATTATGGGCGACAAATTATTTTAATTTCTCTTGCAATGCCTGTACAAGCAACGGCACGGGCATTTCGTGCTGTTCACTCTCGCATAGCACCATTTTTACGGAAGCCTCCAAGGGCCGCCAAATGGCAATATTGCCTTTATAGGGGAACTCTTCTTTTCCCCGGTAAACGGCCACCGTTGGAATATGCAGAGCGCAAGCCAAATGCACCCAAAAGGTATCGGGCGTAAGAAGCACGCTTGCCTGTTGGGCCAGTGCAGCAGCCTCAAAAACACCCGCCGTAAAGACAAGCATACGGGGTAAAAGCGCACGCCCGTTTAACCATTTTCTTAGTTTAGGCTCTTGCCCAAGTAAAACAAAAGTATCCTTTGGGAAAGCTGCGGCCAAGCCAAAAATCTGCTCCGCTGAAAAAGAGCGGTGGCGGCTGGCCGCCAGCGGATTTACTACAATCAGGCGCCCCCCCCCCCGCAAGGTAGATAAAAATCGTTGTGCCGCCGCTTTCGCCGTTTCCGGCACCTGAATTTCATACGACGTATCCAACCCGCCCTGATAACCCAAATAGCGCAAACACGCCTCATACCGCGCCGTAATATGGCAGGAAGACAAATCCAAGGGTTGCATCAGGTTATAAAGCGGATACTTTTTCCGGTTAAAGCCAAAGGCCCAGCGCGGTTGTAAAAATTTTAAAAAGGTAAGTGAAGCAAGCGTCGGTTTTTCGTCCAAATCCAAATACAAATCGTATTGCTTGCCCCGCAATTTTAGCCCGCACGACATTAGCGAGACGAATCGTTCCGTCGCAAAATAAAGGGTAGATACCGCCGGATTATTCCGCAAGATAAGCGCGTTGCTTTTACCCGCCACTACATCTATATCAGCCGTTGGGAACAACACTTTCAGCCCGCGCAACAAAACGGACGACACCAACGCATCGCCCAATTTATTATCGTTGCGCAAGAGCAAAATTTTATGCACCTTTTGCGGGTGATATGCGTCAGAACGAGGAGCACAGCCCAATAATTTAGCCGCCCATTTACCCTTTTGCTCCCTCAGATAATTATTCTTACGGTTGTTCCACTCTCTAAACGTCATACGGAAATTTTTACTCCTTTTTGGGGGCATAAGTGCGCCAAGGCGCACTGGGAGCAAAGCGGTTTGCGGGCGTTGCACACTTGGCGGCCGTGCAGAATAAGCGCAATCGCCAGCCACCCCCAATATTCATACGGAATAATTTTGGTTAAATCTTTTTCCACCTTTACGGGGTCCGTCTGCTTGGTAAGCCCCAAGCGGAAAGCCAAGCGTTTAACGTGCGTATCCACCACTATTCCCGCGGGCTTTTTAAAGTAATCGCCTAACATTACGTTGGCCGTTTTGCGCGCCACTCCGCGCAAGGAAAGCAAATCGTCCATATTTTGAGGCACTTCTCCGCCAAAAACTTCGCAAATGCGTTTGGAACTTTCAATTAAAGACAAGGCCTTGCTGTGGTAAAACCCGGCGGAGTGGATAATTTCTTCCACCTCTTTTAAGTCCGCCGCGGCCAAGTCCCGTACGGTTGGATATTTTTTAAACAAATGCGGTGTGATTTGGTTCACCCGTGCATCCGTGCATTGGGCCGACAAAATAACCGCGCAAAGCAACTGCCACGCGTTGCCGTGATGAAGCGGGATAACGTGCTCGGGGTACAACTTTTTAAGGGCCGCCAGCAGCGCCGCCACGTCCGTTTTTTTAGCGGGCATCGCTTACCCCCGTTTTGGCATAAATATAACAACCCGCCAAAATCAGCAAGTTTACCAAAATAATCGTAGCCCCAGAGGGAATATTAAATAAAAAGGATAAATACACCCCCGTCCACACGCTCGCAACGCCAAAGCAGGCCGCACACCATAACACCTGTTTAAAGGTATGGGAAATCAGCAAGGCGGACACGGGCGGAATAATCAGCATAGCCGAAATGAGGAAAATGCCCACCACCTTAAAGGCCAATACCACCGCCACCGAGGTAATCACCACCAAGGCCGTATTGATAAGCCGCACGGGAACGCCACGCGTGCGGGCGAAGGGTTCGTCAAAGCAGGCGGAAGTCAAATCGCGGTAAAAAAACCTTAGTCCGCACAGCACAACAGCCAGCAAAAGCCCGCATAAAAGGGCTTCATCCCAAGATACCGTTAAAATACTGCCAAACAAATAGCCCAATAAATCGGTATTAAACCCGCCCGCAAGGGCCGTAATCAACAAACCGACGGACAGCCCCGCCGCGCTGACAATGCCGATAGCCGCATCGCCGTAAATCTTAAATTTTTGGGTAATCTTCATAATCCCCAAGGACGACAGCACCACCACCGGCACCGACATATACACCGGATTTGTGGCGGTCAGCAGAGCCACAGCCACGCCCGTCAAGCAAACGTGGCTCATTCCGTCGCCGATTAAAGACAAGCGTTTTAACACCAAAAATACGCCGATAAGCGCGCAAGCCGCCGCCACCAAACTGCCCGCCAACAAGCCGCGCTGAACAAACCCATAGGTTAAAAATCCGCTCATCATTTTTTATCCTCCCCGCACGCGCACCCCAGCGGGCAATGCCCGTGGTTGTGCAAGTGGTCTATGGTGTGCTGGGCAAAGGGGCCAATCTTTTCGGCCACCGCGCGGGAGTGGCAGAACTCCTCTTTGGTACCGTAAAACACCAAGGTTTTATCCACATACATAAATTTGGAAATATATTTGCCCACTTCGCCCGTATCGTGCGTAATCAGCAAAATGGTTACACCGTGCTTGCCGTTTAATTCGCCCAGCAAATCAAAAAATTTCTCGCGGGACGAAGCGTCCAAGGCGGTGGACGGCTCGTCCAAAATCAGCAGTTCCGGGTTGCTTACTAGCGCCCGAGCCAGCAAAACGCGCTGTTGCTGGCCGATAGACAAATCGCCGAAAATCCGCCCGGCATATTCGCGCGTGTGCGTTTTTTGCATAGCGGTATAGACTTCCTTTAATTCGCCGACGGACACACCGCTGCCGCGGTGGTTGGACAGACCCATTAGCACTACTTCTTCGGCTGAAATCGGAAAACGGCTCTGCGCCACGGGGCTTTTTTGCGCCAAATAGCCAATTTTATGCCAATCCTTAAACGCATTAATCGGCGTACCGAAGAGTTTTATATTGCCCTCGCCCTTTTCAAGCCCGAGCAAAAGTTTGAGCAGCGTAGTTTTCCCCCCGCCGTTAGGACCAATCAGCCCCACATAATCCCCCGCGTTAATGGTAAAGGACACCTTGTCCAGCACTGGCACACGCACATACGCAAAGCGTAAATCCTTGGCTTCTATCACGCTTGGCATTTAAGCCCCCTTTGCAAATTTTCCAAATTGCGTTTCATAAAATCAATATAAGTAATATGATTATCAAAATCCTGCTTGGATATACTTTCCACCGTGTAGAGCGGCAAAATCTGCGCGCCCGTTTCCCCGGCCACGGTTTGCGCCAAGCGCGGGGAGAGCGTTTCCTCGGTAAAAATGGTTTCAATATGGTGTTTTTTAATCAAATCCACCACACCCGCCAGCCTTCGCACCGAGTGCTCCCCGTCGTGCGACGTGCCCGCCAAGGCGGTTAAAGTAAGGCCATATTTTTTAGCAAGCCGTTCAAAGGCCAAGTGCCCGATATGCACCACCTCGCGCCCTTGGCAAGCGGACAACCCCTTTTTATAAGATTCGTCCAAAGCAATTAATTGTTCGTTAAACTTGGCTAAATTTTGCGCCAAGGTTTCCGCCTGTTCCGGCAACTGCGCGGCGAGTGCGCCTTCTATTGTTTGCGCCATTACGCGTACATTGTCAAAATCCATCCAAATATGCGGGTCCGCACTTGCGGGCAAAGCGGCGGCGGCCTTTACCACTTGGGTATTTTTTCCGGCCCCGGCGGCAATGTCTTTGGCCCACGGTTCAAAAGTATCCGAAATATACACAAACACATCTGCCTGACGCACCGCCACCAGCGCACCGGGCGTAGGCTCAAAGGAGTGCGGCTCCGCATTAGGGGGCAGCAGCATAGAAATATCCGCCAAGTCCTCCGCCAATTGCCGTGTGAGCGTATAGGCCACATAGCCGGACGTTACCACCGCAAGTTTCCCGTCGGATTTTTTATCCGCAGGTTTCGGCAGCCAAAAGCACAGCCCGGCCACCACCAGTACAAACAAAACGATTATTCCAAGTTTTTTCATCTTACTTTCCTATATACATATATTATACGAATTCCCGCACAAAGGCGGACGGCGCGCCGGAATTTACTATAATGTAAAAAAGGAGGAGTATCTTATGAGTTATGTATTGGCGTTGTGTTTGGCCCTGTGTTGGGGCACCGCTTTTTTAGCGACTAAAAACTTTGTAGAAGTATTGCCGCCCTACTGGGGAACCTTCTTCCGGGTATTGGCGGGGTTGTTGTTTTTCATCGTGCTGTACGTCATACAGCGCAAGAATTTGAAATGTCCTATTAAGCAACTGTGGCGCCCGTGGACGATTGGGCTGCTGCTTATTTTACTGCCGTTTGCGGCTATCTCTTGGGGCCAGCGCTTCGTCGCGCCGACGATTGGCGGTATTTTTAACGGTACGGTGCCGATATGGTCCTTTATCGCCGGGGCTATTTTGTTAAAAGGCGAAGACCGCTTTACCTGGCGCAGAGCCATCGGCGTTACGATTGGGATGCTGGGATTACTCGTTATTATGCGCCCGATGATTGCCGCCGCGCAGTTGGATGCAAGCCCCTTGGCTCTTTATGGCTGCATCGCCTTTTTGATTATGGCTTGGTCGTACAGTTTAGGTAATGTACTCACCAAAAAAATTATGGTGGACAGCAACGCAATGACAATGGAAGCCAACACCTTCCACCAGTATCTCTTTGCAGCGGTGGTGCTGTTAATCGTATGCTTTTTTGTGGAACCCGTTCCCCCGGCCTCGGCCTTTACGCCAAAAGTGGTTTTATCCATTATCAGCGCGGGCGTGTTTTCCTCCGCCGTGGCGTTCCTGTTAATGGTCGCCTTGATTAAACGCTGGGGGGCTACACGTATGGCCTCGGTAACGTATTTCACCCCGGTAGTGGCAATGGCCAGCGATATGATTGCCTTCGGCCGTATGCCCTCGGGGGCGGAAATCGGCGGGCTGTGCTTGATTTTTGTCAGTTTGATTTTAATCCAAAAGAAAGTAGAACCCGAAGCCAAATAAGTTTTAGTGTAAAAAAGCCGCCGGCTATAAACCGGCGGCTTTTTTATTTATTCATTTCATTAAAAGCGTCTAAACTTGAACTGCGCACCTCGGTCGGCACGCAAATATTGCCAACAAGCCGCCCGTTGCATTTAGGCGCATTGGCCGCGGCTTGGCCTTTTTGGTTTTTAGCGGGCTGTACGCTTTGCAAACCGGGTGTGTTTAATACCTTTTGCGTTTGGCGGGCATACTGTTTAAGCACCGCCGCCGTCAGCACGGCTACGATAACCACCGCCAAGAGTAAACCGATTAATCCCATCCCTTTTTTATTCATAAAAATCCCTCTGTTGCTATTGTAGCAAAAACTTTTATAAAAGCCCCTTTTTCTATTGATAAATGCTACAATAAAATGGGGGAGAAAATCTCTACAAATAATCAGGGTGAGGTATTTATTATGACGCAGAACTTATCTTCGTCTGCCTTGGTCAAACCTTTGGCCAAAGACATACACGCCGAAGCGGATATTCCGTCCGGCTACGGCAAAACGGAAAGTTTTTTACTTCCCAAGGACCCGGCTTGGATGTTCCTGTTTTGGGAAATCACCCCAAACACGTTAGACTATCTTAAAAGCCAATACGGGGAAGAAACCTTAAAAGCCGCCCGCACCGTTATCCGCTTGCACGATGTTACCGGGGTGGAATTTTTTGACGGCAAAAACTCCGTTCAATATTACGATATGCCCGTCATTTTTGAGGCGCGCAGTTGGTACATCAACGCCCCGCAGTCCGGCCGCACCTACTTGGCCGATTTGGGCTACGTTACCGCCGACGGTAAATTTATTTTGGTTTCCCGCAGCAATTCTACACCTGTGCCGCCCGGCAAAGTGTCCGATATTATTGACGACAAATGGATGGTGGTGGAAGGCGATTTCCAAAAACTCTTAAAACTCTCCGGCGCGGATTACATCGGCTTGGGAGCCAGCGAACTGATGCACGTCATCGGCCAACGCTGGAAACTGACGGAACTGACGCCCTCCGGCGCGGCCAAGTCTTCGTGGTCCTCGTTTGCCCTGCACTTGGATAAAGTACAGCCTGAGGATGAAGACATTTGGCTCAATGCCGACTGCGAAATTATCATTTACGGTTCCGCCTCCAAAAATGCCATTGTGTCTATCAATGGAAAAGATATTGAACTGAAAGAAGGCAAATTCTCCATCCGCCAGCACTTGCCGGCGGGCAGCGTAGTGGATTTGCCCATTAAAGCGCGCAACGCCAAAGGCGACAAGACGCGCCAAATCAACATAAAAGCCCTGCGCGAACAAGGAAAATAATATGGGAGAAGAAAAAGGCTATCTGGCGCTGGTGCTCCACGCGCACCTGCCGTTTATCAAACACCCGGAATACCCGGACTTTTTGGAGGAAGACTGGTTCTACGAAGCAATGGTGGAAACGTATATCCCCTTGCTTAACGTATTTGAAAACCTGACCGAAGAAGGCACCGATTTCCGCCTGACAATGTCGCTCACGCCGCCCTTGTGCAATATGATGGAGGACCCGTTGCTTATTAACCGCTTCCGCCATTATTTAAACCAGCGGGTGGAACTTTCCCAAAAGGAAATCAACCGCACCCAAGGCACCGAATTTGAGGGCGTAGCGCGGATGTATTACAACAAGTTCCGCCGCTATCAGGATTTGTTTGAAAACCGCTACCACGGGCACGTTTTACAGGGCTTTAAAAAGTTCCAGGATATGGGCAAGTTGGAAATTATCACCTGCTGCGCCACACACGGCTATTTGCCCTTAATGGTACACAAAGAAAGCGTCAACGCCCAAATCAAAATTGCCGCCAACGATTACAGAAGCCGCTTCGGCCGCTCCCCGCGCGGGATTTGGCTGGCCGAGTGCGCCTACAACCCGGGCGACGATAAATTTTTGCGCGATGAGGGCATCCGCTTCTTCTTTACCGAATCGCACGGCGTACTGCACGGCACGCCGCGCCCGAAATACGGCATTTACGCCCCCGTGTATTGCCCGCAGACGGGCGTAGCCGCCTTTGCCCGCGATATGGAATCGGCCCAACAGGTATGGAGCGCCGAATCCGGCTACCCGGGCGACCCGCGCTACCGCGAGTTTTACCGCGACCTCGGTTACGACTTGGACTACGACTATATTAAGCCGTATCTCCACTCCGACGGCGTTCGCCGCAATATCGGTATGAAATACCATAAAATTACCGGCAAAGTAGCCCTGAACCAAAAACAGGCCTACAACCCGCAGGAAGCGCGCGAAGTAGCCGCCCAGCACGCCGGGAACTTTATGTTCAACCGCCAAAAACAGATTGAATATTTGAGCACCATTATTGACCGCAAGCCCTTAGTCGTTTCTATGTACGACGCGGAACTCTACGGCCACTGGTGGTACGAAGGTATTGATTTCTTGGAATACCTGTTCAAAAAGATTTACTACGACCAAAAGGATATCAAACTGGTTACGCCGAGTGAATACTTGGCGATGTACCCCGAAAACCAAGTGGTGCAGCCGTCTATGTCCTCTTGGGGCGATAAGGGCTACCACGATGTATGGCTCAACAGCGGCAACGATTGGATTTACCGCCACCTGATTAAAGCCGCCGAGCGGATGATGGAACTGGCTAACAAGTTCCCTAACGCAGGCGGGCTCCTGCGCCGGGCGCTCAACCAACTGGCGCGCGAACTGGTGCTGATGCAATCGTCCGACTGGGCGTTCTTAATGACCACGGGTACGGCCAAGGAGTATTCCACCAAGCGTACCAAGGACCACGTCAAGCGCTTTAACGAACTCTACGAGCAAATCCAAGGCAACCGCATAGACGAAGGATATGTCTATGACCTGGAACAAAAGGACTCTATCTTCCAGCAAATGGATTATAACGTCTATTCCTCAGCCGCCAAAGAAGCCGTATTAAAAAAGTACCAATAAAGCAGTTTTTGCTTAAAGAACCCGGCCCCACAGGCCGGGTTCTTTTTTCCTAGGTCCAAAGGCCCAGCCTGCATTAGGTCCAAAGACTCTTTCGTCCAAGGTTCATATTTCTTACACTATAAGTATGAAAAAACTAATGTCTGCTTTAATGATAGTCTCCCTCGGGACGACTATGTCCTTTGCCCAAAACGCTGGCAAAGAAATTGCCACCGGCGTCAAAGCCGCCGAAAAAGTGGCTGCTGGGGTGGCTAAAAACGCCTCCAAAGTTGGTGTTAAGGTTTCGCCGCTTCTTAAAGCGCCGAAATTGCCCAAAATTTATGTGCCCTCTTATAACGCTACACCGAATTTAACGGTGCCCGCCATCAGCCGCGCACACGAATTGACGACTGAAAAGATTATATTGAACAAAATGCACGAGGCTACGCTGGAAACCAGACAAGCCAACATGTTGCTCAATACCTTGATGAAAGACCCGCTTTACTATATTACCAAGGAAGAAGGCCAAAAAGCCGGTTTAGCCCTTATTGATAAAACCGTTACCAACAGAAGCCTGCGCGCTTTCCTGCGCGCCGATTTGCTGTCGCGCGACGTACATATGTTGGTGGAAGACTTGGTGAATTATTATACCTTGTCCCACTCCCCGGTTTTAAAAGAAACTCCCGGAATGATGGACTTAATGCATTTAGACGGCAAGGAAGCCTTTGTAGATACGGCCTATGATTATTTGCTTACGCACCCGCACAAGGTAAACCTCAAACTGCGCCATATGATGCAAAGCCCGCTGGTAGCCAACGAAACCAAGGGCGTCATCCAGCACTTTATCAATATGCCGAATCCGAATTCTATGTCTCGGGGAGATAAAGCAACACTTCGCGGTGCGTTGTCTGATGCTTATACGCAATATGCCCGAGGTATCCAATCCGCCAAAACGACGGATAATATGAAGGAAACCGTAACCGTATATGCCCGCACGCTGACCGATTTACAAAAGTTCGTAAAAGCCAATGGACGCCTGCCCAAGTGGAGCACTCTGGACAATAACGAATTGATGCTCTACACCCGCACCGAAACGTTAATGAACGATGACCGCGCGAATCACTTTGAACCGGTTGAAAAATTGTCTGCCCAAATCAAGGCGTTGTTTGCCGAATACGCCCCGGTGTATCCGTCCGAACAGGAAACCTTGAAGCAGTTAAAAGTTTTTATGAACAAGAATCACCGCTTTCCGCAGGCTCGCCCGGGCAATCCTGGCGTCTCCGAAGAAGAAGCCAATTTGAACGAAGCCGTAATGCATTGGTTGATTAAAGGGACCAGCCCCTTCCAAGCAGCAATGAACGAAATCGTAAACGGCTTATAATTCTCCTCCCCCGGCCCAAAACCGGGGGTTCTTTTTGCCTGTGAAAAAGCCGCCCAAGGGTTTTCCCCTCGGGCGGCTTTATTATCCACTAGGCAATAAATATTATTTGTATTCCAGTTTTACCAATTTGTATTTTTTCGGTCCGCGCGGCAAAATGGCTTCAAAGGTTTCCCCTTCTTTTTTGCCTAATACACCATTGGCCAAGGGCGACTTAACGGACAAAAGGCCCTTTTCCGGGTTGGATTCCATAGAACCCACCAGCGTATAGGTAAATTCAATGCCGGCCGCTTCGTCGCGGATAGTTACCGTAGCGCCAATGCGGGCTTCGCTTTTATCCACAGTCAAATCATCCGTAATTTGGGCGTTGCGCAAACGCATTTCCAACTCTTGGATGCGGATCAGCGTTTCCGCCTGCTTTTCCTTGGCGGCGTGGTATTCGGCGTTTTCCTTCAAGTCCCCCTGCGCGGCGGCTTCCCCGATTTCGTTGGAAAGTTCCGCCTTTAAATTTTTCAAATCTTTCAGTTCATTAACCAAAGCCTCATATTTCTTGCGGCTTACATAAAATGCTTCTTCCATAGTATAAACTCCTTAACAGACGTCCCTATTAGTGTACTATTTATCCAGTTGGTTTTCAACCTTGCCCGCATTTTCTTGCTATAATAAAATTATGAGGAACGCCCTGCTTGCTCTACTTTTTCTGGTTATCTTCGGGCTGCCCGCCCGGGCGCAAAACGACCACGTCCGCATCGCCGAGCAAAATGCCCCGGCAATTGTCGCCGTCAACGTCATCAAGGCGGACGGTTCCACTTTTACGGGCACGGGCTTTGTCCTCACACCGGACGGCCTCGTAGCCACCACCCGCCACGTTACCAAGGACGCCCTTTATATCAATTTAACCTTTAATACCGGGGCTGTATCGGGCGAAGCCGTCCCTGTTGCACAAGCGGGCAATGTGGATTTGGCCCTTTTGCAAATCCACGCCAAAAATTTACCGCACGTTACCGTAGTGCCGTCGGATAATGTGCTGCCCGGGCAAACCATTACGGTAATCGGCAACCCGCGCCGCCTGCAAAACACCATTTCCTCGGGCCTTATCAGCCAAATCCGCAAAAAGGCAGACGGCGTACTTTGGCACCAAATCAGCGCGCCGATTTCCCCCAGTTCCAGCGGAAGCCCCGTTTTTGACCACAACGGCAACGTAATTTCCGTCGTCTTCGGCAGTTACAAGGGAGAAGGCAACCAAAACTTAAATTTTTCCGTGCCGTCCAATTATCTTATCCAACTGGTAAAGGCCGCCGGGCTAACCCTCCCTCCGTCCGCCGAAGAAGAAGCCGCCCAAGCCACCAAACCGGCGCAAGCGGACAATCCCGTTTGGGCGCACCTCAAAAAGTCGTGGTCTATTTTAATGCGCCTTATCCACGCAAAATAGCCCTTGAAAAAATCCCGTCAAACGGGTAAACTATTGGTAAGAACCGGCAAAGGCGCGTTCTGCGTGGCCCAAACCGGGATATTATTATTTATGGAGCCAGTTATGAAAAAAACCATTGGCAAAATTATCTTGCTTCTCGTGTGTGTTGCGGTTATCGTGTTTTTACTGTTACCCTTTTTAGAAACCACCGCCCCCGCTCCGGCCAACGCCCAAGCCTCCGCCGCCACGCAAAAAGCCACCCCGCAAATTTTTACGTCTAACCCCTTAACCGCGCTGGTACAACGTATGGCGCGTTTGCTCCGTCGCACTAACGCCCGGCAAAAGGCCCAAGTTGCCCAAAAGAGCGGCGATAACAAGGCCGCCCAGCCCGAGCAAATAGCCGACGCCCGCGCCGCCCTTAAAAAAACCCCCACTAATCAAGAAACGGCTGACGGCGTTGCTACCTCCGGCCGCTATAATTACGGCGACGCCTCTATGCAAACCGAAGACGGCGACTGGGTGCTCATCCGCCAAACCGCCCCCGAAGGGATGGAACCAGGTATGCACGAAATTAACACGCAGGAAAACGCCTACGACCGCTACATCCGCCAAGAACGCGCCGCGCGCTTTACCCCGGCGGCCAACTCCGCCAGCAGGGAAACCCAAGTGCCTGATTCCAAATTGGCGCGCCTGTTTAGCCCGATTACTAAATTCTTTGGCTTTAACGATGCCAAACAAACCTCCGCCAACCCCGATATTTGGCAGGACGAAAGCGAAGCCGCCCTGTTGGCTTCGTCTGATAAAATTGCCCGCGGAAACGGCGGGAAATACGCCCCCGGTTTTGCCCGCGCGCAAATGGAGGATTTTGAAGGCCCCGCTTTCGGAGCCGACAGCGGTCCCGCTCCGCAACCTACGCAAAACGATATGGTTCGCGCGATTTCGTTCTTAATGCCGGACGAAGCCTTATCCAAACTGGCCGACGATACGGCGGATGCGCTGTATCCGAGCCCCAAAACTGCGGATGAAAAAGAGCAAAAGGCCCAATTTATTAAGGATTTCTACGCCAAGCACAAGGGAGAAATTATCGCCCAGGTAAATGAACTTATCGCCGCCGATGCCGAGGGAAAACAACCCGTGGACCAAGTGGCTAATATTTTATGGAATTTAAAACAAGGCTCTTGTAACGACAAAGGCCCTTCCCCAGCCGCCGTACAAACTTCGTGTGATATAGAGCCCAGCCCGCAAAAAACGGCCCAGCAGGTAGCCGCAGCGCGCACGCAAAATGCCCAAAATTTCTACCAAGAAACAGGCTTTGCGCTTCCGCCCCTGCCGGTTACCTTTGTGGCGGGGCAAGTAAATGCCGAAGCGGATTCCTACCCGGCCACTCCCTCGGATAACCAGCAGGACCAAACCTTGCAGGAGCAAACCAAGGAAATTTACGCCTTTATGGTTAAAAACAACCAATGTGGCGAGGGCAACTGCTATTGGGTAGCCAACAGCGTGCAAAATACCCAAGATTTAACGAACATCGTCCAAGCCGCAAACTTGACGTTCAAAGGCGACCCTCTGGGCAAATACAACCAAATCAAACAGCAATTTATTGAAGCCAAAATACAGGAAATGGGCGATAATGCTGACCCGCGCGAAATCCAAGCGCTGCAACAGCAGGTTCAGCGCGCCGCACCGCCCTACATTGTGTATTCGGACAAGGACCTTGTACAAGTGCAGGAAAAGAACCGCCAAGCATCCAGCGAAGCCGTCAACAAAGGCTTACCGCCCAAAGACCTTAGCGTAATGTACATTACATCCGCCGCTGACGGACAGGCCGTCAGCCAAGTATTAGGCTCGTCTGACCTGCCACCCTACTTTGGGTACAGTGTAAACGGAGATATTTTGGAAAAGCCCTTAGGCCAAGCCTCCGCCGAACTGACGGGCGATCTGACGCGCGCCGTTAAATTTGGCAAGGGTATCTTGCAGCAAATGAGCAAGGAAACCTCACAGGATATTTTGGAGCCCGCTGTCAGCACCGCCGCCCAGGAAATGCGCGAAGCCGCCAAAAAACAAAAAAAGGACTTCAACAAAAAAAGCGCCGCCCGGGCCAGACAAACGCGCTCCGGCCGCAAATAACAACTCTTAAAAAGCCCCCTTTTTTACCGGGGGCTTTTTTATTTGCCTTTGTTTAGCGGATTTTGGTTTATTTTCCCATAAAAAACGGGTATAATTTGTTATATTGGTTTCACGCGCGCCCGTACGCGGGCGAACTTATTTATTAGGAGCCCGATTTATGAAAAAATTAGTAAGTCTTTTGCTCATCTGCTGTGTAGCCTTTGCCGTGGCCGGATGCCGCCACAAAAAAGAATCCCCCTATAACCGCACAGACGACAAACAAGATTACGAACGCTTGCTCAATACGCACGTTTTTGCGGCTTGCCAAAATATTATGAAGCCCTATGCCCTTTACTCGCTGGCCACGCTTAACAAACGCCCCACGGAAAAAGACCCGTATTACAAAATTACCTTTGTAAACGGCCCGTGCAAGGGTAAAGTATTATTTACCAAGGACGTTATTTTAAAAACCGAACCGCTGGAAGGCGGTGCCGTTACCAAGGGTACGGTAGTGCTTCGCAACTATTGGAACCCGTCCAACCCATACGACAAAGAAAAGACCGACCGCTGGCACAAGGCCGTCGTCAGCAGTACGGCCCGTATGGACAAAGGCATTATTGATTTGGAATTTCCGCGAGACAAAAATGACTTTATGCCTGCGCGCGAAGGGGCATACTTGCACAATGTACGCTTTATCACGCAGCCCGAAATTAAAGACGTCCGCACTTTCTTATTTTAGAGGATAACTATGAAACTAAAAAAACTTGCCGTACTCGCCATTTGCTTATTTGCCCCGCTTTTTGCACGGGCCGCCCAAGGGGATCCGATTTCCCTGGAAACCTTGATTTTGGATGTTCCCACCGCAGAGGTGTTTGACCGCTATCAGGCATCCTTTTTAACGCGAGCCTATGACCACGGAACCGTAATGGAAACGATTGATTTCGGCGTGTATCCCCGCATTAACATTGGGCTTAGCATTGCGGCGCACGAACTGTTGGGCTCGTACTCTTCCGTGCGCGTATTAGACCCGGATTTCCAAGTAAAATGGAAGATTTACGACGGGAATTTGTACCTGCCCGCCATTGCCATCGGCTATGACGGCCGCCGCTACGGTTACGGCTACGACAGCCATCGCAACTATGCCAAAACCAAAAAATTCTTAGACGACCGCAAGGGCGGCTATTTAACCTTTACGCGCGAAATCATCGTGCCCGGTTTAAACGCCACCGCGGGGCTTAACTTTTCCGACTTTGAGTGGGACGAACTCTACTGGTTTATGGGCACATTTTATAAATTGGCCGACCAAGTGGGCTTAATGGCCGAGTGGGACAACCTGCGCAATATCCGCGACTCCCGCTTAAACTTAGGCGCGCGCTTTTACTTGCACCCCTCCTTGGCGTTGGACGCGGCCGTACGCCGCATTGGCCGCGGAGATGAAAGCGAGCGCATTTTGCAGTTGCGCTACGTAACCACCTTTTAGGGGATTTTATGAACACCGCTCCGCAACAGCCGCAGTTTAAACGCCGCACGATTTTTATCAAAAAAAATCTGCAAATCCGCTATATGATGCTTATTATTTTAAGCGTATTGTGCGGGCTTGCGATTATGACGTTTGAACTGACGGCCACGCTGGACGAACTGTTTGACAAGTACCCCGTTCTGATGCAGCCGCTGTACGACCAATTTATCCCTCTGGCGGCCAGTTTTGCCTATAAAATTGCCATTTATTTACTGTTGGTTATCATTATTTCCGCTATTTTATCGCACAAAATGGCCGGGCCCGTTTACCGCATTGAGCAAACCTGCAAGGAAATTGCCAAAGGGGATTTTTCCCAGCGGGTGCGCTTGCGCCAAGGCGACCAATTTACCGAATTACAAGACGAATTTAATAAAATGATGGACCGCGTAGAAGCGGAAATCAATAAAAATAAGCAGCACTAACCCGGGGGTAGTATGAAGAAAATCTTAATGCTGGCGGCCCTTTGCCTTTTGGCTCAGGCCGCTTTTGCACAAAAGGAATACGGACTGACGTTTTCCAGTTTGGTAAACGATAACCTGACGTTGGAAAACGCTATCCGCTTGGGCTTGGAAAATAACTCCAAGTTCTTGGCGGCCAAGCAGGAAATTATCATTGCCGAGCAAAAGGTAACCGAGGCTAAGTTCCGCTATTTGCCGCAGTTTTCCTTGCAAGGCACCGCCACTTGGTATGATTTGGACTATCCTATGGTCCTGCCCGACGCCGTAGCCAACCGCTTTCTGCCCGGCAATGGTTATTACGGCGACAAAGACCAATTCTACGGCGTGGGCATTACCGCCACGCAATACCTCTATTCCGGCGGGCGTATCCGCAGTACCCTGCGCTTTGCGCAAGCCAATTTAAAACAAGTACAAAGCCGCTACGAATCCGTCAAAAATGCGGTGGTGTTGGATATTAAAAAATCCTTTGCGGGCCTTTTATATGCCCAACAAAACGCCCAACTGACCCAACACGTTTGGGAATTGGCACAAAAATGGAACGCTTCGTCCGCGTCCCACAGCATTTGGGCCAAAATGCGTATGCAAAACGCCTTATCCCAACTGCAAAGCGCGCAAAAACAGGCCGAAAACGATTTAAAAAAGGCGAATTTGGCAATGCTCGTGAGCCTAAATAAGGAACTCAATGCCCGCGTTACTATCCGCGGAGACTTCTCTCCCGTTAAAACCGATTGGGATTTGCCGCACTTAACCCTGTGGGCGATGGAGTTCCGCCCCGAGTTAAAGGCCGCCATTTACGCCTTGGAAACCGACGACATTGCCATTGATTTGGCTTTATCCCGCCGCTATCCGGATGTTATTTTAAACGCTTCTTACGAAAAACTGGGGGCCAACACCTTGGAGGACCAAAACAGGCAAATTTCGCTGGCGGTCCGTCTGCCGCTTTCGTACAATTTTTCTACGCAAGTTACCGAAAAGAAGGCCCAACAGCAAAAAAGTTCTTTAAGCCGCGCCGCCATAGAAGACACTATCCGCGTGCAAGTGGCCGAAAACTTTGAACAAATGTCCTTCTGGCAACAAGAGGTATTGGCCCGCCAAAACGCCTACCGCGAAATGGACGCGCTCTTAAAGCAAGCCCAGCGCCAACCCAAAAACGGGGCGGAATCCTTGGAAGCTTTACAGGCTTACCTGCAAACGGCCCAGCGCTATTTGCAGGCGGTTAAAGAAAACCTGTCCGCCAAGGCCGATTTGGAGTGGGCTATCGGCCAGGACTTACAATGATTGGCCTCTTAAAGCGGTCCGCCGCCTTGCTCTTGTGCCTGCTGACCGCGTGGCCGGCCCTTGCCATAGAGCGAGAAACGGACGACGATATCTTACGCCATTTTTTGTGGGATAAATTTACGGCGCTGCCCAAGAGCGAACGACCCAAAATCGGCGTAGCCTTATCGGCGGGCGGGGTGCGCGGTTTTGCCCACGTCGGCGTGCTGGAAGCCCTCAACAACGCCCAAGTGCCCGTGGATATGATTTCGGGTACCTCTATGGGCTCTGTGGTGGGTTCGCTCTACGCGGCGGGGCTCCCCACGGAAAAACTGTGGACCATCGGCGAGCATATGACAATGGACAAAATCACGTCCGACTTTAACGTAATGGGCCTCTTCCGCCTGTTATTTGCCAAACGCTTGCCCACCTCTTCCAACCTAGTTAATTTCTTTCACGAACAAATCGGTGATATGCAGTTTGAGGACACGCAAATCCCGTTTTCCTGCGCGGCAATGGACGTTAAAACCGGGGAACGCGTGGTATTTGATTCGGGCCCGCTGGCTATTGCCGTGCGCGCCAGTATGAACCTGCCGGGTGTATTTGCCCCGGTAAAATACCGCCACCGCGAACTGGTGGACGGAGCCGTGGTGGATTATCTGCCCGTAGAGTCCGTTAAATCTATGGGGGCGGACTACATTATTGCCTCTATCACACCGCCTGATTTTTATTCCGACACGCCCAAGTCCATCGCCGCCTATTTACTGCGCGTGGGCGATGTGCGCGGGGCCGCTATGATTGAAGAATCCGCCCACAAGGCCAACTTTGTCATCACCAACCGCGTGTTAGACGTAGGAACCTTGGAACTTGATAAATTACACAAAGCGGGCGAAGTCGGCTTACAGGAAGCCAACCGCCATATGGGAGAAATGCAGGAAGACATCCTGCTTTTTGCGTTGCCTTATGTACTTAAACCGTAACATTTTATTATCTTTTGTACTGGCCGCCCTGTGCCTGGGCGGCTGTTCTACCGCGCAGACGGGCTTCTTGGGGATGGCTCCGCGCGGAGACAGGCAGGATTATATCCGCGCCCGCGACTTGTATAACGAAGGGCACTATACTAGGGCCATTGAGGAACTTTCCGAATATATTTACAAGACCAAAAACGTCAAACGCCGCGAGGCCCGCGCCTACCGCTTATTGGGCAAAAGTTACGAACAACTGGGCAATTTAAGTAAAGCGCTAGACATTTATTTGGAAGCGTTGGAGTTCCACCCGAAAAATGTCCCCTTGCTATTGGCCGCCGCCAGCCTCTACCAGCGCACGGAACTGACTAACCGCTCTATGGACCTGTACAACCAAGTTTTGCAAGAGGAGCCGGATAATTTGGAAGCACTTTCGGGCCAAGCCGCCAACTACACCACCTTGGGGTTTTACTCCAAAGCCCGGTACTATTACGACCAGTTCTTTGCCTTAAACCCGCAAGCAGAGCCGCAGTACCGCGACCGCTATGCTAACACCTTTTTGAGCCAAAGCAATTACCAAGAGGCCTTTATCCATATTACAATGGCCCTAATGCAAGACAATACATCTCCTGATTTTTGGCTGGTAAGCGCCAAGGCGGCACGTGGCTTAAAACGCTACCAGAAAGCGTTGGAGGACATTGACGCCGCCTTACTGCTTGCCCCCCAGCGGGAAGATTTACTTGCCAACAAGGCTTTGTGGCAAAATGAGGCCGGGCAATACAAAGAATCCAGCCAAACGGCCCGGGAAATCCTAAAAATATCACCCAAAAACCAACTGGCCTTGTTTATTTTGGCAATGGACGAGTTTCACTTGGGCGACCTGAAAACCGCCCGACGCCATATGCTGGCCGTACAAGCGCAAAACCCGGAAACCTTTATCGGCCGGGTAGCCGGAAAACTGCTGGCAGATAACCCCTTATAAAAATTCTGCGGTTTAACCATTTGATGAGATAACAACAGATTTCCGACTACAACTTTCGGAAATAACTACTATTTTAAAAAGCAATCCCCCGGCGGTATAATGCCGGGGGATTAGTTTAGCGCCTAATGAAATTCGCGCATTACGGACGGGCAATAAACGGCTTTCTGTCCGGGCGGCGGTCGCTGGGCAAGAGTTCAATTTCATCTACGAGAAGAGAGGAAACAATCACATTTGAATACGAATCGCTGTCGTCCCCGGCGGCTAAAATATCCCGCAGGGCGCGGGTAGTCAGGTTGGAAATTTCCAACCCGGTTACCGGCTCCTTGTGTCCGTCCGCCGTATAGATACGCTCTATCATCGCGTCCTTTCCGCTCATATTCGGCACAATATAGCAGTAGTCCAGTTCCAACTCCTTACAGCGGGAAAGCAGTTTTTCTTCCAGTTCTTTTTTGCTCAAAGGGTTTTTGGGCTCCACTAGCACCGTCGTCAGCATTTCACGGGGATAGGCATTGCGAAAGAACGCGTGCCCGTTGCTCTTTTCCTCTTTTTTAACGGAGCGGCGGGAAGAGGGCAGTTGCACCAGTTTTCCGCCGGATACAATCGTCAAATCCTGCGTAGCCACGCCTTCGTCGTCCACCGGGGCAAAGTTGGGCAGCCGGCGGCCTTTAAACTCGCGCAAATGCGGTCTGTCGTACACATCCACCACCGGGGACATTACGCGCATACCTACTTTATTGCGCAGTTCCCCCGCTTCGGGGTCGTCCTCATACGCGGCGGAAAGCAAGGGCTTATTCTTTTCCACGCCCCGAATTAAAAGGCCCATAAAATCACTTGCGGCCTGTTTTGTAAACAGCACCGGGCCTAAATAGGCCGTACCCTTTTGCGCTTGGTAATGCTGTTTAATGTTCGCTAAAAACTGATCCGTTTTTTCCTGCAACCGCTTTTCATTATCTGCCACGTTCCAAGACGATAAGTTCAAATACTCATTTTCCGTATCCTTGTATCCGTCCTTAGTATGCAAAACAGCCGTCCAATAGACATAGCCCATCGGATAAAAGGTTTGATAAAATCCGCCCGCGCTGTTTAGATAATAAGTTCCTTCTTGGAAGAATTGTACAGATACCTCTAATTTTTCCACATACGGCAAATCCTTCCCTTGTGCGGACAACTTATTTACCACATCCTGCCAAACCTGCATATCGGGGTAGGGCAACGGTTTAATTTCCTCCACATACGAAGACTGCGCAGCCGGAGCAAAGTCGGGCGTCTTTTCGTTTAATAAGTTCTTTTTGCGTTTATAGGCTTGTTTTTCTTTATACAGTTCGTTGGCTTTTACGAACTCTGTGTTGGTGGCTTGCCACAAACCTTGACGGATACCATCATATCCAGTAGGCATAACATAAGTACTGGTAGGAGAATAGCCTTCCCACCGGTTACGATAAAAACCTAAACTGTCGTGCTGCTCGGAACCCACATCTACCAGCACATCTGCCGACACAGTATAGCCAAAGGGAAAACTCGGCAATGGACTGCCCATAGAAGCAGAAAGGCTAAATCCCCCCAAGGACGCTGTCAACTTATACGCCACATAAAAGGGCTTTTGTCCGTCCTTTTCTTTCGTACGCAGTTCCTTTACGGTGCGTTTCATTTCGTCCTGCATTGCGCGGAAATATATATTATCCGGCAACTTTTCAGCCCCCACGGGCAGGGAAAGCGCTAAAAGGGTAAAAAGTAAAAATTTCTTCATTTGGAGACTCCTTTATTCAAAGAATAAGGGGGCGGCAGCAGCGGAGGCTTTTCCGTACTCTTACTCTTCTTTTCCATTTCCATAGATTCTAACAGTACGCTGGGGGCAATGCCCGACACCGGCACCCAGCCGGATTCGGCCCCGCACGAACCGTTAAAGACTTTGTAATCGTTTGCGGCGCCCAGCACTTTATTAAAACTTACCTGCGGCGTGCCCACCATATCCAATCCGCGGACGACCTCTTTGCGCCCGTCGGGATAGACGCG
This sequence comes from Candidatus Avelusimicrobium stercoris, assembly GCA_002432025.1. GTDB lineage: Bacteria > Elusimicrobiota > Elusimicrobia > Elusimicrobiales > Elusimicrobiaceae > Avelusimicrobium > Avelusimicrobium stercoris. The sequence goes on along the minus strand of DJFE01000015.1, from coordinate 43,068 downwards.
GTACATCAAGGTCGGTTCCAATTTAAAACTTTGTGGCAGATAGGTTTCCGTCATTGTAAAGCCGCCGGATAAATCTTCAATCATAAAACCATAAGGCTTGTTTTGACGTTTGATTTCCTGCAAGAACTTTTGTTCCAGTTCCTCATAGGGGACGGTCTCTTCGGCAATCACGCGCGTAACGGCCATACGGGCCACTGGGCGATTATAAGAGTCTCCGCGGCCGTGTCCGTTGGAAGCCGGGAAATTTTTAATTGGGCTGCTGCTCATTAAAAAGTTTTTGAGCACCCCTTTTTCCACCAAGGTAACCGGGCGGGCCTTTACGCCTTCTTCGTCATACTCGTAAAAACCGCGCATCGGTTCGCCATTAAAATAGGCCAAGGTGGCATCATCCACAATCGTTAAAATGGGGGAGACCACCTGCTGACCGATTTTATCCGTAAAAGTGCGCCCAAAATCTTCCATTTTTTGACGGTGTCCTTCCATACGGTGCCCCAATACTTCGTGCACGAAAACCGCCATTGCACGCCCCTTTAAAAGGGTAGGTGCTTCCAAGGGTTCACCTTCGGGAGCATTAACCAGTTGCTCCAATTCGTCAATGGATTTGCGGACATCGGCTAACAATTTTTCCTCACTCGGCAATTCTTCGGGGCGCAAAACATCGTACCCTTCATAACGGGAAACTTCTTGTCCGTTTTCCGTTTTACCCGACACTATATATGACAAGCGCACCTCTTGTTGCGGGGTTTTTAACTGCGTGCCGCGGGAATCCACAAAATAGCGGTAGCCCACTTCGCGCTCAAAGGAAAAGTCTGAATCCAAAATAAACTTTTTCCCTTTGGTAAGCGCAGAGGCTTTTACCAACATCGCCTTGATTTTATCATAGTCAAAGGTAGCAAATTCCGTCGTACGGCAAAAATGTTCCACCGGCGGATAAGCAAAATCGGGGGAATCGTCAAAGCGTTTGGGGGCCGTTAATTTTTCGGCCTTTACGCCATCCAGGTCTTCCTGGGCCTTTTTTACAGCCGCATCCGTCGCCCGCCACAAGGCGGTAGAAAAAGCCTTTCCGTCGCCTGAAATTGCCGGCATTTCTTCTCTTGTCAGTCTGTCGTCAACAGAACTCATCGCTGTTAAACGGCGGGTATTGTCCAACGCAGGCGAACCTACACGGGGAAGTACGGTTAATTGGGTCCGCTGCAAACCTCTCCGATCAGATGATGCAGCCTCTTCTGCTACCGATATACGGGAAAAATCGCTGGTATAATATTGGTAGGACAAGTAATACAAGGGCGGATTTTGCTTTTTAAAGGTTTTAAACCCGCGTTTTATTTCGGCTGACATTAATTTAATGGGGAGTTCGTCAGCAATTTTACAGTTATTCTGGGCAAAGGCAGAGAGCCCAAATAACAGAAAAAGGGACATCACGATTGTTTTTTTCATAAATTCTCCTATGAGTTTATTTTATCATATACGGGTTGGAGCCCAGCAAAAAAAATGATAAGATATATTATCCGTAAAACGCCGAGATAGCTCAACTGGCAGAGCAACGGTTTTGTAAACCGTAGGTTGTGGGTTCGACTCCCATTCTCGGCTTATTTTATGTCTTTTTTTCAATTAGGCCGGGAAAGCAAGCAAACTGCTTTGCTTGCGTTGGGAGGCGAAGCCCGGAGCGATGTTTTTGTTTGAGGCGCTGGCCATATAGGCGAGCCCGAAAGGCAAAAACCGCGAGGGCCGGCCCGGAGGCATTTTGCGTCAGCAAAATGACCGTAGGGGGCCCCATTCTCGGCTTATTTTATGTCTTTTCCCCCCTTCCTAGCATAATCACTTTTCATAAATTGCTATAATTTTTATTATTCTTACTATAATACTGGAGAAATAATGGAACCTGTAACTACTACCGTATCCGTTGCTATGTGGATTGCCTTTTGGGTAATCGTTCTGGCGGCGTTGTTTATTGATTTGGCCGTGCTGAATAAGCACCACGGCAAGGTAAATATGAAGGAAGCCGCACTAATGGTGTGCGCGTGGATATCGCTGGCGCTTCTCTTTGGCGGGGCGATTTGGTTGGTGGAAGGGCCGCGCCACGCATTGGAATTTTACACGGGCTATGTGCTGGAATATTCCTTGTCCGTAGATAATATGTTCGTGTTTATTATGATTTTCGGCTATTTTGCTATTCCGCACGAATTACAGCCCAAGGCCCTTTTATGGGGCATTTTGGGTGCGGTCATATTACGCTTTATGTTTATCTTCTTGGGCGTACAGTTAATCTCGCTCTTTTCGTGGACGATTTATGTCTTCGGAGCGCTGCTTATCTTTACGGCAGCAAAAATGTTGCTGCAAAAGGAAGACGACGATTTTGACCCCAGCCAATCCTTTATTTTAAAACTCCTTAAAAAGGTAATGCCCATTAAAACCGACTACCACGGGGAAAACTTCTTCGTGCTGGAAAACGCCAAGCGTATGGCCACCCCGCTGTTGGCGGCGGTAATGGTGATTGAAATGTCCGACCTGATTTTTGCAGTGGACTCTATCCCGGCGGTTTTATCTATCACGCAGGATACCTTTTTGGTGTATTCGTCAAACATTTTTGCCATTATCGGCTTGCGCTCGCTGTACTTTTTGCTTTCCGGTATGGCGGGCAAATTCCCATACCTCAAATACGGCATTTCCGTTATCTTATTCTTTGTAGGCGTAAAAATGCTCCTGTCGCATTTCGTTCCTTTTCCGATTGTGGCCTCGCTGGGCGTTATCGTGGGGATTTTGGCGCTGTCTATTTTGGCCAGCAAAATCTTCCCGCCCAAAGCGGCTTAGGACTAGACACAGCGGCCTTTATTTACTAGAATATAAGAGCGAAATTTAATTCAGTTATCAAGGAAGGAACCTATGGCGTATAAATGTGCAGTGTGTGGCAAAACCCCGGTTTCCGGCGGTTCTTACAGCCACTCCAATATGAGAACCAAAAGAAGTTTTAAACCGAACCTCCAAAAGCAGAAAGTAGTGCTAGAAGGCAAAACGCAAACTGCCTATGTTTGCACTGGCTGCATTAAAAGCGGTTTGGCGAAAAGACCTACCAAATAATCCAATTTTTTGGAAAAACCAGCCCGTGCTTTCCTATGAGTGCGGGCTTTTTTATTAAAAAACAGACCCGAGGATCAAATGACATTTTCCAAACGCTGGGCAGTTTTGTTACTCACCGCATTGACGGCTTTTTCGTACGCGCGCGCGGAAAATGCCCAAACCCAAGAAATAGACCCCAACGGCCCGTGGATGATTTGCAGCATAGACGCAGACGGCCTAAAAAATATCCGCAAAAAAACCATTACCAAAACCGGGCACGCAAAAAAAGGTGAACTGTACGAACGCTTTACCGTGTCCGACGATATCCGCGATATTTCCGCCTTGGGCGCGTTTGACAGCGTGGAAATAGACATTTCCCCAGCCTCCGGCACCCGCAAGGCAAAGGATGGCGCCGAAGTTTATCCCTGCCACCGTCTGACCTACATCGTCAAAGAAAAACCGATTTTTGACCGCCTGACTTACGACGGACGCAAACACTTGGGCAAAGGCGCCATTACGCAAGCGATGACCCTCAAACTAAAAGACCCCTTTAACGAAGCCAAATTGCAGGCGGATTTGGACCGCATTAAAGCCAAATACGCCGAAAAAGGCTACGTCAACACGCAGATTACCTATGAACTGACCACCGACGAAAAATTGGGCGTCGTGTATGTAAAACTCATCATTAACGAGGGCGAACGCGTGCGCGTAAAGGACGTTACCATCAACGGCGGCGGAGAACTTCCGACGGAAAAAATCTTAAAAAAGGCTTCCAACCGCCCCGGCAAGGTATTCAAACCGCAAAATTTACAGCGCGACTGGGTAAAAATGATGCTCTTCGGCCGCAACAAAGGGTACAGCGAATTTAACCTTTCCGAGCCGCAAGTGCAATTGAACGACGACAAAACCGAAGCTAATATTTCCTACGATTTAACCGAAGGCGAAAAGGTGGACTTCGGCACGGTTTCGTTTGAAGGCAACAATGTTTTTACGCCCGAAGAACTTAAAAAACAAGTCTTCTTCCGCGAAGGGCACCTCTACAACCAAAAAGATTTTGACGATACGATTACCGCCATCCAAGAGCAATACGCCGACAAAGGCTATTTGCAGGCGCGCGTAAACCCCGTCAAACATATTGAAAACGGCAAACTCAATTTGACCTTTGACATTGCCGAAGGCCGCATTTTTTACATTGACAATGTAGATGTTACCGGTTACGAAAACACAAAAAAATACGTCTTTACGCGCGAACTTTCTATTCACCCCGGCGACTTGTACGATAACGCCAAAATTAAGCGCAGCCAGACCAAAATTATGAACTTGGGCTTTATTAACGACGTGCAAGTAGATTTACAGCCCACCGCCGACCCGCAAAAAGTGGATCTTGGTTTTAACGTCGTAGAGGGCCGCCCGGGGATGTTCACCGCCGGCTTGGCGATGAGTTCTATGGACGGGCTGTACGGCGAACTGTCTATCAACCATATGAACCTTTTTGGCCGCGCGCAGCGTTTGTCTTTGCGCACGATGTTCGGTAAGGAAATTTTGGATTATACCGTCAGTTGGTCCACCCCGTGGATCTACGACAAGCCGACCTCCTTGGGCGTGGATTTGTTCAACACGCGCCGCTACCGCTCGTTCGCCGATGAGAACCAAGCCTATACGGAAAAACGCATTGGCGGACGCGTGAAAGTCGGCCCGCGCTTTAACGACGACATTTACCAACTGTCCTTTGGTTACTCGTTTGAAAATATTGATATTTACGATATTGACCAACGCTTTGTTTGCACGCCGGACAAGAAAACCGGAGAGTGCATTGAAAAAGGCAAAACCAATCTTTCCACTATCAGCGCGGATTTTGCCGTAGATACCCGCGACAATATGTGGGACCCCACGCAGGGCTGGCGCAATTCCTTGGGCCTCGCCTTGGCAGGTGGCCCGATTGGCGGCGACCTGGATTTGTGGTACTTAAACGCCCGCTCCATTTTTAACTATACCGTGCTTAATGTGGGCGGCAACTACCCGATTGTATTTGTGCTGTCCAACAAATTCGGCTCCGTGCAGGCCTACGGGCGCACCACGGAAGTACCGCCGTATGAAAAGTTCTTCTTGGGCGGTGCGGACACGATTCGCGGGTACGAACGCGCGGGCGAAATCGGCCCCAAATACGGCGGCGATATGTATTATGTAATGAACGCCGAATTGCGCTTCCCGATTGCGCGCGAAGGACGGAGAAATATGGCCCAGTTCGCCTTCTTCTTTGACCTCGGTAACTCGTGGAACAAATTTAGCGATTTGGACTTTTCCTTAGGGTCCAAGGAAGAGCAGTTTAAGGCAGGCGTGGGCGTAGGCTTGCGCTTTACCACTCCTTCGCTGCCTATCCGTATTGACTGGGGCTATGGTTTAAACCACAAAAATAATGAAGACCGGTCGCATTTCTATTTCAATATTTCCAATATGATGTAAGGGGTGTATGAAGAAAGTTTGGCTGTTTTTGACGGTTTCTTGTCTGGCGGGAGTTCTCCAAGCGCAAAACGCGCCGGAGAGCGAACCCGCATTGACGGATAAAGAAGCCGCCGCGGTAGCCTCTATTTTGGCCAAATCCGCCCAGGAAACAGCCCCTCAAACTCCGGCCACGGACAAAATCGTCCTGCCGGAAGAAACCAAGAGCGAAGCCTTTGCCCAAGCCAACACGCACACGGGCACTAATGACCCCGAACTGACAATGGATGCCGAGCAAATGGCGGCCGCCGCCGACAAAGAAGCCCCTCTTCCCCCGCCCGAAAAAGACGCGCCGGACGAGGAGCAGCCCCAAGCCGCGCAAAAGTGCTTAACGGTAGCGTTTATTGACATTGACGAAGCCTTTAATGAACACCCGCGCACCATTGCCGTTAAAGAGCAAATCCGTTTAAAAATTTTATCCAAAGAAGACGAAGTCCAAGGCGCACGGCAATTAATTGATGTTCTAACCGCCGAAAATGACCGCTTATCTGCGCAGTTGCGCGAGTTAAAGCCGTTTTACGAGCGGATTGTGGTGGAGCCCACGAAATTAAAGCCGCAAATCCAGGAAAGCGCGGACTCCTTGGTACTAGGAAATTTGTTAAACCGCCTGACCTTTTCGGGTGCGGAAATTTTATCCACCAGCCCCTTAAACACGCCTGCTGAATTGGACGATTTGACGGCGCGCATTGCCGCCAACAAAAAAATCATTGCAGAGCGCGGCTTTTTTATTGATAATTATAAATATACCACGCGCGAAGAAATTTTGAAGTTGGAAAAAAAGGAAGTAAACGCCATTTTGCAAGACATTTACACGGAAATAAAATCCTTCGCCAAAAAGCGCAACATCGGCGCAGTCGTCCGCAAGGACGAAATCCTGTATGGGGACCGCCCGGTAAACGTAACCAAGGATTTTATCTCCCGTCTGAAAAAGGCAAAAAAATACCGCAAACGCGGAAAGTAGAGGTTTTTAAATATGTTGCAATTAACCGTAGCCGAGGTGGCTAAAATTACCGGGGCGCAGGACGCCTCCAAGCCGGATACCGCCGTTACCGCCCTTTGCTCGCTGGAAGAAGCGCACGAAGGCGGCATTTGTTATTTAACATCTTTGGAAAAAGCGGACCTGCTCAAAGATTTAAAAGCCTCCGCCCTTATCGTGCCCGAAAGCGCCAAGGGGCAGGGAATCCCCTTTCAAGGCGCGCTCTTGTACGCCAAAAACCCCGAGTGGGCCTTTATCCTTTTAATGAAATACGCCGATGCGCAAAAGCAGAAGCATACGCCCGGCATCCACCCCACCGCCGTTATCAGCCCGTCGGCTAAACTGGGGGCCAATGTGTCCGTAGGCGCTTATACCGTAATTGAAGACGGCGCGCAAATCGGCGACAATACCGTCATTTTTCCGCAATGCTACATCGGCAAAAATGTAACCATCGGCAAGAACTGCTACATTTATCCGCAGGTCGTCATCCGCGAGGAGTGCGTGCTGAAAGATTATGTTATTTTGCAGGCCGGGGCGAAAATCGGTTCGGACGGTTTTGGCTTCACGTTCCACGACGGACGCCACCAAAAAATCCCGCAAATCGGCAATGTGGTTTTGGGCAACGATGTGGAAGTGCAGTCCAACACCTGTATTGACCGCGCCAAAATTTCCAGCACCGTCATTGGCGACAATACCAAAATTGATAACCTCGTCCAAATCGGGCATAATGTGCACGTGGGGATGAGCAGTATTATGTGCGCCCAAGTCGGCGTAGCCGGCACGACGGAAATCGGCAACGGGGTCATTTTGGCGGGCCAAGTGGGCCTCGCCGGACATATGTCCATCGGAGACCGCGCCCAAGTCGGCGCGCAATCCGGCGTAATGACGTCTATCCCCGCCGGGCAGACATATTTCGGCTATCCGGCTATGCCCCAGCGCGAAGCCTTTAAACAGCAGGCAATGCTGCGCAAACTGCCCGAAATGCACAAAGAATTTAGAGCCTTCAAAAAGCAGTTGGAGGAGGCCAAAAACTTATCGTTTTTCGGTAAACTAAAAAAATTGTTAGGATTATAATATGAGAAAAACCATTTCTACCCCCGCCACAGTAAAGGGCAACGGCTTGCACACAGGCGTACCCGCTACGCTTACGTTTAAGCCCGCCGACAACGGCATTACCTTTTTACGCACCGATATTCCCGCCGCAAAACCTATTGCCGCTTTGGCGCAAAATGTCAGTTCCACCCTGCGCGGCACCAATTTAAAGAACGATACCGCCGAGGTTTGGACGGTGGAGCACGTAATGTCTGCCTTGCACGCCTTGGGGCTTACGGACGTTACCGTAGAAATGGACGGCCCGGAACCGCCGGTAACCGACGGAGCGAGCGACGTGTATGTAGAGGCTCTTTTAAAGGCGGGCTTAAAGGATCTGCCGGGAGAACAACCCTTGCTTAACATCAAGCAAAAAATCACTTACACAAGCGGCCGCATCGCCTACTCGGCTGAACCCGCGGACAAATTAACCTTTACCTTTGTATTTTTGCACAAACACCCGCTCGTCAGCCACCAGGAATTTACCTTAGAATTTACGCCGGACAACTATTTAAAGGAAATTGCCCGCGCGCGCACGTTCGGCTTTGAAGAAGAACTGGCCTTTTTAAAGGCGCACGGCCTGGCCAAAGGCGGCAATTTGGAAAACGCCGTCATCGTCGGAAAAGATAAATTTATCAACGAACTGCGCTACCCGGATGAACTCGTCCGCCACAAAATTTTGGATATGGTGGGCGACCTGTGCTTAACCGGGCGCAAACTGCCGCCGCTTAAAATCACTTGCACCTGCGGCGGGCACAAACACAATGTAATTTTCGCCAAGATTCTCTTGGCCAATTCGGAGGACAAATGAGCGTTAAATCCGCTAGTTTAAAGGACTTTTTAACACTTCCCGCCGTGGATGTTTACGACTTGGAGCGCATTAAAAAGAATATTCCCCACCGCGAGCCCTTCCTGCTTGTGGACGAAGTAAAGGTATTGGAAGAAAAAAAGAAATACTTGGGCAAGCACTTTGTGCGCCCGGACGAATACTATTTTAAAGGGCACTTTCCCGCCAAGCCGGTTATGCCGGGCGTGTTAGTGGTGGAAAGTATGTCCCAAGCGTTTGGCGGCGCCATTATGGGCTACATTACGCAAGGAAAAGGCGGCCTTCCGCTCTTTTTAAGCATTGAAAACGCCAAATTCCGCGGGATGGTGCAACCCGGCGACACGCTGGAAATGCCGATTGAAATCCTGCGTTTGGGCAAAATTTCCAAAATCTATGCAGAAGCCTACGTCAACGGTAAACTGTGCACGCAGGCCACCCTTAATTTTATTTTAGGAGAAGTTCCCAATGTCTAACATACACCCTACGGCAATTATTGACCCGTCCGCTAAAATTGACCCCTCTACCCTTATCGGCCCCTATACCGTCATCGGCAAGGGCGTCATCATCGGTAAAAACAACAAAATCGGCCCGTTCTGCGTGATTGAAAATACCACTATGGGCAACGGCAACGATATTATCGCCAGCGCCTTTATCGGCGTAAAGCCACAGGATTTGTCTTATAAAGACGAACCCACCCGCGTGCAAATGGGCGATTACAACCAAATCCGCGAGTGTGTAACAATTCACCGCTCCACCAATTTGGATAAACCCACTATCATCGGCAACTACTGCCTGTTAATGGCCAACTCCCACGTCGCGCACGACTGCCGCTTGGGCGACCATATTATTGTAGCCAACAGCACGGGTATTGCGGGACACGTCCAAGTAGAGGACCGCGTGGTAATGTCCGGTATGGTGGGGATTCACCAATTTGTCCGCGTGGGCACAATGGCTATGCTCTCCGGCGGGGCAATGCTGCCGCTGGATATTCCGCCCTATTGTATTGCCCAAGGCCAGCGCGCTCGCCTGGTTGGTTTGAACCTGGTCGGTATGCGCCGCGGCGGACTTACGCGCGAAACCATTATGGAAATCAAACGCGCCTATAAAGCCCTTTTCAGAAGCGGCAAACGCCTGCAAGACGCTATGGCGGAACTGGAAGCCACCCACCCCTGCAAGGAAGTACAGCATATGATTGATTTCTGCAAAACTTCCCCCCGCGGCGTGGCTACGGCCAAAACCAAACTGCACGACGATGACTAATAAAATAGGCCTGATCGCTGGCGAAGGCAAAATGCCTGTTTACATTGCCCAAAAGGCAACGGCAAAGGGGTACGAAGTCTATGTAGCCGGGGCCAAGGGCAACGCCAAAGAAGACGATTATAAAAACTGCGCCAAAGTGTTCCAGGCCTTCCGCCTGGGACAGTTGGGCGCGGGAATCCGTTTCTTTAAAGAGCACGGCGTAACCCGCGTGATTATGGCCGGGCGCGTGCAGCACACCTCTATTTTTACCAATTTAATGCCGGACTTGCGCGGAGCCAAGTTTTTGGCGTCCTTAAAGAATATGCAAACCAAAAATATTCTTTCCCGCGTAATGGACGAATTTAAAAAGGACGGCATTGAATTTGAACACTCCGCCCTATTTTTAGAGGATTTTATGCCCCAAAAGGGTGTTTTATCGGCCCGAAAGCCGACCGCTGAGGAACAGCAAGCGGCGGACTTTGGTTATAAAGTGGCCAAGGCCATTGCGGCGCTAGACATTGGGCTTACCTGCGTGGTCAGCCAAAACGCCGTTATTGCCGTAGAAGGTATGGAGGGCACGGACCGCTGTATTTTACGCGCGGGCGACCTGTACCGCGAATCCGCCGAAAAAAAATCGGCCGTAGCCGTAGTGAAAGTAGCCCGCCCCAACCAAGACAACCGCTTTGACCTGCCCGTCATCGGCAAAGGCACCTTGGAAAGCCTGCACAAGGCGGGTATTTCCGTATTGGCCTTTGAAGCCGAAAAGACCTTGGTTTTGGATTTAGAGGACGTCATTGCGTTAGCCGACAAATACAAAATCTGCCTAATGGCGGTATAGGCCTCACCCTGCGGGCGGCGCCTTGCAGGCGGCAAATTATCCGCGCTCATTTGATTAATAAAGCAACACTCTTTTTGTAATGTCGCAACCAACGAAACAACAAGTCTGTTTTAAAATTGGGGGGCATTCTGAACTTGTTTCAGAATCCACATCTTGGGTCGTTTGCTGGTTATAAAAATAAAGGTCATACTGGAAGGTTTGCCGGCGCGGAGCGTTCCAGTATCCGTTGTTTTCTTTTTTTTACTAACGACAGATCCTGGACTACGACTTTCCAGGATGACGGCAACTACAATACAAAAGACAAACAACCCAATTGGTAGTTCCTGAAACCTATTAATAGCCCCGCACAGCAACTCTACGGGTTCCGCCTAGCGGTAAGGGCGGCAATTCAGGCTGACCACTAATTTAGCCACGACTAATTCCGCCGCCCCTTTTCATTTCGCTTTCTTTATGATAGTATTTAATAGGAAGTTTCTCTCCCCGCGCGGGAGAGCGTTCTATTTTGTATTTAAAGAGGAATTAAAATGACCGAAAGAACACCTATCATTGCCGGAAACTGGAAGATGCACAATACGCTCGCGGAATCTACCGCCCTTATTACTGCTCTTACCAAAGCCGGGAATAAAAACCACGTTGAAATTATCGTTGCGCCGTCTTACACGTCGCTTGCCAAAGTGGCGGAACTCGCCAAAGGTTCCGAAATCCAAGTAGCCGCCCAAGACGTACATTGGGAAGATAAAGGCGCCTTTACGAGTGCCGTTTCCCCCGTACAAGCCAAAGACGCAGGTGCTACCCACACCTTAATCGGGCACAGCGAACGCAGAAGCGTTTTCGGCGATACCGATGAAATTTTGAACAAAAAAGTAGCCGCTGCCTTGCGCCACGGCTTGACCGTTATCTTCTGCGTGGGTGAAACCTTGGAACAGCGCGAAGCCGGCAAAACTCTTTCCGTCATTGAAGAACAACTCAAAAACGGCTTGAAGGGCTTTACCGAAGAACAATTAAAGGGCCTCATCATCGCCTATGAACCCGTTTGGGCTATCGGCACGGGCAAAACCGCCACGCCGGACCAAGCGCAAGAAGTGCACGCCGCTATCCGCGCGTATTTGGGCAAAGCCTATTCTGCCGCGTTTGCCGGTGCTACCCGCATTTTGTACGGCGGCAGCGTAAAAGATACCAATGTGGACGAAATTATGGCCAAACAAGATGTGGACGGCGCCTTGGTGGGCGGCCAGTCTTTGGTCGCGGAAAAATTCGCCCGCATTATCAACTACAATAAATAATATTTAAAAGGGGTTTCGTATGAACTTGGCTAAACTGATTGATCACACTATTTTAAAACCGATTGCCGGAAAAGAGGATATCCTCCGTGTTTGCGACGAAGCGCGCAAATATGGCTTTTGCAGCGTTTGCATTAACCCGTTCTGGGTGTCTTACGCCAAAGAACTCTTGGCCGGGTCGGACGTGAAAGTGTGCACCGTTATCGGCTTCCCGTTGGGGGCCAATACCACAGCCGTCAAGACATACGAAACCCAAGACGCTATCAAAAACGGCGCTGACGAAATTGATATGGTTATCAACATTGGCGCGCTCAAAGACAAAGACTACGATACCGTTTTGCAAGACATCCAGTCCGTCCGCGAAGCCTGCAAGGGCCACATTTTGAAGGTAATTATTGAAACCTCCCAACTGACGGACACCGAAAAAGTAAAAGCGTGCGAAATTTCCGCCCAAGCCGGGGCCGACTTCGTCAAAACCTCCACGGGTTTTACGGGCGGCGGCGCTACGGCGGCGGATGTCGCTTTGATGAAGAAATCTATTCCCGCCCATATGCAGGTAAAAGCCTCCGGCGGAGTACGCACGCGCGAGGATTTTGACGCTATGGTCGCCGCCGGGGCTACCCGCATTGGCGCCAGCAGCGGTGTAAAAATTGTAGAGGGCAAATGATTACCAACTGGGATATTCTTTCCCGTACCGACCCAGCCACGCAAAACCTCCGCTACACCTTAGTAACGGACGGAACAGACCGTGATGCGCAGTTGCTCGCCAAAAAATTGGCGGGTTACGCTTCTGCGCCTACCACAGCCCTGCCGCCGTTTACTTTTTCCTTTGAACTGCCTACGGATTTGGACGAGGACACCTTGTCCAAAATCCGTACGGCGACCGAGGAAGGCGTGGTCCAAATTAATAAGGTAAACCAATTCGCACCAGATGGTGCCTTGGGCGACCCTCTTTTTAACGGGAAAGCGGACTTGGCCGGGTCCGTAGGGCAAGTGGCTTCGGAGGACAGTTTCTTTAAGCCTAATCCGCCCGCCGCGCCGCTTCCGCCGCAGGCCGAACCTATTGATATTGAGGCGCAACCTGTAAAGGAAGAAAAACCCGCCGAGGAACAGGCCCCTCTAACCATTAACGACAAAGATATGCTCATTAAGGATATGGAAGGCACAATGCTGGACAATATGCCATTAGAGGATATCTTTTCGGCGGAAACCAAGTACGATATGTTCCTGGACTTGGAAAACCAAAAACTGGTAAAAAACAACCAGCAGCAGCGAGAGCAAAAAATAAATGTGCTGGCCGACGGCAAAGACAGTTTGGAAGAATCCTTTAACGTCTTTGAACAGAAGATAAAGGACCAAACTTGCATTATTGATTTAGACGATTTAAATAAAGTTACCGGGCAAATTTCCCAAAAGGATACAGGGTTTGTAAAACACGCCAACACCGTGCCGCCTATCCCGGCGGTGGAAGCCAAAACGGTAGCCGCGCCCGAGGTTCAGGCGGATGTAGATATACCGCTCCACGCGGCAGTTCGCCCGGCGGCGGAACAGCAAGAAACCTTGGAAGCCACGGATGAGAAACCGGAAATTTCCGCTGAACCCATATCTGCTGAGGAAGTTTCCGCAGAGCCTGTTCAGGCAGAGCCCGTACAAGAAGTAGTAAAAGAGGATACCGTGCAAGACCCCTTTGATTTATTAGACAAACCCGCAGACCGCGCGTCTGTGGCGGACCCCTTTGAAAATATAGAAAAATCCACCGTCCGCCCGGAGGATGATGAGCCCCTTAATTTAGGGCCCGCGCCCGAGGAAGCCTCGGTGGAACTGACGGAACCGATACACGGGCAAATTCCCGAAGAGGAACATTTGCTTAACACCGTGCCGCACGCGCCCGTGATTGAGCAGGCAGAGCCGCAGGAAAGCGGCGATTTGCCGGAAATTACTATCCGCGGACAAAAAATAGACTCGTTGGACAAAACCTTTCATTTGGAAACGACTATTAACACCGAATTAATGCACAACCAGTACGAAAAGTCGTTCCACCAAACCGTGCCGCCCGCCGCGCCCAAAGTGCACCCGGCGGCTCCCGTCCAACCGCAGGCCCCGCGCCCGGCCCAGCCCGCCGCTCCGGCCGTTCAAAAACCTTTTGTTCCGGTAAAACCGGGGGAATCTATTATGGAAGAAAACAACGCAGAAAAAACCACTTTTCGCATTAGACGCAAATTAACAACCGAGCCGTCGGCTCCCGCTCCGGCGCATACGCCCGTGCCTCCGCAGCCGCAGGCTCCCGTTGCCCCGGTACACGCCGCTCCGGCGGTGCCGCCCGTCCAGCAACCGCAACGGCCCCAGCCTGTCCAACAGCCCAAACCGGCTATGCCGGCACCGGCGGAAGGCAAAACGATTTTAGAAAAGACGAAAACCATTGACCACTCCATTGAAATTCCGCTCTCGGAAATCAAAAAACACAACTGGCCCTTGGAAGTACCGTTAGTGCCCACTTACACGCTTGAAAATATGGTAATGTCCGTCAACCGCTTCGCGCACGCGACGGCTATTTCCGTCATTGAAAACCCGGGCAAACTGTACAACCCCTTGGTGTTGCACGGAGCCACCGGAACGGGCAAAACGCACTTCTTAAACGCGATGGCGTATGCGTTTTCCAAAAAGTTCGGCCAGGAAAACATCTTTTTAACAAACGGCGTGCGCCTTTCGCGCGGGATTCAGCGCTATGTAATGGAAGGCAACATTGAAAAATTTGATAAGTTTATGGACAGCGTAAAGGTGCTCCTCATTGACGACATCCACCTGCTGGCCATTAACGAGCAAAACCGCGTGCATATTTCCAATTTGCTTAATAAATTTCTGCGCGAGCAGAAGCAAATTGTCATCACATCCAAATATCCGCCGGAAAGTTTGGAAAAACTGGAAGAATTAATCCGCTTCCGTTTGGACTCCGGCTGGATTTCGGAATTAAAGCCCGCGGGCGGCTCTGCGCATTTAAAAATCGTCAAAAAAATGCTTGCCGAAAACGGCGTGGATTTGAACGATACCCAAGTAACCGAATTTTTCGGCGGCGCGCATATGACGCTGGGCACCGTTACCCGCAGTATCCGCCGCTTAAAAGTGTTGGAAAACCTGATTTTCCCCAACCTGCCGGAATCGGAACGCTCCCAGGCGGCCATTTTTGAGAAATTATTGGCTACCAACGGCGAAGACGCCACCAGCGAAATTTTAACCCGCGACCCGGAAAGCATTACCACTCTTTCTACGGTGGGCAACGGCGAGTGGGGCCGCATTGGCTTCTTCTACCCGCAGAACAGTTCCCATTTGATGAACTGGATGGTGTTCTGCTTGGAACAGCGCGCCAAGGAACTGGGCATTTCGGGCGGATTTGATATTGCCGTGCGCTCCTCTTACGCCACGGAAAATATCATTTCCTCCGCCTTTAAAATCGCCAACCTGTGCGACAATAAAAAGTTAAAAGGCGCCGTTATTTTGGGCCCGTCGCTCCAAGTGTGCGACCCGTCCGTGCGCGAGAATTTCTACGATATTCTTACGCATATGCTGGAAATTATGCTCATCCGCTGCGGGATTATCAATTACGAAGATACCAAAGCCCCCAGCACCTATGTAAAGGTAATTTCCGAATTGTTGAGGTAACTTATGAAGAAACTTTTAGCGCTTTGCACCGCCGCGCTTTTTGCGTGCGCCTGTGCGGGCACAATGAAATCCGCCGTCAAGGACGGCGCGATTGCCCCGTCCTTTAACGACACCCTGCTAGATAACAACTATCTGTGGGTGCGCGGATTTGGGGCCGCCAATCCCAACCACACGAGCGATTCCCAGCGGCGCATTATGAGCCGCGAAGCCGCCATTGCCCACGCTTACCAACGGGCCACGGAAGTATTGTACGGCGCCAATTTGGAATCCAATGTGCAGGTAGTGGACGCCGTATCCGTAGGCAGCACGATTGATTCTTCCGCCGAGGGCGTTATCCGCCAAATGGAACTCATTTCCACCGAATATATGGAGGACGGCGGTTGCACCGTCATTATGCGTCTGGACAGGGCGCGCCTGAAAGCGGCAGGGCTGGACCCGGAGGGTAAAAAATAATGAAGAAACTTTTATTTCTGCTGTTAGCCTGCACTTTTGTCGTATCGGCGTGCGGGTCGCTTCGTATCGGGCCGAAAGGCGAAGGCGAATACGTGGAAGCCGAATCCTTGGTTCCTTATAACGAAAACAATTTAAGACAAATGAAGAAGGACGGCATTTTAGCCGCCCAAAAATCCGCTGTGGAAAAGGTGGCGGGCGTATTTATTTCGTCGGCTACCACCGTGGACCAAGCGCAATTAGTGGAGGATAAAATCGTCTCCAAAACGGCCGGATTCATCCGCCGCAGCCACGTTACTAAATCCTACCGCAAGGGCGATGAATATTACACCAAAATCAAAGCAATGGTGCTGGTAAAGGATATCGGCGATATTATAAAACAGTCCGAAGCCGACGCTTTTGCCAAAAAAACCAATATTTTGGTTACGTCCCGCGAAATGGTGGGAGAGGATATATCCCTCAAACAGGACTGCAAACAGGCCATTTACCGTGCCTTAAAGAGCCAGCCCTTTGCCTTAATCAACGGCGACAATTTGAGCCAAAACAATATTGAAAACCCCAACTCGGTCATTGACAAGGCCCGCACCGAAGGCGCGCGCTTTGTGATTGTGGCGGATGTGGAAACCAACCCCATTGCCGCCTTGCCCGGGGCCGCTTCGCCCTTTAAATCGTACCGCGCCCGCGCGGCCATTAAAGCCTTTGCCACCAATAACTATGCCGTCGTGGCCGAAGGTGCCGACCAATTAAGCGGCTTGGACCCGCTGGCCGACATTGCAGCGCAAAAATCTATTTCCGCCGCGTGCGAAGCCGCCGCCAAACGCTTGGTTGAACCCATTAATTCGGCTATCAATTCCGCCAAGGTGTTTAGTTTAACCGTCAAAGATGTAGGCAATATTGAACGCTTGAAACAGGTACAGGATATTTTAAAGGACCTGCGCGAAATTGAAGACTACAACTTGGTGCGCTACGCCAATTCCGCGGCGCAGTTTGACGTTTCGGCTAATATTGGCACGCCGGAAGAATTAACCGCCAAAATTATCCGCAAATATAACATTAATTTTACGGTGGTTACCATTACGCCTAACGCCATCGTGTTGAGTTTTAACTGATTATGCTGGCCAATGTATGCACCGGAGCCATTAAGGGGATAGAAGGCTTTGCGGTATCCGTGGAAGTGGATATCGCGCCCGGTATGCCTACCTTGGCCGTAGTCGGTCTGCCCGATGCCGAGGTGCGCGAAAGCAAGGAGCGCGTGGTAGCCGCCGTACGCAACAGCGGGTTTGATTTCCCCACCAAGCGCATTACCGTTAATTTAAGCCCCGCAGAACTGCGCAAAAGCGGCACGCAGTTTGATTTGCCCATTGCCTTGGGTATCTTAGCCGCCAGCGAGCAACTTTCGCCCGAAGCCGCCGCCAAAATAAAGGATTTACTGGTACTTGGCGAACTGGCCTTGGACGGTTCGCTCCGCCCGTGCGCAGGCGTGCTGCCGATGCTCATTTCCTGCAAGAAACTGGGCAAAACCGCCGTTATTCCCCCGCAAAACGTATTGGAAGGGCAAGTGTCCGGCGCGCCGTTTATCACGCCGCACACGCTAAAAGACTTGGCCGAATACTTGGAAGGCAAACAGACCTTGCAGGACGTAAAACTGGCCTATGTGCCCCAAGAGGAAGAAGCCCCCGTACAAGAATTGGATTTCAGCGAAGTAAAGGGCCAAGCCCTCGCCAAGCGCGCCTTGGAAATTGCAGCCGCAGGCGGGCACAACGTACTGATGATTGGTCTGCCGGGCACGGGCAAAAGTATGCTTGCCAAACGCTTCCCGGGCATTTTGCCGCCACTCACGCAGGAAGAATCGTTAGAAATTACCAAAATTTACTCCATTTGCAACTTAATGGGCAAGAGCCGCCTGTTGACCCGCCGCCCGTTCCGGGACCCACACCACACCATTTCGGATGTGGCCCTCATCGGCGGGGGCTCCACGCCGCGCCCGGGCGAAGTGTCCTTGGCGCACAACGGCGTGCTGTTTTTGGACGAATTTGCGGAATTTTCCCGCTCGTCCTTAGAGGTATTGCGCGAACCCCTGGAAAATGGCCGCGTAACCATTTCCCGCGCCAAAGAAACTGTTTCCTATCCAGCCCGCTTTACGTTAATTGCGGCAATGAACCCCTGCCCCTGCGGACACTTGGGCGACCCAATAAAGCCCTGCACCTGTTCGCCTATGCAGGTAAACCGCTATAAGTCGCGCATTTCGGGCCCGCTATTGGACCGCATTGATTTAACCGTTAATTTAAACCCCGTTAAATATTCCGACTGGAATAAAAAGAGCGAGGGAGAAACCTCGGCCCAAATCCGTGAGCGCGTGTTAAAGGCGCGAGAAATCCAGCGCAAACGCTTTGCTAACTCCGCCACCACGGCCAACGCGTTTATGACGCCTAAGGAAATTAAGGACTTTTGCCCGCTTCCCGCCGGGGCGGATGCTATCTTGGAAACCGCTATGCGCAAGTTTGGATTAAGCGCCCGCAGTTTGGATAAAATTTTAAAAACCGCGCGTACTATTGCCGACTTGGACGGAAAAGACAATATTGAAGTCAAACATTTGGTGGAAGTAATGCAATACCGCCCGTTAGACCGCAAAGGAGTGGCTGACATTTAATATGAATCCGTCCGTTTCCGCCGCCGAACGGCTGGCAAGAATCCGCTTAAACGCTTTTTTGTTCTTCCGGGCCGATTGGCTGGAACGGCTGATTGAAATCTTCGGCTCCGCCGAGGAAATCCTGCGCCAAGATGCGCAGACCTTATCCAAAGAAGCCAATTTAAATCTATCCACCGCCACCCACCTGTTACAGGCCGCCTTTGCGCTGGACCCGCAAGAAGAGTGGGATAAAACCGCCGCCTTGGGCGGACACATTTATCTGCCGGAAGACGAGGAATATCCGCAATCTTTAAAAAATATCAAGGAAGCCCCGGTCGTTATCTATGTACTGGGCAAACTTCCCCCTCTCACACAGGCCTGCGTGGGGATGGTGGGCACGCGCAAAATTACCCCTTACGGCCGCCGCGCCGCCGCTAAATTGGCGGGCGATTTGACCGCCTGCGGGGTAACGGTTGTCAGCGGGTTGGCCCGGGGGGTGGACAGCGAGTGCCACGCTGCGGCCGTCCGCCTAAAAAAGCCGACGGTAGCCGTTATCGGCACCGGGGTAGGGCGTTGTTATCCGCCCGAAAACCGCACCTTGGAAAAGGCCATTTTGGAGCACGGCGGGGCCGTCATCAGCGAACTGCCGTTTAACCGTCCGCCAAACGCCTTCCATTTTCCGCGCCGAAACCGCATTATTGCCGCGCTCTCTCAGCCCGTTGTGGTGGTAGAGGGCGAAATAAAGTCCGGCGCGCTGATTACCGCCAAACTCGCGCTGGAAATGGGAAAAGACGTTTTAGCCGTACCCGGCCCCATAGACAGCCCGCAGTCCGGCGGCCCAAATAACCTAATAAAAGACGGGGCAGGGGTTGTAACCTCTGTTGTAGATATACTAGACTATATACCACAGCAACTGCGCTTTGGGTTGGACAGCCGCTTCTTTGAAAAGAAGGACGACACGCCCCAAAAGCCGGAGGAAGAATTGACACCCCGGCAGCGCGAAGTAATGGCCGCCGTAGGCGGCGGCCAGGCCAGTTTGGACCAGATAGCCGAGGCAATTAACGCCGACGTGCCCGAAGCGGCCTCACTTTTATTTGATTTGGAAGTAAAAGGATTTTTGGCCTGCGAAAATGGCCTGTACAGCAAGAGCAAATTTTAACACTTTATAAGGAAGTGAATTATGGCAAGCACCAATGTAAAAGGTAAAAAATTGGTTATTGTGGAGTCTCCCACAAAACAGAAAACCATCAGCAAAATTTTAGGAAACGATTTTATTGTGCGCAGTTCCTTTGGGCACGTACGCGATTTGCCTTCCAAGGATATCGGTGTAGATATTGAGCACGGCTTCAATCCCACTTATGTACCGGTGGAGCGCGCCAAACGGCTGATTGCCGAACTGACCGCCGCGGCCAAAAACGCCAGCGAAATTTACCTCGCTACCGACCCTGACCGCGAGGGCGAAGCCATCGCGTGGCACTTGGTAGAACTGTTAAAACTCCCCAAAGACCGCTATCAGCGTATCTTCTTTCACGAAATTACACCCTCGGCCATTAAGGAATCCTTTGCGCACGCCCGCAAAATTGACGACAATCTCGTCAACGCCCAGCAGGCGCGCCGCATTTTGGACCGCATTGTAGGCTACAAATTATCCCCCCTCTTGTGGAAGAAGATTACCTCCGGCTTGTCCGCGGGGCGCGTGCAGTCCGTAGCCGTGCGGTTGCTAGCCGAACGGGCCAAGGAAATCGCCGAATTTAAAGAACAGGAATACTGGACCATCGGCGCCCAGTTTGAAAAACCCAATGCCGCACCATCCTTTTGGGCGCGTGTAACCAAATGGCAGGGCAAAAATGTAGAGCAAACCACCACGTATAAACTGTTTGCCGAAGATTATAAAGTTAAAACCACCGTTTTTGACAAGCCGGAAAAACTGGCTCCGCTTTCGGACCTGTTAAGAAAGGGCCCCAATGTAGTAGCCAAGGTGGAAAAGAAGGAAGTAAAGCAAAAGCCGAAACCGCCCTTTATTACCAGTTCTATGCAGCAGGATGCGTACAACAAATTGGGCTTTCCTTCCCAAAAAACGATGATGACGGCCCAGCACCTTTACGAAGGTATTGAAATTTCCGGCCAGACCATCGGTCTTATTACCTATATGAGAACGGACTCTTTCAATGTATCCAAACTGTTGCAGGAGCAAACCAAAAAGTTCATCGGAGAGAAATACGGCCCGGCCTTTGTGCCCGCCAAACAGCCTGTTTACAAAAGCAAAGTAATGGGCGCGCAGGAAGCCCACGAGGCTATCCACCCCACCGACGTGCGCCGCACGCCGCAGGCGATGAAACCCTATTTAACCGCCGACCAGTACAAACTGTATGAACTGATTTGGCTTCGCTTTGTGGCCAGCCAAATGGCCGACGCCGTTTTCAATACGGTTTCTATTGATATTGCTTCGGGCGAGGAAAAACAATGTATGCTCCGCGCCAGCGGCCGCACGGTCAAATTTCCGGGCTACTTATCCATTTATAAGGACCAGGATGACGACGCGTCCAACGACGACGCAAATGCCAGCGCTTTGCTGCCGGTGCTTGCCGAGGGCGACGAACTGAAACTGTTAGACATCAAAACCAAGGACCACAAAACCACCCCGCCCCCGTGCTATAACGAAGCCAGTTTGATTAAAACGCTTGAAAAGCACGGCATCGGCCGTCCGTCCACTTATGCGCCGACCATTAAAACGATTTTGGACCGCAAATACATTGCGCGCCAACCCAAAACGAGCAAATTGGTCGCCACGGACCTAGGCATTACGGTTACGGACAGTTTAAAGGATTTCTTTAAGGAAATTATGGACCTTTCCTATACCGCAGGCGTAGAGGAACAATTAGATAAAGTGGCCGAAGGCAGCCAAAAATGGGTCAATCTGCTCTCTGACTTTTATGGCAATTTCAAGCAAGAACTGGCCGAAGCAGACAAGGGAATGCAACGCCCCGCCGCCAAGGAAACGGACGAAAAATGCCCGATTTGCGGCAAAATGATGCTCAAAAAGAGAAGCCGCTTCGGCGAGTATCTCGTTTGCAGCGACCCGGAGTGCAAGGGCAAAATCAATTTGACGAGTTCCGGCGAAAAGGTCCAGCCCGAAAAAACCGACGAAGTCTGCGACAAATGCGGGGCGCCGATGGTAATCCGCACCGGCAGAAGAGGCAAATTTTTGGCCTGCTCGGCTTACCCCAAGTGCAAGAATACATATTCCTTGGACGCCGAAGGGCACAAGGTGGCTTCCACGGGCCCGATTGTTACGGACCGCCTTTGCGAAAAATGCGGCAAACCGATGGTGTTGCGCACCTCTAAACGCGGGGAATTTTTGGGCTGCTCTGGTTACCCCAAATGCAAAACGATTGTAACGGTAACGCCCGAGGAAATCGCGCAGATTAAGGCCGCCCACGCGGCCAAGACGGCCCAAACCAAATAACGGGCAACAAAATATGGAAGAGTGGATTAACGCGTTTTTAAAACGCTTGGAAAACAAAAATTTTTCGTTCCACACTATCCGTGCATACCACGCGGACTTGCAGGAGTTTTTGGCCTTTTTTAAGGCGCGGAAGCAAAACGATTTAAAATATTTTACTTCCGCCAATATCCGTTCTTTTTTAGCCGCCCTGCAAACGCACGAGGATCCCGCGCGCAATACTATTTTGCGCAAGATTGCTTCCTTGCGCAGTTTTGCGGCGTTTTTGCTGGCGGAGGACAAGTTGGAACGTAACCCGTTCAAACTGTTGCCCGCCCCTAAACGGCAAAAGATTTTGCCCAAATTTTTATCCGTGGCGGAAACGGACCGGCTGTTAGACACCGCCGCCCACAGCAAGCATTTTGCCGCGCGGGACAAGGCCCTTTTTGAACTGATGTATTCCAGCGGTCTGCGCCGCAGCGAGATAACGGGCCTGCGCATAAAGGATGTGGACTATTTTAACGGTCTGGTAAAAGTGTTTGGTAAAGGGTCTAAGGAGCGTTTGGTGCCTGTAACGGATGAAGCGTTAAACGCCTTAAAAATCTATTTGGCCCAGCGAAAGAACCCCCAGCCGGACGATGCGCTCTTTTTAAACAAAAACGGCAAACCGCTGACGGGGGACGGTTTGGCGTACATTTTTAAAAATACGGCCATCCGTTCGCACTTGGCGCGCAAGGTTACCCCGCACAGTTTGCGGCACTCGTTTGCCACCCATTTGCTAAATAACGGCTGTGATTTAAGAAGTTTACAAGAGATGTTAGGACACAAAAGTTTGGCGGCTACGCAGGTTTATACCCACGTATCGCTTGAAAAATTAAAAAGCGTGTATAACCACGCTCACCCGGAAAGTAAGGAGAATTTATGATTGGCGTAGGCGTAGATATCGGCGGAACCTTTGTTAAATTATTTGTAATGAACGAACACGGGGAAATCTTCCGCAAAGAAAAAATTGAAACGGATTATTCCAAGGGTTCCAAGGGCTTTATTGCGCAAATCGGCGATTTTATCAACGCTATCCAAAAGGAATTTGCCGACCAGCGCGTAGCCGTGGCCGTGGGCGCTCCGGGGGATGTGGACAACCAAAACGGTGTTCTGCGCTATAACCCCAACTTAAAATTTAAAGACGTTACCGACTGGCCAATGGCGGAACAACTGTTTAAGCATACGGGTATCCGCCCCGTTATCGCCAACGACGCCACCTTGGCCGCTTGGGGCGTATATGAAGCCGATTTAAAACGCCAAGGCACCAATGTCCTCGTAGTTACGTTGGGCACGGGTGTAGGCGGCGGGATGATTATCAATAAAGAACTTTACCAAGGCTCCAACGGTACCGCGGGCGAAATCGGGCACACAAAAATTGCCGATTTAACCACTGGCCCCTTGTGCGGGTGCGGCGCGCGTGGGTGTTTGGAAGCGTTTGTCGGCACGATTGGCATTAAACGCCGGGTGTATGATGCAATCGTGGACTACCCCGACTCCATTTTGGCCCAAATGGTTAAAGCAGAAGCGGATTTTAAAATAGAAATCGTCTCCCGCGCCGCCGAAAAAGGCTGCAAGGCCGCTTTAAAGGTGTGGGAAGACACTGGGTATTACCTAGGCGTAGGCCTTGCCAACTTTATGCTCGTGCTAGACGTAGATACCATTGTGCTGACGGGCGGCGTGTCCGGCGCAGCCAAATATTTTATGCCCGCCGTCAAACGCGTATTGGATGCCCAGCCGTTCAAAACGCCGTTTAAACGCTTGAAACTGCTCGTTTCGCAAAACCCCAACATCGGCGGAGTAGGGGCGGCAATGTACGCCATTTACCGCGCCCAAAAAGAAAATTTACAATGAAACGCTTTTCTCCTTTGTTCTTGCTGGCTTGTTTGTGTTTCGCCGTGCCCGGGTGGGGCTCGGACAATGTTTTGCCCGCGCCCGACAGCGACGCCTTTGTCTATTTCACGGCGGACAAAGCCACCGTAGAACCCAATGACAAAAAAGTAAATCTTTCGGGCAACGTAACCGTCATCCAAAAAACCCAAGACGGCAAAAAACGCACCGTAACGGGCGAAAATATTTCGCTGGACCAAGCCAACACGCAAATTACGTCCATCGGGCCGATGAAGGTGGAGGACGGATTGGGCGGCGTATTGGAAGGGAATAATATTTCCGTCAATTACACCACAAAAGATTTTACGGCGGAAAATATTTCCACCGAATATCCCCCTCTGCGCATTTTATCCGCCAAGGAAATGTCCTCGCAAAACGGCAAGCAGACCCTGCGCGGGGCCACCGTAACCTGCTGTGATAAAGCCGACCCGCACTATACGCTTTCCGTCGGCAAGTTGACCGTTTCGCCGCAAAAGCGCGTGTTCGGCACCAACGCTGTATTGCGCTTGGACGGATTTCCCGTGTTTTATCTGCCCGTATTTTGGCGCTCGCTGGATTCCCAAAAACCGTGGACCACTTATGTAGAATTTACCCAAAGCAACAAAACGGGCTTTGGTATTATGACGTCCACCGTCTTCCAGCCCTTTTTGCAACTGCGCCCTAAACTGAATTTGGACTACTATACCAAATCCTCGTTCGGCTTTGGCGGAGAACTGACCGCCGTACAATCCGACACGTTACGCGGAAGCGGCGAAGTGTATTACATTAATGACAAAGCCGATAACGACGAAATAGACCTCGCCAGCACGAAACGCTGGGGCGTGCAAGGCGGCTACTGGTGGGAAATGTACGACTCCTCCGACCATTTCAATAACCCCACCGGCGCGCTGTACCAGTTTCAAACGCAATTCCGTATGGTGTCCGACCCGTATTTTTATGACACCTTCTTCCGCGGCAACCCGTATATTTTTATGCCGGACCAGGAAACCAACTTCTCTTTGGCGCGCCAAACCCGCCGCTCTACCCTGCGCGTAAGTTACCAGCAAAAGGATATTTTTGATTACTTGTACAAAAAAGAGTTTATGGCGGAAAAGCGCGTCCTGCCGGAAATCAAATACGCGCTGCTGCCGTTTAACGACCCCTTGTTAAAGGCCGCGCACCACTTGGAAGTGGATTTTAACAACACCTCCACTTTGCAATATAAAAACGGTATTCCCAACGAGGAAGGCCCCTACCAACGCCAAGCCCACGCCAAGTGGACGACGGAAAAGGCCCTGCGCCTTTCCCGCGGGCTGACGTTTACGCCGCAGGTGTTTTACGACCAAACCGTTACCTTTGCTGACAGTCAATATAAGGACGGCAAGGACGCCTGGGTGGGCCGCATTGGCACCCAGTTAAATATGCAGACGCATACCTTCTTGGGCTCTACGGATTTCGGCTACCAATTTACCAAGCGCCTTTCCACAGGCACCATTACTTCGGACCAAGTTTCTCACGATAAAGGCATTGAAAAGAACCGCCTGTATTTAACCAATTATTACCGCCCGACCTTTAACACCTATGTCCGCTTTAAAACGGGGTTTGACCTTTCGGACTATACATACAGTTTAAAAGACGGCTTCGGCTACGAGCAAAATTGGAAGCACCTAAAATCCCGCATAGAGCCGCTCCTGTTGGAGTGGGGTTACAACTCGCCGGACGGCGCGGTAAGTTTCTTTGTGCAGGACCAGTACGACTTGGAAGAAAAGAACGTCAGTTTTATCGCCCAGTCCAACTTTGTTTATAAAAACCAGTTAATCGGTTTGGGACTCAACAACTTTGCCGACTATATTGACCCCGGTTCCAAATACGAAACCAATTCCGACCGCTACACCGTTACAACCACTTGGGGTATCCGCCCCGCCAGCGGCAAATGGTTTGCGGACCTGGGGATAGATGCGGTACTGTTCCGCGGCAGTTTAGTAGGCTTTAACAAACTCATCCGCGTTTCGCGCGATTTTCACGACGCGCGCCTGGAATTTACCGTGCGCGACCGCAACCAAAACTTATCGTTTGCGTTCCGCATTAACATTTTGTGCGGGGGCGACAAGCGCGCCCAAGCCCAACTGCCCGAGGACACCTATTGGTATCCGTGGCGCGGGCAAGGAGATTTAAGAGATTAAAAAATGGCTAATCCGTTAATATATCACAAACAAGGTTGGATAGAAGTAATCTGCGGGTGTATGTTCTCCGGCAAGACGGAGGAACTCATCCGCCGCGTGCGCATTGCGCTTATCGCCCGGCAAAAGGTGCAGTTGTTCAATTCCAAGATTGACACGCGCTACGGCATTGACAGCATTACCAGCCACAACCAAAACAAGGTGGCGGCCACGTGCGTAAAATCGTCGTCCGAAATTTTGCCGCTGGTGGAAAAAGACACGCAAGTTATCGCCATAGACGAGATTAATTTCTTTGATTTTGGTATTGTAGAAGTATGCAACAAACTGGCCAAGGCCGGCAAGCGCGTGATTGTAGCCGGGTTAGATACCGACTACCGCGCCGAACCGTTTGAAGTAACGGCCGCCCTCTTGGCGCAGGCCGAATACGTTACCAAAAACCTGGCCGTCTGCACCAAGTGCGGCAATCCGGCCAGTTTCACGCAACGTATCAGCAAAGACAAAAAGCGCATTGTAGTAGGCACAACAGACGCCTATCAGGCCCGTTGCCGCCGCTGCTACAAAAAACCGCGCAAATAAGTGATTTGGGGCCGTTAAACGCATTTTAAATGCGCACGGTCCACATAAAAAGGAGAAAAAACTATGAACGCACCGTATATCGGGTTTTGGAAACGCGCCGTCGCTTTTGTGATTGACGGTATTTTAGTGGCTATTCCGCCGGCCATCATTTGCGTACCGCTGATGATGTGGCAGGGCGTAAAACTCAGCCAAGCCACCGAAGACACCGCCGCAGGAACGCTGGCGGTAATGGTTGCCATTTACATTTTGTGGCAAGTGTTGGGCGCTATTTCGTACTGGCTTTATTTTGCCTTGCTGGAAAGCGGCGCCAAACAGGCCACCTTCGGCAAACGCATTATGGGCATTAAGGTAATCGGCAAAGATGGCGGACGCATCGGCTTTGGCCGCGCGACGGGCCGCACATTTGCTAAAATTCTGTCCTATGTTACCGTGTACATTGGGTACGTAATGGCCGGGCTTACCAACCGCAAACGCGCCTTGCACGATTATATTGCGGAAACGTATGTTGTCCGCGCGGACTTCCAGCCCGGAGACGAACTGCCCGATACGCCGTCCCACCCGTGGTGGTTGGCTATTATCAGCCTGTTCTTAATTTTGGGCTTGGGCGCCTTGTTGCTCGTTGGGGCGCTGGCGCAAGAAAACCCCGCCACCAAGGCTGGGCAGGCCGTTATTATGATGCAGGCTATTGATGAAAATGCCGAAATGGAAGATATGGATATCAACGACATCTGGTACTCCAAGGATGAAGACGGTTTGAGAGCCTCCTTTGAAGTCAACGATGACGCCTATACTATCTTTTTGCCCAAGGGCTCCAAAGAGGCTTGCTGCGAGGAATACCCCAACGCTGATTGTGAGGAAACGGGTCTTTCCGTCTGCAAATAACAAGTATTTAATGTAGTATCACCGCCCCCGATATTTTCGCCGGGGGCGGTTTTTTATTGGTCAACGGAGAATTTTAATCACAACAAGAGCCCGTAAATATACTACGGGATACGAAACTGCGGGGCAGGAGCGCTGACCACAGACCCGCGAAAAATCCCAGTCCCCATAACACCCCTCAGTTTGTACCCGACTTGCGCATAAAAAATCCCCGGAGCACAAACCCCGGGGATTTTTTACATATTCCAACTAAATTAAAAACTCCAATGCGGCGTAAAGGAGTCGCCCTTTAAGTCCGCAAGCAGGTGCGGCGCGCTGCCGTCCATATCCATCATATACAACTGGCGTTTGCCGTTGCGCGTGGTAGTGAACGCGATAAAGCGGCCGTCCGGCGACCAGGTCGGGTCCTCGTTGGAACCCGCATCGGTGGTCAAGCGGCGGATTTGCGTACCCGTTAAGTCCACCAAAAAGATATCCATCGGGTGATAGGGCGATTCACGCCCCGTGAACACAATCCACTCCCCGGTGGGCGACCATTGGGGGCTGTCGGACCAGTTAAAGGTTTTCGTCAGCGGGCGGGTTTCGCCGGTGGCGAGTTCCATTACATAAATCTGCGGGTTGCCCGCGCGGTTGGACACAAAGGTAATATACTTGCCGTCGGGCGAATAAGACGGGGAACCGTCCACCGAGGCCTTATTGGTAATGCGGGTTTTGGCGTGCGTTTCCAAGTTGTAAATATAAATGCTCGGGTTTGTGCCGCCGGAACTGGTAAAGGCCAAGGCCTTGCCGTCAGGCGAAACGCCGCCGATAAGCGACAAGCCGCCGCGGATAATCACCGGGGCGATTTTCCCCGCGCGCAAGTCAATCGCAAAGATATCCGGGTTTTTATATTTATAAGTGGTGTAGAAGATTTTGCCGTCCTTGGACCAGCGGGGCAAAATGGCGATGCTCTTGTCGTTGGTTAATTTTTGCAAGTTTTCGCCGTCGTAATCCACTACATAAATTTCTTTGTGGCGGGTGGAGTTGTTGGCAAAAGCGATTTTGGTATCGGCAATGCCGCGTTTGCCCATCAAGGCGGAGACAATCTGGTCCGAAGCAATATGCGCCAGTCTGCGCAGGCTGCTTTCGGTACCCTTGAAGGCCTTGGCAAAAACGGACGTGCGGGTAGAAATATCGTAAACATAAATTTTAATTGTAAAATACGGGGCTGCATAAGTGATATCACCCGCCAGCAAATAACTGGCGTGGGCCGCGCCCCATTGGTTTAACTGCTGGCTTAAATGCTGGGAATTAAAGGCCGGGCCATCCTCGGTAACGTCAAAATAGCGGGCAAACAGCAAATCCGCCCGCATTACGTCGTGCACCAACACGGCGGCGGGCTGGGCCTTTTCGTCCGTATAGCGGAAGGGCGGCATACCGATAGCCGGCAGGCGTTTATCCCCCACCGAGGTAATGCCGATATACACATCCGTCTTGGGCTGGGCCGCCATTACGCGCCCCGCAAAAGTGATAAGAACCCCTGCAATAAGTAAAAGGGAAAACAGTTTTTTCATAATAAAAAGGAACCGCGCGTTACACGCGTTTATTTGATTTTGGTCAACTCGGCTTTGGCTTTTTTAGCCTCGGGCGAAGCCGGGAAATCCTGCACAACGGAGGACAAATAGCGTTTGGCTTCGTCTTTTTTGCCAAGGGGCACAATGGACAGCGCGTATTTCAACCGCGCCGACGGAATTAATTTGCTTTTCGGAAATTTTTGCAGCAAGGTGGCGTAAGCAACCGCCCCGGGTTTGGTTTGCCCCGCGGCAATGTACGCATCGCCCATATACATATAGGCTTGTTCCACGTTTTCGCTGTCCGGGTATTTGGAAATGTAGAGTTTAAAGCCCATTGCGGCGGGCTCGTAAGCACCTTTATCCAAGTGGCTCTTGGCTTCGGCAAACAAATCCGAGGGCAACAAGGCGGCCGGCTGGGCGGCTTGTGCATTTTCCGCTTGGGCCGCGGCGGCGGGAGCCGTGCGGACAGAGACGGACAAATCGTCCAACTTGGCGGACAATTTGTTAATTTGCGCATCTACCTGGGCCAAATTTTCGTTGGAAGCGGACAAATTGCTGTTGAGTTCGTCCATTTTCCCGGCGAGTTCGGCTTGGTTGGCTTGCATTTGCACAATCGTGGCATTAAGTTCCTGCAACTGCAATTTGAGCGTGCTCATATCCCGCTCGCTGGCGATACAGCCGGACAACAAAAAGCCCGAACCTGCCATAAAAAGTAGTTTAGTAACATTTTTCATTTTGGGTCCGGGCTCCTTATTCAAAACAAGCGATTAGTTGACTTTTAACAACGTATCGGCTCTGCGGTTTTGCGCCCAGCAGGACTGGGTGGCTTCGTAGCAGACCGGTTTTTCTTCGCCGTAAGATACGGTGGTAATGTTAGCGGCCGGAATACCGAGGCGCACGTAATACGCTTTCACTTCGTCGGCGCGTTTTTGGCCGAGGGCGATGTTGTAAGCGATGGTGCCTCTGTCGTCGCAGTTACCTTCTACGGTTACTTGGTAGGAAGTGGCAGACGCGGCGGCTTTAATGGCCTTCACGTTGGCTTCTACAATTTTGCGGGCATCGGAGGACAGGCTGTATTTGTCCAAAGCGAAATGCACCACACCCAAAGAAACTTCCTGGGCGGGAACTTCCGTTACCGTTTCGGTTTCTTCAATTACCATTTCGGTACCGGCACCGGCAGTCAGGTCGGCGTTGGCGTCATCTTTTACGTTCTTTTTGCAGGCGGTCAAGCCGGCGGCCAAGGCCAGAACCAAAACAACTTTGAGTAAGTTTTTCATTTCTTTCTCCTAATAGGTATTTACTTCTACACATAAATGATAGCAACTTTTAACCCCCCGGGTCAAATAGGACTCCCCTCTTACGCGCTGCCTCTATGTGTGTTTTTATGGTAGCGTTTTATGCGCCGTTTGGCACGGGCTGTTTTGGGTTAGTTGGCACAAACACACAAAAAGGATAAATTTGTTAGAATAACTATATATTTACGGCAAGGAGATGGCTGTTAAAACGGGCCTTACACGCCCTGTTACAATTTGAATCTGTTTTTGGCGCCCCGCAAGGGGTAAGCTTTTGAACATTCAAAGGCATACGCTAATCCAAAAACAGCACGTTATAGGCACAATCCGGGCGGACTAATTACCCGCGCGGGTTGTGCCGAGTGCTTTCCGTTTATTTAAACGGGAGGCCACGGCTGTTTTGTTTGGGTTATTAGCGTAGCTCATCCACAACAGCCGTTTTTTATTGCCTGCAAGGAGACTATAATGAAACAAGGTTTTACATTAATGGAATTATTAGTAGTGGTGCTGATTATCGGTATTTTGGCCGCGGTGGCCGTACCGCAATACCAACTGGCAGTAGATAAAGCCCGCTTTACAGAAATACAAACAATCGGTAAAAAATTAAGCGAAATGATAGAACTTTATTACCTTTCCACCGGGAAATACCCCGACTACTGGGCCGACCTAGACATTACACTACCGGGGTGCACAGAAGAGGGAAAACTGTATGATTTAATTTGTCAAAAAAACCGCTGGGATTTAAATGCGGGCTCTTTTAGCGGGTGGGATAGTTTAACCCGTGGCACTGACAACAACCCCGCTGGGCACAACATTGTGTATTACCATTATTTTAAATATACCGATCAATATACGGAGAACCAGCGCGGCAAAACGAGTTGTTTAGGAGCAAGTGAGCGCGGAAAAAAACTCTGCAAAAACCTTTGTGGGGCTGACGCCTGCTACTTGGAATAATCTTCGTCATCCCCAAGGATTGGACTATTATACAGCAGAAAAAGCCGGCCCCAAAAGAGGCCGGCTTTTTAAACTTTGCTGGGCGGATACTTACGCGAGCAACTTGCCTAACAACTGGCTGATAATGCGCGGGTTGGCTTTGCCTTTGCTGAGTTTCATTACGCCACCCACCAAGGCGCCAATAGCGGCCTTGTTGCCTTTTTTATAATCGGCCACGGCCTTGGGGTTGGCCTCAATGGCGGCCTTGGCCCAAGCCTCTAATTGCCCCTCGTCGCTCACCTGCACCATACCGCGTTTTTGCACCACGGCGGCCGGGGCTTCGCCCGTCTTCCAAATTTCGTCAAACACTTCGCGGCCCTGTTTGCGGTTGATTTTGCCGCTTTCCACCAGTTCCAAGAGTTCCGCCAAGCGGGCGGCCGGAATAGGCGAATCTTGGATTTCCTTCTTTTCGGCGTTTAACACGCCCAACAGGTCGGTTTGAATCCAGTTAGAGGCCGTCTTTAAAGACACTTTTCCGCCCTTTACCACTTCTTCAAAATAGGCGGCAATTTCGCGCGAACTCGTCAGCACGCCCGCATCGTAAGCGGACAAGCCGGCTTTCATAAAGCGTGCTTCCTTGGCACCCGGCAATTCGGGCATATGGGCCTTTACATTTTCCAGCCAGTCGTGTTTTAACACCACGGGCGGCAAATCCGGCTCCGGGAAATAGCGGTAATCCAACGCGTCCTCTTTGGAGCGCATCGGCTTGGTAACCAGTTCTTCTTTATCCCACAGGCGGGTTTCCTGCTTTACCTGTCCGCCCGCGTTTAAAATTTCCGTCTGGCGGTTGATTTCGTAGTTAAGCGCGTCTCTGACGGCTTTAAACGAGTTTAAATTTTTGATTTCCGCGCGCGTGCCGAATTTCTCCTGTCCTTTGGGGCGCAAGGAAATGTTCACGTCCACACGCAGTTCGCCCTTTTCCATATCGCAGTTGGAAGCGCCTACCCAGCGCATTAAGCGTTTGATTTCGGTCAAATAGGCATAGGCTTCATCGGGCGAGCGCAAATCGGGCATAGACACGATTTCCAACAACGGGCACCCAGCGCGGTTATAGTCCACCAAGGAGTGATCTGCAAAGTGGGAGGATTTGGCGGCGTCCTCTTCCAAGTGCGCGTGGTGAATACCAATGCGCTTTTTTTGCAAATTTTCTTTGGGACCAAACGTAATTTCAATATAGCCCGCGCCGTTAATCGGCTCTTCGTTTTGGGTAATCTGGTAGCCCTTGGGCAAATCCGGATAGAAATAATGTTTGCGCGAGAACGAGGAATATTCGTTCGTTTTGCAATTCATAGAAAGCCCCGCACGCACCGCAAGTTCCAGGGCCCCTTCCGTTAGTACGGGTAATACGCCCGGATGTCCGGCGCAAACAGGGCAAATGGCGGTGTTGGGTTTGGTATCATCGCCCACGCCGTTGGGGCAAGAGCAAAACAACTTGGTTTTGCTTCCGAGTTGGACGTGTATTTCCAACCCGATAACAGGTTCAAATTCAGTATTCACGATAATCTCTCCTAAATTATTATAATATCAAATATGGTTCATCTTTTTAAGCCCACTTCCTATTCTTTCGGCGCCGCGCTGGCCGTGGGGGCCACGCTGACGTGGAAACTGGTATCGTTTGCCAACGCGCTTTTAATTGCGCTTTATTTCGGCGCAGGCAAGACGACCGACGTGTATTTTTACCTCATTATGATAATGGGATTTGGACTAACGTTTTTACAGAGGATGAACGCCGCCGTCATCATCCCGGAGGCAATGGCGCAGGACGCCAAAACCCCACACGGCGGGCGGGCCCTTTTAAACAGGTTTTTATATTTCTATATTTTACTGGCGGCTGTGCTAACGGCGGCAGGATTCTTCTGCCCGGTGGCGCTAGGAAAACTTTTATCCCGTTTTGACCTTGCCCAACTGACGGCTGAGCGCGGGCTGATTTCGCTCGGCTTTTTGTTATTCGGTTTGCAACTGCTAGTTGCCTATTTAACCGCCGTGTTGGAAATGTACCGTCGCTTTACTGCCGCCGTGTTTACCCCGCTAAACGCCCTGCTGCCCTTTATTTGCCTGCTGTGTTTTGGGCGCACCTGTGGCGTAGTCAGTATGATATACGGCTTTTTGGCGGCCAATGCGGTACAGGCAATCGTCTTTTTATGCGCGCTAAAAAAAGAACTCAACTGGTCCTTTGGCGTGCACGGTGTTGGCTGGCACAAGAAATTGACGGCAAACCTCGTTAGCAACCAAGCCATTGAACTGGCGAACATCGTCAGCAGCGTGCTTCCGCTTTATTTACTCAGCGGACTTTCTGCCGGGATGGTCAGCGCGCTTAACTATGCGCGGCAACTGTCCGACTCGCCGACTGAAATTTTTACGCTCCGCGTTACCAACGTTTCCAAAATCCAATTAACCGAAAGCGCCGCCCAAAACGATTGGAACCAACTAAACCGGGATTTTTTAACCACCCAGCATTTTGTGCTTTTTTTGCTTACGCCACTATCGGTATTTACTTGTTTTTACGCGCCGGAAATTATTTCGCTCTTTTTTGAGCGCGGAAACTTTACCCCGCAAGATGTACACGGCGCGGCTAATTTTTTGCGCCCGCTAATGGCAATGATGTGGTTTATGGGGCCGATTTTAATGCAAAACAATGTAGTGGCGGCGGGCCGGAAGGTGAAGGAAAGCCTGCCCTATGCGCTGGCGGGAATTATCTTATTTATCGTATTGGTGCCGTTTACAATGAGGGTGTTCGGCGCGTATGCGTACCCGTACACACAGGCGGGGTGCTGCGCGGTGAGTTTGTTTATTAATTATTTACTCTTTAAAAAGCATTTTCCGCAAGTGGAATATATGTATTCTCTGCGGGTGGCGGCGCGGTTGGTGGCCGTAAACATTTTGGCGCTTTTCCCCTCGGCCTTATATGCGTTTTTCGGCCCGCGCACCAATGTGTTTTTTACACTTCTTTTCGGCGGAATTATCTTTCTAGGAACGCTTTGTTTTTTGGCCCGCAAAAGCGGCGACTGGGCACTGTTTACGCGTCAATTTAAAAAACGCTTTTAATGCGCTAATATTTTTTTGAGTGCTTTTAAGGCGTCTTGCGCGCGGACGGCTTCGGTACACGGGGCCACTTTATGCCCCAGCGGGCACGCAAACACCCAATCCGCCGTGCTCCACATACAACCGCCGCACGGCCCGGCCGCTAAATTGATATTTTTAGCATATCCAAAAAACTCCTGGTCCGTCGGGCCGAAGATAACCACGCTTCTTACATCTAAATACTGCGCCAGTTGCACGAGCCCGCTCTCCGTATCAATATGCGCCTTGGCCCCTTGTAAAAGGGACGGTAGGTCCGAAAGCGGTGTTTTGCCCACTAAATTAAAATCGGCTTCCTCGTAAACCGGGCTGTTTTTGCCCCCCAGTTGCACGAGTTTAATTTGCGGAAATTGTCGCTTAAACAAACGGAAGAACTCGCACCAGCGCACCGCCGGCCAAGCGCGCGTGGGGCGTTTATCCCCCACCGTTTGCGCGGAACTCGTTCCGTCGTGAAAGGTAATATAAGACACGCCGGATAAGCCGTATTTTTCCAAAATTTTAGGCTCCGTTTTCAAACGACGCGTTTCGTCGTGTGGCAAGGCAAGCCCGCCCGTATAGGACAGTAAATCAAACCGCCGCCCGCCCCAAGCATACAGCCAACGGCCCAAGGCGGCCTCGGTTAAAAACGGGTCATCTAATAGTTCGCCCAAGTTGTTTTGGGCTTCCTGCGCGCGCTCAAACGCCGGGAGAAAGGTAGGAGCCAACCGCCCGATACGCGCAGCGTCCGCGTGCAAAAATTTAGCCGTCAAACACACCTGAACAACCAAATCGTAATCCGCCCAATGGATTTTTTCTTCCGCCAAAATAGTGGTGTTATCTTCTCCGCCAAACAGCGTTTTGGCCACGTCCGGCAGTTGCGCATAAATAAAAAACTGCGCTTCGGGCATTTGCTCCCGGTACGCCAGCACCAGCCGCCGCGCACACGCGCCGTCTCCCAGTCCGCCGGCCAGCCAAAACAGTACGCGCAACTTTTCACCCGGCTGAACCGTGCGGCCCCCGTGGCGCAATTTAGAAAGGAAATTCTTTTTTGCCCGGCTCCACTTCATCGCCCAGCGCACCAAACGGCTATCCCGCCCGCGCAGGCCAAGCGCTTGCTTTAAATCCAACAGGCTTATTTTAATATGCGGCTCGTCAAAATTCATTTTACGGCATCCTTACATAAATTTTCATAGGCGTTTAAATAGTTATCAAGCGAAAACCGCTCCACCACCGACCGCGCCTGTGCGCCAAAACGTGCGCGCTTTTCGGTATCCGCCATTAATTCGGCCAGTTTGGCGGCCAGTTGGTCGGTATGATTTTGCTTGACCAAAAAGCCGTCTGTACCGTTACGGATAATCACGTCCGGCCCCGTACAGGCAAAACTGACCGCAGGCAACCCCGATGCCATTGCTTCCAGCAGTACCATTGGAAAGCCCTCCGCGCGCGAGGACATTGCATATAAATCTGCGTGCTGGTAAACGGCCGCCAAGCCTTTTACGGGCGGTACAAATTGCACGCTGTCTTGGATATCTAGCGTATCGGCCAAGCCCTTTAATTCCGCTTCGTCCGGCCCGGCCCCAATCACGCACAAACGCCAATTTGGGAAATCATCGCACACGCGCCGCCAAGCCTGCAACAAGCGGTCAAAACCCTTTTGTTTAACGAGCCGACCCACCGCCAGCACATATTTTTTATCGGGCGCCAAAAACGCGGGGCGCGGATAGGTTTGCGTGGCCGCGGGCATTGCCGGATTATAAACCACGCTTACGCGCCACTTGGGGAAATACATCGCCAAGAACTTGCGGTCCCGCTCGGACAGCACCGTTACGCGGCTGGCACGCGCCAACAAAAAGTTGCGCAACACCTGCCATTTGCGCGAATATTCCAAGTGCCGCACATCCAAATGGTCCGCGTAAATATAGGGTACGCGCAAAAGCCAGCAGGCGGCCAGTACGCTAATGGTCATAAAACTGATAACCGCGTCCGGGCGCGTATCTGCAACCGCGCGCATTAAACGGTACAAGCGCGGAAAACCGCCTAACAAGCCGGACTCCTTAAAGGCTCCCAAATGCTCCCGCACGCGCACCACGGAAGCGGGCGTTTGGTAAAAATCCGGCACGGAATCATCCAATGTAAGCAGGGTTACCCGGTGCCCGCGCGCGGCAAGCCCCGCGCATAAATACGTCATTACGCGCTCCGCTCCGCCACCGCCCAAGGTTCCTATCACACAAGTAATCCGCAAGGTAAACTCCGTATAAAAAGCCCGGCCTAAAAATTTGCCGGGCCATAATTAAGAAAGCAACTGCGCAAACGCGCGGACAAAATCTTCAAACGGATATTTGTCTTTTAATTTGCTGGCTTCCACCGCCAAGCCCACACGCTTGCCCCAGTTTACCATTAACTCATCCAAGGCAATGGTAAAGGGTTCTTCTTCACCCGCGTTTGCAATAAGGCCGTTAATGCCGTTGGCCACCAATGCCGTAACAGGAGCGGATTCGCACGCCACGCACGGCAATTTGCTTGCCATAGCATCCAGCAGGATATCGGCTTCCGCCGGGTTCAAGGCCGGGTACGCAAAAATATCCGCATTGCGCAACAGGCTGTACACGTCGGTTTGGGCGGGTACAATTTCGGTACTGGCCTGCAAGTGATTTTTATCAATAAATTTTTGCAAGGCAGCCTTGCTGGTGCCGTCTCCCACAATCGTTAAGTGCCAAGTCGTATGCGCCGGGGCCAAGCGCGCCCAAGTTTTAAGCAGGTTATCAAAGCCGCTTTCCTTGGCTAATTTGCCCACGGCCACGATGTTATTTTCCTTTTTAAAGAAGGCGGGCTTGTTGTAATTGTAGTGCTCCACCCACACGGCAGGGTTGGTAACTTCCTGCACTTTAAGGCCTGTGTAAGCCTTTTTATTAAGCGGCTTATCCGAGGTTTTAATCACAAAAACCTGTTTGGCCTTTTTGAGCAAGGTCTTTTTGTCTTTGGACGGTTTATCCTCTTTAAAGCCTTCGTTTTCGGCATAGGCAAACGGCAACCCCGCTTCCTGCGCCGCCGCACAGCCGGACAAATTCATAAACGAAATTACAAAATCGGCGTGTTCCTTTTTAAGCGCGCTAGCCAAGGTTTTGGGTTTGGCTGTTGCCGTATATTCGTAAACGGGCAAAGATGTGGCGGCTTTCAATTTTCCCTTTACGCAAGCCAGCGTAACCTGAAAGCCTTTTTGCCGTAATTCCTCGCCCAGTTTTACCCCCAAGCGGGCGGCGGTAAAGTGTTTATTCCCGCCAATAAAAATACATATGTTCATTTCATCCTCCTAACTTAAACCCTTATACAATTCTTTTCTATTGTACATAAAAAACAGGCATAAAAAAACCGCCCTGTAAGGGCGGTAATCATAGAAAACATTGCGGGGACTGGATTTGAACCAGTGATCTCAAGGTTATGGGCCTTGCGAGATACCAGGCTTCTCTACCCCGCAATGTTATTATAACACTTTGGGACGCAAAAAGCAACTGTATATTAACAGAATTTTACAGACTACGGCAGGCGATATGCGGTACTGCTGCCGCTAACCAGCGTGCCACCCATACTTTTGCAGACACGGTGCGCCAAAGAGGAAGAAGTATCATTAACAACGCAATGCCGCTCCCCTGCATAATTGGGACTATGCTCTAAATACTGTAAATAGGAAATAGTCAGCACTCCATTTAAATACACCCGCCCATCTATGCGGTCTTGTCCATTAGTTGTATGCCAATGCGCCCCAGCATTGTAATCGTACCAAATATTTCCGCAATTCAAGCGGCCCTGCCCTATTTGTCTGCACCCATTTACGTCCGAAATATCTAGGAGCGTAATGTCATCCGGCGCGTAGGCTCCGTTGGCTAAATAATACACCTCAGCCGCGTTGGCAATGGTTTTGACGGTGGCCATTGTGCTGGACAGACGGCTTTTTAACACAGCCACCTGATACTCCGGCACCGCCACCGCCGCCAAAATGCCGATAATGAGAACAACGACTAATAGTTCAATAAGGGTAAAGCCTGCTGTTACCGTGCGGCCACTTGTGCTAGTGGCGTCATTCCCGAGTGTTTTAGTCGGGAATCTGCCGTTAGTTGTTGTCGCACTCTTCCAAAACAACAGATCCTGGACTACGACTTTCCAGGATGACGACCAGAATAAAGTATTCATAAAACCTTTCATTTTTTCTCC
>DJFE01000015.1:0-4301 GCA_002432025.1 Candidatus Avelusimicrobium stercoris | reverse complement strand
CTTTACAGTAAACAGCCAAAAAGACAACGATAAAAACAACATTTTTTGCCGTTATCAAAATAGGGGTCATTCTGAACTTGTTTCAGAATCTACATCTTGGGTAGTTGTCGTTAAGGTTCAACAGCAACAACCAACAACACAATCGGTAGATCCTGAACCCTATTAATGGACCCCGTACAGAAACACTACGGGGTGCCGCCTAGCGGTATGGGCGGCAATTCAGGATGACCTGCTTATTTTATTAACGACAGGGCCCGAAACCCTGCAGGTCGCGCCCCTGGCGGGCTGACAATTCAGTATGGTCCCTTTTTAAAAAATGAAGCGGGGCAAGGAAATAAAATCCTTGCCCCGCACACAAATACAAATTTTACCGCAACGGCTATTCTTTAAACATCGGGTAGAAATAAATACCCATATACACCGGGTTATCCGTAAAGCCCTTCACGTTTTTGCGCATTGCCCACAGGCCTGTGGGGTGGACGGTGTAAATCTGCATTGCGTCCTCGTGCATTAAGTTATGAACCTGCTTATATAAGGCACTGCGCTTAGCAAAGTTGGTTTCCGCCACGGCCCGCTCAATCAGCGCGTCCACCTGCGGATTTTTGTATCCCTGCGAAAGCGCATAACGCCCTTGGCTGTGCAAGAAGGGGAAATAGAAATTGTGCGCATCGGCGTAATCGGCCACCCAGCCGCGCGCCCACATCGGCATTTGGCGCTTGGCGGTTTTTTCCAAGAACGACGGCCACGTTACCCCGCGCAAGTCAATCTGAAATTTGGGGTTCAAACTTTCCACATTGCGTTTTAAAATTTCACTCGCAATTTGGCGCATATCGCCGCTGGTGTTGTAGGTAATAGTAAATTTAAAGCCCTTTTCCCACACTTGGCCGCCCCAAGCCTTTTTAAAGAGTTCCTCGGCCTTTTTTAAATCAAAGGGATATTGTTTAAAATCCTTATCGTATTTGACCAACCCTGCCGGAGCCGGACCGATAGCGCGCTCGCCGCGGCCTTCCATAGATTCCTTTAAAAAGGAATCATAATCAAAGGCGTATTCAAAGGCTTGGCGCAAATTTTTATCGGCAAAGAAATCGGCGGGAATCCCCTGCCCGTCCAACTTGCCGGAACCTACATCCGGGTTGGCCTGCATATTGATATCAAGTGTAAAAAAGATGACCGGGTCCGTGCGCAGGCGGGGCAAATTGTCGTACAAGGTTACATCGGGGTTGCCCTTAATTTGCGCCGCAAACTTGGTGGAAATTTCCGCCACGTCCGCATCGCCCGTTTCCAACATTAGCCGCAGGGTAGAGGGTTCATCTACCGTCAGCATATGGATAAATTTTAATTTAGGCGCACCCGCAAAATAATTTTCGTTCGCGGCCAAGGTCAAGCGTTTGGCGGCAATATCCCAGCGCGCCACGCTAAACGGGCCCGAACCGTTGGCCACCGCAAAGAACGGCGAGGAATCTTTGGCAAAGTTGTTAAACTGCTTCCAAGTTTCTTCCGTACCGTCCCACGCCCCGTGAGAAGCCGCCCAATCCTTGCTGACGATGTAACTCCACCGCGCAATAATGGAAAGAAACGGCGCAAACGGCCGTTTGAGCGTTACCACCACATTATCCCCGTCCACGCGTATGGCGTTGGCGGCGGCCTTAAAATTGACTACGATTTCACCCTTATCATTACGCGTAGAGGATACTCCCAAAACCGGCTCCAACAGCAAACTGGACGGCCCGCCGGACACATCGGATAATAAAAAGCGCAACAACGAATAGCGCACATCCTCGGGGGTTAGATCTTCCCCGCCTTGGAATTTAATCCCTTTGCGGATAGGAAAGGTATAAGTGCGGCCGTCGGCAGAGATAAGTCCGTTTTCCTTGCTGGGAACTGCCGTAGAAACGGACGGGAGCAAATCGGTCAGCGAGGAACCGTCAAACTTTAAAAGGGTATCATACACGTTAATTAACAGTCCGTGAGTTACCCCGTCATACGAATAAACCGGGTCCAGGGATTCCATTTCCCCTTTGTGCGCCACCACCAAGGTATCCTTCATATCTTGTTTGGCGCAGGCCGAAAATAACAACACGGCACACAAAAACAGTAAACATTTCTTCATTTTTTCCTCACCACATACGCGGCGCCTTTTTTATTGCACAGCCACGCTTTTGCAAATTCCCGCGCGTCGTAGGCGCGCAAAACTAAATCTTTTTTTAAAGCGGCCGGGTCCGCCACTAAAATTTTTCCGTCCTTCCAACCCCGGATTAACACCAAGTGCCCGGGCGTATGCTCTATGGCAGCACCCGCAAGTTCCCCGCGGTTGTAGCCGATGCTGGCCACCACCAAGGAGTCTTCTGTTATAAAATTTTTGAGTTCGCTTAGCGCACTAAACCGCCGCACATACGACTCTGCCCCGCGGGCCGAAGCCGCGGCCACGTTAAAAACCCAGTTGCCGAAAATGCCCGCCGTCTGGTCAAAAACCTCTTCTAAAAAATCCTTTAAAGCGATTTTAATGCCTAACGCATTTAACGCCATACAAAGCGAAGTAGGGCTGCAAATGCGGCGGCGGTCCGGGTGGGTTTGCTCCATTTGGGAAATGGGGGTTACTTCGTGTTCAAACGAACCTACGGGCAAGCGGGCGGCGATTTTTTCGTCATACGCAAAAGAAGCGCTTACTGCCGTTACCGCCAACGAGGTTACTTCCGCCCCGCCAAACAATTTTAAGCGGTAGCGGTAGGCTTCCGCCGGGGCCGACAAAACCAGTTCATCCGTCGCCACGCGCCCGAAAGAGTCCTCTTTCGCCGGGAAACTGCTCTTCATTTTGCCGGACAAAAGCCCCAACTTATAAAATCCGCTCCATTTTTCCTTTACACACACCTGCGCTTCCAATAACAGCCAGCCGTCCGCCGGAGAGCAAAACCCGGCAGACAAAACAAAAGATGAAAAGGGAAACGGCGTTTTGAACACGCGGGAAACCACGGTTTGGATACCGTCTGTTACCGTTTCGTCCGCTATGTCGGCAGGAGTGTGCAAAAGATTGAAGATACAGGAACGCTGTTGGGCCATATAAAAACCTTTATCGGGGCACCCGGACTTGAACCGAGAACCTCCCGCTCCCAAAGCGGGCGCTCTACCACTTGAGCCATGCCCCGAACGTGTATATTGTACCAATTTTAGGCTAAAAACCCTATAAAAAAATAGAGAGGAGCGTTTTATTTGGCCCGGTGCGGAATACGGTCTTGCGGAAGAACCTCGTACAAGTGCGAATCCCGCTCCACAAACGACGGATCTCTTGTAAGAGAAGTATCATACGGGCGAAATAAAAAGTTTCCACTGGGAAGCAAATCCAACTGGCCCCAGCAAGGCTTTTTCCCCACCTTTAAAAATGCGCTTATTTGCATAATTTGTTTGGTAGGAATACTTTTAGGCGTAGTAAATTCCTGTATGTGCAATCTCTGTGTGCGGTAGTGCGGCGGGATAAGCCCGCCGACGTGCAACATAATGGAAATGGGCTTTTCCTCGCTCATTGCAAACCGGACAGCAAAATCCGGGTCTTGGGAAAAGTGAAGCACGGGCCAAGCGGTTTGATAGTCGTAGGCTTTATTTAC
Source organism: Candidatus Avelusimicrobium stercoris (assembly GCA_002432025.1). Taxonomy (GTDB): domain Bacteria; phylum Elusimicrobiota; class Elusimicrobia; order Elusimicrobiales; family Elusimicrobiaceae; genus Avelusimicrobium; species Avelusimicrobium stercoris. The sequence continues at coordinate 702 of DJFE01000015.1, read as the reverse complement.
GTCCAGCCCGTTTTTAAAAATATTGCGTAAATCCTTTCCGTCCGCAGACAAACGCATCCCGCGAAGCAAATCAAACGCGTAGCGCGGCGCCGGGTACGGTGTATTGCGCAGGGCGGCGGTTTCCTCCCACGGGTTTTCCCGCCATTGGACGGTTTTTAAATCGCGAATAACATACGCTTGACCCGTAAAACGCGGAAGACCATAAATAAGTGCGGCCTCTTGGGGGTGCCCGGCAAGCCAGGCAAGCGCCTGCGGTTTAGACAAATTTTTATGCTTTTGCAGCATTGCCACGGCGCGGGTTCCAGCGTGCGTATCGGTTAATAAGAGCGATTTTTTGGGAAGAGATATCTCCGTTACGCCGCCCGGCAAATCCTTTATATGAAATGCAGACAAGCGCGCCTTTATCCCCGGAGTTAATACACAAGAAGCCAAAGCCTTTTGCACATCCGGGCGCATTGGAATTACCTGTACGGCGGATACGGAAGCAAACGAGGGAACCTTAACGGTCCGTGGCACCTGCACTTTAAAGGATGTTTTGATATTGCGGGGCACAAACGCGCGCACGCTTTGCGCCGACAGCGGGCCTGACGCAAAAAGGGAAAGAGATAAAACACACATCGCGCGCAAAAACAGGTTCATACCCGTATGGTAGCAGAAAAAACGCAAAATGTCATCCCCTTGTAAGATCTCGGTACATATTGG